>JAOPWU010000008.1 GCA_025965515.1 Mycobacterium sp.
GGGCGCGCGCGCAGCGCCGCCTCGGCACGGACGGCTGAGCGCGGCATGACCGAGGGGGGCGCGGAGCCGGGCCCGGACCTGCCGCCCCTCCGCCGTCCGACGGTTCCCCGGCGCCGACGCCGGCGGCAGCGCCCGTGGCGGACCCTCGCCCCGCCCGCCATCGCGGTCGTCGTCGTCATCGGCGGGGTACTCGTGCTGGACGCCGTGTTCGGCAACCCCGGCCCCACGTCCTTCCAGCGGGGCCTCGGGCCGCTCCCGCTGCCGACGCCGGACCTCCTCGCGCCGAGTTCCGCGCCGCCGACGCCGCCGCCCACGCCCTCCCCGACGGGGACCGGGCCCGCCCCCGTGGACACCGGGCTCCCCGCCGTGCCGGAGCCGGTGGGTGCCCAGGCGGGCGGTGGTCAGGCCCCGGCCGCCGCTGCCGCCCCGGCGCCCGCGCTCCCCGCGCTGCTGGTCCTCAACAACTCGCGGATCGGCGACCTGGCCGACCGGGTCGCCGCCGAGGCCCGCGCCGTCGGCTGGCCGGTCGGCGGAGTCGGTTCGCTGCGCGGGCGCATCCGGGCCACGACCGTCTACTACGACCCCGGGATGGCGGACGCAGCCCGGCAGCTGCAGGCCCGGCTGCCCGCCATCCAGCGGCTGCTGCCGCGGCCGGACTGGCTACCCGGCTCCGCCCCGCTGACGCTGGTCGTGACCCGCTACTGGACGTGACACCCGCCGCCCGGCGGGCATCTTTGACAGACTGCGCCCGTGCAGCTGCCTGACCCGTCGACAGCCGCCGGGCGGTCCGCGCTCGCCGCGCTCCTGGCGGAGCCCGCCCGCTCCCTCGTGGCCCTGGACGTCGACGGCACGCTCTCCCCGCTCGTGGCCGACCCGGCCGCCGCACGGCTGGCCGAGGGGGCGCTACCGGTGCTGGCGTCGCTCGCGGACCGTGTCGGGGCGGTCGCCCTCATCACGGGCCGCGAGGTCCGCTTCCCGGTCGAGACGCTGGGGCTGTCCGCCGTCCGCGGGCTGACGGTGCTCGGGCAGTACGGGTTGCAGCGATGGTCCGCCGCCGAGGGGTACGCCAGCCCCGAGCCGGCGCCGGGCCTCGCCGTCGTCCGGGCCGCGTTGCCGGAGCTGCTCGCTGCAGCGCCCGACGGCGTCACCGTCGAGGACAAGGGCCTGGCCCTCGTCGTGCACACCCGGCGGGCGCCGGACCCGCAGGCGGCGCTCGACGCGCTGCGACCGGCGCTGGTCGCGCTGGCGGTGGCGCAGGGGCTCGCGGCCGACGACGGCCGCTACGGCGTCGAGCTGCGCCCCCGCGGCACGGACAAGGGGCACGCCCTCGCGGAGCTCATCGCGCTGCACCGCCCGGCCGCCGTGCTGTTCGCCGGGGACGACCGGGGGGACCTGCCGGCCGTCGCCGTCCTGCAGCACCAGCGCGAGCACGGGGTGCCCGGGCTGTTCGTCCACCCCGAGACGGCCGGCGAGCCGGTCCCCGAGGTGCGGGCGCAGGCGGACCTGGTCGTCGACGGGCCCGCAGGCACGGTGGCCCTCCTCGCGGCGCTCGTCGCGGCCCTCGGTGACTGAGCCCGCCGTGACCGACGGCGCCGCGGCTCCGCTGGGCGACCCCGCTACCTGGACCGGGCACGTCATCGTCTGCGGCCTGCACGGGGTGGGGCTGCGGACCGTCGAGCAGCTCTGGTCGGCGGGCAGCCGGGTCGTCGTGGTCGACGACGACCCCGACCCCCGGCTCGTCCGGACCGTCGGCTCCCTGGGCGTGCCGCTGCTGTCCGGCAGCGCGCGCACGACCGAGACGCTGCAGCAGGCCGGCCTCGCGGGCGCCGCCGCCGTGGTCTGCGTGCACGACCGCGAGCTGTTCACGCTGGAAGTGGCGCTGGTCGTCCGGGAGCTGCGGCCCGACGTCCGCCTGGTGGTGCAGATGGCGAACGCCGCGGTCGGGCGGGCCGTCGCCGAGGTGACGGGCGCCGGCAGCGTGCTGGACGTCGCCGAGCTGGCGGCCCCGTCGGTGGTCGAGGCCTGCCTGCGGCAGCGCTCCCACCCGCTGGAGCTGGCCGGCGCCAGCTTCCTCGTCGCGGAGACGGTCGCGCCGGCCGACGGCACGCTGCGGGAGCTGTTCGGCGACCTGGCGCCCGTTGCGGTGCAGCCGGCGGCGCCGGGTGCGGCCCTCGTCGTCTGCCCGGGCCGCGACCACCCGGTGCACGCGGGCGACCGGGTCACCCTGTTCGGGGAGCCCGACGCCGTCACGGTCGTCGGCGGGGCGCCTCCCATCGTGACGCCCGTGGGCCCGCAGGGCGACGGCCGCGCGCCGTCCGGCGGGGGCGCCCGGGAGCCCAGCGGCCTGCTCCGCGACCTGAAGACGGTCGCCCGGCTGCCGCTGACCGTGGTGCGGGAGGCCGGTCGGGCGTTCCGCATCGTGGTCGTCCTGGTGATGCTGCTGGTGGCGACGTCGGCGGTGGTGCTGCGGCTCGGCTGGCAGGACACGGTGACGCACGCCCGGCTGTCCGTCGTGGACGCCGTGTACTTCGCGACCGAGACGCTGGCGACCGTCGGGTACGGCGACTTCAACTACCGGGGGCAGCCGGTCTGGCTCCGGGTGTACGCCATCGTCGCCATCATCGTCGGGGCGCTGCTGCTGGCAACGACGTTCGCGCTGCTCACCGACCTGCTCGTCAGCCGGCGCCTGGAGCGCTCGTTGGGCATGCGGCGCGCCACCGACATGCGCGACCACGTCGTGGTCGTCGGGCTCGGCAGCCTCGGGGTGCGCGTCTGCGAGCGGCTGATCGCGCTCGGTCAGACGGTCGTCGTGGTGGAGCGGGACGAGCACAACCGCTACCTCGCGGCCGCGCGGCAGCTGGGCGTCCAGGTGGTGTTCGCCGACGCGACGCAGCGCTCCGCGCTGGAGACCGTCGCGGTGCCGTCCGCCGCGGCCGTCGCCGTGCTGACCAGCGACGACCTCGTCAACATCGAGGTGGGCCTGGCGGTGCGGGACGTGCTCGGGGAGCGGTGGACCGGCGTGCCCGTGGTGCTGCGGCTGTTCGACCGTTCGCTGGCGGACACGGTGCGGCGCAGCTTCGGCTTCGGCTGGGTGCGGTCGACGTCCGCGCTGGCCGCGCCGTGGTTCGTGGGCGCGGCGCTGGGCCTGGGCGTGCTGGGCACGTTCTCCGTGGGCCGGGCGACGTTCCTGGTGGGGCGGTTGCGGGTCGCGGGCGGGTTGGCGGGGCTGGCGATGCGGGACCTGTCCGCGCGCACCCGGGTCGTGGCGATTCTGCGGGCGGCCGACGGACGGCTGGAGCACCCGCCGCGCCGGGGGACGGTATTCGCCGAGGGGGACGAGGCGTTCCTGGTGGGGCCGTACGGGGAGCTGCTGGAGGTGCTGCGGACGGCTGCCGCGTGAGAGTGGGGCGGCTTGGTTGCCCCGCGGGCCGGTGGGATCGCCGGTGGTGCCGGTCGGGGGCGGCCCGCCCGGCCCGCCGCCTCAGTCGTCCAGCGCAGCGACCTGCTCCGCGAACCACGCCTGCGGCGTCAGCTGCGTCGCCGCCGTAGCCAGCCGCTCGTTGCGCTGCCGCCGCTCGTCGTCGTCCATCATCAGGGCCTCGTGCAGCGCCTCGGCGGTCTGCACCACGTCGTACGGGTTGACCGTGATGGCGTCCTCGCCGAGCTCCGCGTGCGCCCCGGCCTCCCGCGACAGCACCAGTGCGATCCCGTCGCGCGACAGGATCGGGCCCTCCTTGGCGACCAGGTTCATGCCGTCCCGGACCGGGTTCACGATCAGCACGTCGGCGATCCGGTACGCGGCCAGCGAGCGGGGGTACTCGTCGCTGACCTCCAGCCGCAGCGGCTGCCAGTCGGGCGTCGCGAACTCCGCGTCGATCTCGCCGGCGAGCCGCTGCACGGCCGCGGTGTACTCGCGGTACTCGGGCAGGTCGTGCCGGCTCGGGTAGGCGGTCGCCAGGTGGATGACCCGACCCCGCCACTCGGGGTGGGTCCGCAGCAGCTCGCGGTAGGCCGCGAGCCCCCGCACGATGTTCTTGGACAGCTCCGTGCGGTCGATGCGCAGGATCATCTTGCGGTCGCCGCGGAGCTCCTCCAGCGCCGTCTCGCGCACGGCCACGTCCTGCTGGCGGCCGCGCTGCAGCAGCGCCTCGCCGTCCACACCGAGGGCGTGCACCGCCACCCGGGTCACGCGGCCGTCCGCAGTGTGGGTCACGGTCCGGGCGGCCGCGTCGACGCGGACCCGGTCGCCCAGGACGGCGGCGCAGCAGGCCAGGAACGCGTCGGCCCAGCGTTCGGCGAGGAAACCGACGTGGTCGGCGCCGAGCATCCCGGTCAGCAGCTCCACCGCGACGGCGTCGGGCAGCATCCGGAAATAGTCCGGCGGCGCCCACGGCGTGTGGCTGAAGTGGGCGATCCGCACGTCGGGGCGCAGGTCGCGGAGCAGTCCCGGCACCAGGGTCAGGTGGTAGTCCTGGACCATCACCTTCGCGCCCTGCGCGGCCTCCTCGGCCATCGCCTCGGCGAACGCACGGTTGTACTCGGCGTAGGCGGCCCACTGCCGGAACCAGGCGGGGTCGAACACCGGCTCGCTGGCGTTGTCGAACAGCAGGTGCGCGAGGAACCACAGCGTGCGGTTCGCGACGCCGTTGTAGGCGCGGGAGAACGTCGTGGGGTGGATGTCCAGCATCCGTACCGGCCCGGGGGTATCGTACCCGGCCTCGTGGAGGCGCCCGTGCGGCGCCTCGCGGGCCACCGCCCGGTCGGTCTCGGACAGCGCCGCGCACACCCAGAGCGTCTGGCCCTCCGCCGCCACGGACGCGAGCCCGCTGACGAGCCCGCCGCCGCCGCGGGCCATCGAGTAGCCACCGTCCTCCGCCCGCGAGAAGGCGACGGGACCGCGGTTGCTCGCTACGACAATCTTGGCGTCGGCGCCCACGCTTGTCGCCCTTCCCTTCACCGGTGCCCCCATGCCTGGTGCGGCCGCGATCATGATCGCGCGTCAGTGCTCGCCGAGTGCGTCGGTCACCGCCTCCGCCCAGCCCACGCTCATGGGGGCGTCCGTCACCTGCACGTTCGGCAGCTGCGGCAGCCGGGCGGCGACGGCCGGCACGCTGAGGCCGTTGGCCACCAGGTACATCCGCCCGACGGCGCCGGCCATCTCCAGGTCGCTCGCGCTGTCCCCGATGGCCACCGCGTCCTGCGGCGCGAACCCGCGGCGCGCCAGGTCGAACGCCACCGCCGCGCCCTTGGAGATGCCGTCCGGCAGCAGGTGGTAGACGTGCAGCGGGGAGTCCCGGCCGGCCCGGCGGATGCGGCCGTTGTCCCGCAGCCGCAGCCAGCCGAACCCGCGCGCCGCCAGCCAGGCGTCGACCGCGGCGACGTCGACGTGCCCCTCGAGCAGCGCGTCCACCTCGTGCCCGAGGTGCCAGGGCCGGTGGTGGTCGAGCTCGAAGGCGGCGAACAGCTCCGCCACCAGCTCGTCGGGCGCGCCGAGCGTCCCGGTGGGCGCCGCGGACGGCAGGGCCGCGTGCTGCAGGCCGTGGTCCCAGCCCACCAGCGCCCCGAGCTCCGCGATGTACCCGTCCGCGCCGAGCAGCGCCCCGGCCTCCAGCAGCTGCGCCCGGGTGCGGCCACTGACCAGGACCAGCGCCACGCCGGCCGCCCGCAGCCGCAGCAGCGCCTGGGCGGGGGCGAGCGTCGGCGCGCCCGTGGCGTCGGCGAAGAAAGATCCGCGCCGCCCGAGCATCGTCGCGTCGAGGTCGGTGTAGAGGACACGCACGCCGCGAAGCCTGTACCACCGGCCGGCGGTGCCCCGCGGCCGGGCCCGGCAGGTGGGCCGCGGTCACACCGCCAGGGTGGCCGGGCGGCTGTACGGCACCAGCTCGGTGAGGGCGGGCCGCTCCACGACGGCGTCCGAGGTGGTGGCTGCCGTGGGCTCCCAGGCGCCGGTCGCGCCGCGGGCGAACTGCACCAGCGGGCCGGCGTCGGCGAGCAGGTCGGCCCGCCCCTGCCGCTGCAGGCGGTGCAGCGCCGTCTGGAGGATCGCGGCGGCCATCCGGCCCAGCGCTGCCCCGTCCTGGTTGCGGTGGACGCGCCGCCCGAGGTCGACCTGCGCGAGGGCGTCGAGGCCGGCGACCTGCAGGGTGTCGACGAGCAGCGCCAGCTCCACGCCGTAGGAGGTGACGAACGGCAGCTGCTCCAGCAGGTCGCGGCGGGCCGCGCACTCCCCGGCGAGCGGCTGCACCAGGCCGGAGAGCTCCGGCCAGAACGCGGCCAGCAGCGGCCGGGCCAGCAGCTCGGTGACGCGCCCCCCGGCGCCCTCGGTCGCGGCGTCGCCGCGGACCAGGGGCCGGTCGTAGCAGCCCTTGACGAGCTGCACCGCCTCGTCGGCGACCAGCGGGGCGAGCAGCCGGGGGAGCCAGGTGTGGTCGAACCCGACCACGTCGGTGTCGAGGAACACGACCAGCTCCCCGTCGGTGGCGGCCAGGCCCTTCCACAGCGCCTCGCCCTTGCCCCGGGCGGGGCCGAGCTCGGGCAGCACGGCCCCGGCCGCGACGACGTCCGCGCCGGCGGCGCGGGCCACGGCGACGGTCGCGTCGGTGGAGCCGCTGTCGATCACCAGCAGCTCTCCGATGAGCGGGACCCGTTCCACGTACTCGCGGTGCAGCGAGGCGACGATCGGGCCGATGGTCCGCTCCTCGTTGAGGGCGGGCAGCAGGACGGTCACCGTGCGGTGCCCCAGCGAGGCCAGCAGCCGGCCGGGGGAGGGGGGGTCACCGGCGTAGGTGCGGCGCCGGTACCAGTGCTCGACGTCGGGGCGCATGCGCTGTCTCCTCTCACGCCGCGGCAGAGCCGGTGGCTTCCCAGGGGCACGCCGACTGTGCACGAAGGTCCGTTACGATGAGGTCACGCCAGCCTGTGCGTCGCCGGCCGTCCCTTCAGGGGCCGGTCACTGCGTACCGGGGGTGGGTCGCCGACCGGCGGCACAACTGCACGGCGTCTCTACCCGTGAGGGTACGGCGCCACCGCTCATCCAGAGGGGCAGAGGGACACGGCCCGATGAAGCCCCGGCAACCCGTCCGTCAACGGCGCGCATCCAGCGCAGCCGCTGCGGCGAAGGTGCCAACTCCGTCCCGCGGCAGACGCGCGCGGGGAAGATGAGGAGAGAGGCCTCGCATCCCATGACGCTCACCGACGCCCCGACGACCGGGTCCGCCGGATCCCCCCTGGGGGACGGCACGCCCGCCCGTGCGCTGGTCTGTAAGAACTGTCACGCCGAGTACCCGCTCGCCCCCACGCACGTCTGCGTGGCGTGCTGGGCCCCGCTGGAACTGGCGTACGACGACTCCAAGCTCGCCCGCTGGACCCGCAAGGACGTCGAGGCGGGCCCGAACAGCATGTGGCGGTACGCCGGGTGGCTGCCCGCCGGCCACGACGAGGCGACCCGGGTGTCCCTGGGCGCCGGGTTCACGCCGCTGCGGCCCGCGCCGCGGCTGGCCGAGGCGCTCGGCATGAAGAAGCTCTGGGTCAAGGACGACAGCGCCAACCCCACGCACTCCTTCAAGGACCGCGTGGTGTCCGTGGCCCTGTCGGCGGCCAAGGCCTTCGGCTACACCACCGTCGCCTGCGCCTCCACGGGCAACCTGGCGCAGTCCGTGGCCGCGCACGCCGCCTCCGCCGGCTTGCGGAGCGTCGTGCTCATCCCGCACGACCTCGAGTCGGGCAAGACCGTCTCGACCGCCGTCTACGGCGGCACCCTGGTCGCCATCGAGGGCAACTACGACGACGTCAACCGCCTCTGCAGCGAGATCGCCGGCGAGGAGGACTGGGCGTTCGTCAACGTGAACGTCCGGCCCTTCTACGCCGAGGGCAGCAAGACCCTGGGCTACGAGGTGGCCGAGCAGCTCGGCTGGCGGCTCCCGCGGCAGCTCGTGATCCCGATCGCGTCCGGTTCCATGCTCACGAAGACCGACAAGGCGTTCCGCGAGCTGGTGCGCCTGGGCGAGGTCGCCGAGGCGCCCTACAGCATCTTCGGCGCTCAGGCGACGGGGTGCTCGCCGGTGTCGACGGCGTTCCGCGAGGGCCGTGACGACGTGACGCCCGTCCGGCCGGACACCATCGCCAAGTCCCTGGCGATCGGCAACCCGGCCGACGGGCCGTACGCCCTCGAGGTCTGCCGCCGGACGGGCGGCGCGATCGCCGACGTGAGCGACGAGGAGGTCATCGAGGGGATGCGGCTGCTCGCCCGCACCGAGGGCGTCTTCGCCGAGACGGCCGGCGGGGTGACCGTCGCCTGCCTGCAGCAGCTCCTCGCGACGGGGCAGCTGGACCGCGACTCCGAGACCGTCCTCTACAACACGGGCGACGGGCTGAAGACCCTCGATGCGATCGCGGACGTTGTCGGTCCGTCGGTCACGATCAAGCCGTCCTACAGCGCTTTCGAGCGCGCCGGGCTCGGCAGCTAGCAGCGGCCGGGGGCCTGGGCCGTTCGGTCCAGCGGCCCCCGGCAGCCGGCCCGGCGGACGGGGCCGGCCGTGTGAACCCGCTCTCGGGGACCCGCCCCGCCCTTTTCCTCGGCGGCCCCGAGGGGCAGAGTGGTTGCATGGACAGCGGAGTTCACCTCGTCGACGGCCAGCTCGACATCCCGGCGACCGTGGCGTCGCCGCGCCGGGTGCGGCTGGACGAGCCGCTCGCCGTCATCGACCTGGTCGCCCGCGAGTCGCTCGCCGCGGCCGCGTGGCCGGAGCACACGGCCAACCCGCGACGCACCCAGGTCTGACCGCGCACGCCCGACCACGCTCCGACCACCGCGCCGACCGCCGCTGCGCCGCCCGTCCACTGTGTCCGGGCGCTTGCACTCCACCGGGGTGAGTGCTAAACCGTACTTGGCACTCACATCCGTCGAGTGCCAGGAAAGCGTGAGCCAAGCCGGTCAGTGAGCCCCGGGTTCCCGGGTCGTCCGTCGCGGGCGCTGCCACCGGTCACGGCACGAGCCGTTCCCGATGGGAAGGACCAAGACAGCATGGCCAAGATCATTGCCTTCGACGAGGAGGCCCGACGCGGGCTCGAGCGGGGTATGAACCAGCTCGCCGACGCAGTCCGGGTCACGCTCGGCCCGAAGGGTCGCAACGTCGTCCTGGAGAAGAAGTGGGGCGCCCCCACGATCACCAACGACGGTGTCTCCATCGCCAAGGAGATCGAGCTCGAGGACCCCTACGAGAAGATCGGCGCGGAGCTCGTCAAGGAGGTCGCCAAGAAGACCGACGACGTCGCGGGTGACGGCACCACCACCGCCACCGTGCTCGCTCAGGCGCTCGTCCGCGAGGGTCTGCGCAACGTCGCCGCCGGCGCGAACCCGATGGGCCTGAAGAAGGGCATCGAGGCTGCCGTCGCGGCCGTCTCCGAGGCGCTCGGCAACGCCAGCAAGGAGGTCGAGACCAAGGAGCAGATTGCCTCCACGGCCTCCATCTCCGCCGCTGACACCACGGTCGGCGAGATCATCGCCGAGGCGATGGACAAGGTCGGCAAGGAAGGCGTCATCACCGTCGAGGAGAGCAACACCTTCGGCCTCGAGCTCGAGCTCACCGAGGGCATGCGCTTCGACAAGGGCTACATCTCGCCCTACTTCGTGACCGACCCGGAGCGTATGGAGGCCGTCCTCGACGACCCCTACGTCCTCGTCGTGAACAGCAAGA
>JAOPWU010000041.1 GCA_025965515.1 Mycobacterium sp.
TACTACGTCTACAACCAGATCAACGGCGGCCGCGACGCCGGCGCCAGCATCGGCTCGGGCCTGTCCCTGATGCAGAACCAGGGCGTCGCCGAGGCGGCCTTCTGGGCCCCGGCGCTCTACGACTGGAGGACGCAGCCGACCGCCGCGGAGCGCGCGAACGCGGCGCTGCACAAGTTCGGCAGCTACCAGCTGCTCTTCTCGGGCGCCAACCAGGGCACGGCGGCCCAGGCCGCCCTCCAGACCTCGCTGGCGAACAACACCCCGGTGGAGATCGGGATCCCGGTGTTCGGCAACTTCTTCAACCTGAACTCGACCAACCAGGTGATGACCGCCGCCATGGCCGCGAGCAGCGGCTACGCGGGCCGTCACGCGATCGTGGCCCTGGGCTACGACGCCACCGGCGTCCGCATCGAGAACAGCTGGGGCCGCGGCTGGGGCGCCAACGGCTTCGCCACCCTGAGCTGGGACTTCGTCAACAAGTACGTCGACGAGGCCTACGGGTCGACCGGCTTCCTGCCGTCCAGCACGCAGGCGGCCTCGACCCTGCTGCCCGTGGTGACCGCGCTGTCCCGCCCCGCCGCGGGTGCGACCGGCGGTGACACGCTCGTCGTGACGGCCGGCCGGCTGACCAGCGTGAACCCGAGCGCCGCGAACGCCGTCACCTTCGTGAACACCAGCGACAGCAGCGTGCGCATCGCGGCCACGGCGGTCACCCAGACCAGCCCCAGCACCCTGTCGGTCACCGTCCCGGCCGCCCCGAGGGACGGCACGTACCGGGTGGTCCTCGCCGGCAGCGCCGGCAACAGCGCGCCCAACGGCACCACCGACGTGCTGGCCCTCCTGCACCCGTACGCCGTGACCCTCGCGACGGACACGATCGCCCGCACGCCCGGCGGCACGCCCGTGACCGTCATCGGCGCCGGTTTCGGCACCACGGCGGCCCAGTTCACCGCCAACAAGATCACCGCGACCGTCAGCGGTAAGACCGTTCCCCTGGCCTGGAAGGGCGACAGCCAGCTGCAGGTCGTCATGCCGGCCGGCGTGAGCGGCGTGACGCAGCCGCTGGTCGTGCTGCGCAACGGCGTCGCGAGCCCCGCGGTGAACGTGTCCTACCTGCCCCCGACGCCCATCGTCACGGTGAGGACGCCGAGGGCCAGCACGGCCGGCGGTGACACGGTGCAGGTCGCCCTGGTCAACGGCGCGACCGTCCCGGCCCCGACCACGGTCAAGCTGGTGCAGGTCAGTGACCCCAGCGTCACCCTGACGGCCAACGTGACGGCACAGTCCGCCACGGCGCTCAGCATCACCATGCCCGCGGCGCCGGCGGACGGCTCCGGCGCGCCGGTGCAGGCCGCCTTCCGGGTGGTCGTCACGGGTACCGGCGGCGCGAGCCTCGCCAACGGCACGGCTGACCAGGTCACCTACCGCACGCCGATGACGGCCACGGCGGCGACCTCGGCGCCGGTATCGGCAGCCGGGGGCACCAAGGTCCTGCTGACGGGCTCCGGCTTCGGCGCCACCAGCGCGGCCTACGGCCAGAACGCCATCACGGCGACCGTGAACGGCGTCGGTACGGCCATCAGCTGGGTCGACGCGACCCACCTGATGCTCACCGTTCCGGCCGGCCCGGCGGGCAGCATCCCGACCGTCGTGCTCAAGCACGACACGGTGCCCGGCGCGCCCTTCAGCGGCCCGCGGTACGCCGCCGTCATCACCGGCAACTCCGCGCCGGCCGGCTCCAGCGCCGGCGGGTGGCAGTCCACGATCAACGGGACGGCGCTGAACGGCTCCTCCGGCTGGGCGCTCGTGGACTCGACGGGCACCACCGTGGTGACGCTGCCGGTCGTGGGCACCCAGGGTTCCCTGGACGCCTCCACGGCAGGGGTGTTCATCAGCAGCCCGACCGCGGCCCGCGTGAAGCTGCCGGCGGCTCCCGCCGGCAAGCAGGGGGTCTACACGCTGGTGTTCACGCCGAACGCGAGCCTGTACCCGAACGCCACCCTGGCGTTCACCAGCCGGGCCGTGATCAGCTACGCCGACCTCGGCTGATCACTGTCTGACCGCCCCCGGGGCGTGGCCGGCTCCCCGCCGGTCACGCCCCGTCGGCGTTTCCCGGGGGCGAGCGGCGGGGGCACGACCGGTCAGGCGGGCCCGTCACCCAGCAGCCGGGCCAGCACGTCCGCTGCCCGGCTGACCCCGACGTCGTCCACGTCCAGGTGCGTGACGAGCCGGCAGCGCTCCGGGCCGGTGACGGAGACCCCGACACCCGACACCGCGGCGGCCACGGCGAACGGCTTCGCCCGCCACCCGGTGCCGGCGAGGTCGAGCACGACGATGTTGGTGGCGGGCGCCGCCGCCCAGGGCTGCAGCCGCGCCGCGAGGGCCTGCGCCCGGGCGTGGTCCTCGGCGAGCCGCTCGATGTGGTGCGCCAGCGCGTAGCGGCCCGCTGCCGCGAGCACACCCACCTGCCGCATGCCGCCCCCGAGGCGCTTACGGAGCACGCGGGCACGCTCCACCGTGTCCGCCGACCCGACGACCACCGACCCGATGGGCGCGCCGAGCCCCTTCGACAGGCAGACCGACAGCGTGTCGAACAGCCCGCCGTAGCGGGCCAGGGGGACGCCGGTAGCGACGTGCGCGTTCCAGATCCGGGCGCCGTCGCAATGCAGCGCCACGTCCGCGTCGACAGCGTCGAGGCCGGCCCGCAGCGCGTCCAGGTCGGCCAGGTCGAGGACGAGGCCCCCGCGCCGGTTGTGGGTCTGCTCCACCGCGACGCAGCGCGTGGGCACGGTGCCGTAGCCCTCGTGCCGCACCATCGCGAGCCACTGTGGGACCCAGCCCGGGTCGGCCTGCTCCGCGGTTGCGGTGCGGGTGGTGCTGCCGAACAGTGCCGCGGCCGCCCCGAGTTCGTACGTGACGACATGCGCCTCGTGGTCGCAGACGACCTCCGTGCCGGGCCCGGCGTGCAGCCCGAGGCAGATCTGGTTGCCCATCGACCCGGACGGGACGAACAGGGCAGCCTCGTGACCGAACAGACCCGCGACCTCGTCCTGCAACGCCCGGACGGTCGGGTCCTCGTCGTAGACGTCGTCGCCGACCTCCGCCTCGGCCATGGCCCGGCGCATACCCGGAACCGGCCTGGTCAGCGTGTCGCTGCGCAGGTCGACGCGGTCGGTCACCCCCGGGCCACCTGCAGCATCTCGGCCACGAGGAAGGCCAGCTCGATGGCCTGCGAGGTGTTGAGGCGCGGGTCGCAGGCCGTCTCGTACCGGCCGGCGAGCTCGGATTCCTTCAGCTCCTGGCCGCCGCCGAGGCACTCGGTGACGTCCTCCCCGGTGAGCTCGACGTGCAGCCCGCCCGGGTGGGTGCCCAGCGCCCGGTGGACGGCGAAGAAGCCCTCGACCTCGGCCATCACGTCGTCGAAGTGGCGGGTCTTCACGCCGGTGGCGGTCTCCTGGGTGTTGCCGTGCATGGGGTCGCACGCCCAGATGACCGGGTGCCCGCTGGCGCGGATCTTCTCCACGAGCGGCGGCAGCCCGTCCAGGATCCTGCCGCGGCCCATCCGGCTGACGAAGATCAGCCGACCGGGCGTGTGGTGCGGGTCCAGCGCGTCGGCGAGCGCCAGCGCATCCTCGGGGGCCGTGGTCGGGCCGAGTTTCACGCCGACGGGGTTGCCGACGTGCTTGGCGAACTCGACGTGGGCGCCGTCGAGCGCACGGGTGCGTTCGCCGATCCACACGGTGTGCGCGGACAGGTCGTACACCCGGCCGGTCGCGTCCTCGACGCGGCTCAGCGCGCGCTCGTACTCCAGCAGCAGCGCCTCGTGCGAGGAGAACAGCTCCACGGTGCTGGCGACGGGTTCGCGCTCCAGCTCGATGCCGCAGGCGCGCATGAAGGCGAGCGCCCGGTCGATGTCGCGGGCGAGCGCCTCGTACCGCTGCCCCGCCGGGGAGGTCGCGACGAAGTCCATGTTCCAGTCGTGGACCGCCTCCAAGGACGCGAAGCCCCCGCTCGCGAACGCCCGGACGAGGTTCAGCGTCTGCGCGCTGGCCTGGTAGGCGCGGAGCATGCGCCGCGGGTCCGGCGTGCGGGAGGTCGGGTCGGCGGCCAGGTCGTTCACCGCGTCGCCCCGGTAGGACGGCAGCCCGGAGCCCTTCTCGAGGTCGCTGGACCGCGGCTTCGAGTACTGGCCCGCGATGCGCGCGACCTTCACGACCGGGGTCGACGCCCCGTAGGTCAGCACCACCGACATCTGCAGCAGCGTCTTGACCTTGTCGCGGATCTGCGCCGCGGTGTTGGCGGCGAAGGTCTCGGCGCAGTCCCCGCCCTGCAGCAGGAACGCCTCGCCCTGCGCGACCGCCGCGAGCCGCTGCGTCAGCAGCCGCACCTCGGGGGCGGTCACGAGCGGCGGCAGGCCGGACAGCTCCTCGGCCACGGCGCGGACCACGGCCGGGTCCGGGTAGTTGGGCTGCTGCGCCGCGACCCGGCCGCGCCAGCGGTCGAGGGCCGCGAGGTCGGGGACGACCGGCTCGGGCAGCGGGGAAGGAGTCACCCCCTAAGGGTACGGGGTCCCCGCGGCCGACTCCCCCACGACGATCGGACCCGTCAGGCCAGCCAGGCCCGGCGTTCCGCCAGGGCCCGCCAGCGCACCAGGTTGTGGCGCGCGTCGGCGAGCGCATCGTGCTGCCCGGACGGCTGGTCGGGCAGCGGCGGCTCCCCCAGTTCCTCCCACAGCTGCCGCAGGTCGCGCGTGAAGCGCGGCATCCGCCGCGGCAGGTCGGGCATCGTGCCCCACAGCTGGCACAGCACCACGTGGTCGTAGGCGCCGTACCAGGCCCACAGGTGCGGCTCGGCCCCGTCGGCGAGCAGCAGCTCCTCCAGGTCGGTGCGGATCCGCTCCCGGGACCGCCAGGCGGGGTCGGCCGGGGACGGCAGCTGGTTCAGCACGTTCCGGCGGACCCACGGCCCCGCGGCCGCGGCGTCGAACTCGGTGGAGACGGCGTAGTACTCCTGGGCGCCGTCCTCGCTGACCAGTCCGACGGAGACCAGCTGGATCTCGCGCCCCGGGCCTTCGATGAACTCGGTGTCGTAGAACCAGCGGCGGGGGGCGGGAGGCACGGGTCCAGTGTGGCGCGCCCCGGTGGGCAGGAGCCCCGCCGCCCCCTAGGGTGCGGCGCGTGACCAGCCCCACCGCCGCGGGCCCCGCGGTTCTCGCCGTCGACGCCGGCACCACCGGCGTCACCGCCCTGCTGGTGGCCGCCTCCGGGGAGGTGGTCGGCCGGGGCTACGCCGAGTTCGCGCAGCACTACCCGCGGCCGGGCTGGGTGGAGCACGAGCCCGAGGAGATCTGGCAGGCCGTGCTCGCCGCCTGCCGGAGCGCGTTGGACACCGCCCCGGACGGGGCCGAACCGGTGGTCCTGGGCCTCACCAACCAACGGGAGACCGCCGTCCTCTGGCGGCGCGACGACCTCGCGGCCGCCCGCAGCGCCGTGGTGTGGCAGGACCGCCGCAGCGCGGGTGTCTGCCGCCGGCTCGCCGACGAGGGCCACGGCGACGCGGTCACCGAGGTGACCGGGCTGCGGCTCGACCCGTACTTCACGGCGACGAAGTTCGCCTGGCTCGCGGAGCACGACGCGAGGACGTGGCGGGGCGTCGAGGACGGCTCGACCGCGCTGGGCACCGTCGACTCCTACGTGGTCGCGCGGCTGACCGCCGGGGCCGCGCACGTCACCGACCCGTCGAACGCCAGCCGCACCCTGCTCTTCGACCTCCAGGGCGGCTGGTCGCCGGAGATGTGCGACCTGTTCGGGGTGCCGGCCGCGGCGCTGCCCCGCGTGGTGCCCAGCAGCGGCGTGGTCGGCCGGACCGACCCCCGCAGCTTCCTGGGGCTCGACCTGCCGATCGCGGGCATCGCCGGTGACCAGCAGGCGGCCCTGTTCGGGCAGACCGCGTTCGCCCCCGGCCAGAGCAAGTGCACGTACGGCACGGGCAGCTTCGTCCTGGTGAACACCGGCACGACGCCGGTGCGCTCGTCCGCCGGCCTGCTGACGACGGTGGCGTGGGACCTCGGCGACGGCGGCGGCCTGGTCTACGCGGTCGAGGGTGCCGTGTTCGTGACCGGCGCCGCGGTGCAGTGGCTGCGCGACGGCCTGGGGCTGATCGGGACCGCAGCCGAGTCGGAGGCGCTGGCCGCCACGGTGCCGGACAGCAACGGCGTCTGCTTCGTGCCGGCGCTGACGGGGATGGGGGCACCCCACTGGGACCCGCAGGCCCGCGGCCTGATCATCGGCCTGACCCGCGGCACGACCCGCGCCCACCTCGTCCGCGCCACGCTCGAGGCGATCGCCTTCGAGGTGCGCGACGTCGTCGACGTGCTGGCCGCCGACGGGGTCTCCCTCGACGCGCTGACCGTCGACGGGGGTGCGAGCGCGAACAGCCTGCTGTGCCAGCTGCAGGCGGACCAGCTGGGCGTGCCCGTGCGACGGCCGGTGGTGCGCGAGACCACGGCGCTCGGCGCGGCCTACCTCGCCGGCCTCGCCACGGGCGTGTGGTCGTCGCTCGACGAGCTGACCGAGATCTGGCGGCTGGACAGCACGTTCCGGCCCACGGCGGGGGCGCGGGATGACGGGCGGCACGACCGCTGGCTCGAGGCGGTCCGCCGGGCGGGGGGCTGGGAGACCGGCTGAGGCGCCTCAGCCGGCGCGGCGGGTCTCCCCCTGCGCGGTGCTGTGTTCCGGCGTGAGCGACGGCGGCTGCCCGCCGCCGGAGGGACCCGGCTGCGGGTCCGGGGCGATCGTCAGCTTCGCGCGCTGGGCGTACATGTCGACGTACTCCTGGCCGGACAGGCTCATCAGCTCGTACATGAGCTCGTCGGTGGCCGACCGCAGCACGAACCGGTCGTTCTCGAGCCCGGCGTACCGGCTGAAGTCGAGGGGCGGCCCGATCTTCACCCGGACACGCCCACCGAGCCGCGGGACGCGGCGGCCGGGCGGCGCGATCTCGTACACGCCGAGCATCGCGCAGGGCAGCACGGGGACACCGCTCTCGATGGCGAGGCGGGCGACCCCCGTCTTGCCGCGGTAGAGCCGGCCGTCCGGGGAGCGCGTGCCCTCCGGGTAGACGCCCATGAGCTTGCCCTGCTGGAGGACCCGCTTGCCCGTGTCGAGCGCGCCCTGCGCGGCGCTGCCGCTGGACCGGTCGATGGGCACCTGCCCGGTGCCGGAGAAGAACCACCGCTGCAGCCGGCCCCGGAGGCCCTTGCCCGTGAAGTAGTCGCTCTTGGCCAGGAACGTGATGCGGCGCGGGACGAACAGCGGCAGGAAGAGCCAGTCCACGTACGACAGGTGGTTGCTGGCGAGGATGGCGGCGCCGTCGCGGGGGACGTGCTCCAGCCCCTCGACCTCCGGCCGGTACAGCAGGCGCAGGAGGGGGGACAGGATCGCCTTGACGACCCAGTAGAACACCGCGCTCCTCCTCGCTGCCGGGGCACCAACTGCCTGCCGAAACTGCCGGACGTGCGGCCACGGGCCGTCTGGGAGACCCGGTGCCGGGCTGCGGACACACCCGCCCGACCTTCGGCACGACGCCCCGTCGCGCCCGGGGTCACTGTACGAGGCACCACCGCCGCGATCCACCCGCCCCGCCCGGGAGGCGTCGGCGCATCCGGGTGACCGGTGGGACGAGCACGGGTGTACCCGCCCAGGGCCGGCCCCGCACCGGGCGGGACGCCGCGCCGCTCCATGCCCAGCTGCGGTCGCCGGAGCCCGTCCAGGTGGTCCGCCCCGACCGCTGCGCCCCTAGGATGGCGGTCACCTCGAGAGGGAGATCCCGTGAGCAGTGCCGCTGTCAGCAGCGCCGAGCCGGCCGTGCTGCCGGGCGCCGAAGCCTGGTCGTCCCCCGGCAGCGGCTCCTGGGCGGACGTGGGCGTGCTCGTGCTCCACGGGTTCACCGGCACGCCGCAGGGCGTCCGCGGCTGGGCCGAGTCCCTCGCCGCGCACGGCCTGGCCGTCAGCGTGCCGCGACTGCCCGGGCACGGCACCCGCTGGCAGGACCTGCAGCGCACGCGGTGGCAGGACTGGTTCGGCGAGGCGGAGCGCGCGCTCACCGACCTGCAGCAGCGGTGCTCCACCGTCTTCGTGGCCGGGCTGTCCGTCGGGGGCGCCCTCACGCTTCGGCTGGCCGAGACCCACCCGGAGATCGCCGGCATCGTCACGGTCAACGCCTCGCTCGCGACCCGGCGGCCCGAGGCCCGGCTGCTGCCGTTGGTGCGGTGGATCGTGCCGTCCTTCCCGGGGGTCGTCGGTGACATCAAGAAGCCGGGGGTGACCGAGGTGGGCTACCCGCGGCTGCCCCTGCACGCGGTGCACTCGCTGAGCCGGCTGTGGGCGCTCACGCGGGCCGACCTCGGCCGGATCGGCTGCCCCGTCCTGGCGTTCCGCAGCGTGGTCGACCACGTCGTGGAGCCCGTCAGCGGCGAGCTGCTCGTGGCCGGCGTGCGCGCGGGCGGCGCCCCGGTCGAGGAGCGGGTGCTGGCCGAGAGCTACCACGTGGCGACGCTGGACAATGACGCTCCCGCCATCATGGACGGGACCTGGGAGTTCATCCGCCGGGTCAGCAGTCGCTGATCCGGCCGCCCCACCGGGCTTCGGGGGCCCGGCACGAGGGGAGGGAACGTGGACGACGCAACGGGCGGCACGCCGGGCGACGGCGTTCCCGCCGTGGCCTGGACCCGGCTGACCGACATCGACCCCCGGCAGACCGAGGAGCTTCTCTCGGGGCTGCGTGCCCGCGGGATCCCGGCCCGCGCCGTCCCCGCCAGCTACGCCAGCGGGCCGTGGCTCGAGGTGCGCCTGCCCTCCCGCCCGCTGCACCGCATCCTCGTGGACGGGCAGCGGCTGACGGAGGCCCGCTGGGTGCTGACCCGGCTGGAGCACGGGCAGCTCGCCGCCGCGGCCGGCGACGCTGCCGCGCCGGGCCCGCCGGTCGACCCGTCGGCCGCCCTCCCCGACGAGGCCGCGGAGCTGCGGCGCCGGTTCGACGCCATCGTGGCGGAGTGGTCCGTGTCCCCGGAGCGCGAGCACCCCTGGCCCGCCGCGGAGGACCTGCCCGAACCGCCGCCCGCCGCCGACCCGCCGCCCGAGGGCACGCCGGCGGCACCGCTCGATGCGGTCGTGCTCCGCCGCGCCGCGCCGGACCCCGGTCGGGAGACCGCTGGACCCCGCGCCGGGGACGTCGGCGCCGCGGACGAGGACCGGACGGACGACGACGAGCACTACGAGCCGCCCCCGGCCCCGCCCGTCCCGCGCCCGTCGCTGGCGACGGCGCTCGCGGTCCTCGCGATCGTCGTCGGGGTCGGCCTGCTGGCCGTCCCGTGGTCGCTCGGGCTGGATCCCTCCATGGCGGCGCTGTTCGGCGTGCTCTGCGCCGGGGCGGGCGCCGGGTTGCTCGTCAGCCGGATGCGAGATGCTCCCCCCGACGACGACGAAGACGACGGTGCGGTGATCTGACACCGCCCGGGAGGAGACCGCGTGCCCGTCAGCGAGCAGGTCATGATCACCGGGCACCTGCTGGACACCGGGGTGCTGGCGGACGTGCTGGACGACGTCTACGACTACGGCGGCTGGTACGTCGTGGACGCCGTCCACGCGGGCCGGACCCATGACGACGAGTCGCACGCCCTGCTGACGGTCAGCGCCGAGAGCGAGGCGGCGCTCGTGCCGCTGCTCATGCGGATCCAGCGCCACGGCGTCAACACCGTCCAGCCCGGCGAGCTGGTCGTGCGCGAGGCCGACTGCGACGGGGCGTTCCCGGCGGACTTCTACGCCACCACCAACCTCGAGACGGTGGTGCACCTCGACGGGGGCTGGGTGCCGGTCGAGCGGCCCGAGAGCGGCTGCGCGCTGCTCGTGTCCGGGGAGCGGGTGCGGACCGTGCCCGTCGAGGCCGTGCGCACGGGGATGCGCATCGTCTGCGGGGTCGGCGGCGTCCGCGTCGTGCCGCCGCTCGCGGCCCACCGCCCCAGCGAGGCGGGGCTGGGCGCGCTGAGCTCGACGGCCTCCGGCGAACACTCCCAGCCCGACCTGGTCCGGCAGGTGGCCCAGCGGCTGCGGGAGTGCAAGACCGACGGCCACCGGGTGCTGTGGGTGCTCGGACCGGCAGTCGTCTCCGCCGACGCCGGGCCCGCCCTTGCCCGTCTCGTCCGGGCCGGCTTCGTCGACGGCGTGGTGGCCGGTAACGCGGTCGCGGCAGCGGACATCGAGGCCGCAGTGTCGGGGGTGCGCACCACGTCGCTGGCCCTGTCCGCCACCGACCCGGCGCCCGAGCGGCGCGTCCGCGCCGTGAACGCCGTCCGCCGGGCGGGCGGCCTCACCGAGGCCGTCCGGGAGGGCATCGTGGCGGCGGGGCTGATGCACACCGTGGTGGAGGCGGCCGTCCCGCTGGTGCTGGTGGGGTCGGTCCGCGACAAGTCGGCGCTGCCCGACACGCACACCGACCTGCTGGCCGCGCTGGAGGCCATGCGCGCGGCGGTCCGCGGCGTGGGACTTGCCATCGTGGTCGCCAGCGCCGACACCGCCGGTGCCGTCGTGGGGCTGCTGCCGGAGAGCGTGCCCGTGGTCGCCGTGGACCTGGACGCCCGCGTGACGGCGGACCTGCTGGGCAGGCCGCGGCCCTCCCGGCTGCAGGTCACCGCCGACGCGGGGCTGTTCTGCGCGACGCTGGCCCAGCTGCTGCTGGGCCCCGAGCCGGACCCGTCGGCATGAGCGCTCCCGGGACCGGTCCCGGCGGCAGGAGCTCCCGGAACGATCCGGGCGCGGACCCCTTCGCGCCCCCGCCGCCTCGGCCACCCGCCCCGCCGGCGCAGCCGGAGCGGCCGGAGCAGCCGGGCGGACCCCCGGGTGCCCAGCTGGTGGCCGCCCCGCGCGAACGCCTCGCCGCCTGGTTCGTCGACACCGTGGTGCTGCTGCCGGTCTGGCTCGTGGTCGCCGTGCCGTTCCTCATCCGGCTGACGGACGTCGAGACCCATGTCCGCACGCTGCCGCAGGCGGTCCAGGCGCAGGCGAACGCCGACGCCGTGGCGACCCTGCTCACCGACCGCCGCCTGCTGCTGCTGTTCGCGGTGGTGCGCCTGGTCATGGGCCTGTACCAGTTCACGCTCGTGGCCTGGCGCGGCGGGACCGTCGGGATGCTGGCCCTCGGCCTGCGCGTCGTGTCCGTCGGCGGAAGCCGGTTGCCGGCCGGGCGCGCCGCGCTACGCGCCGCCCTGGCCATCTGGCTGACCTCGACCCGTCAGCTGTTCCTGCCGCTGGGGGCGCTCGACGTGGCGCTCTGCCTGGTCTCGCGGCGCCGGCAGTGCCTGCACGACCTGCTCAGCGGGAGCCTGGTGGTCCGGCGCTAGACCGCCGGACCACGGGCCGGAGCGTCAGGGCCGGGCATCGCGATGTCGATGTGCTGCACGGGGGTCGGCGGTGCCGCCGGCTCCTGCGCCGGCGCGACGGTCGCCCGCAGCGCCTCCGCCAGGGACACCGACGCGTCCAGCAGGTGGCGTAGCGCCTCGGGCCGCAGGGTCCGCGCCCAGCGGATCGCCGTGCAGACGGGACACACGCCGCACGCCTCGGAGGTGCCGTCCGCAGCCAGCGTGTCCGTCAGGTTCTCGGCCACGGTCCGGCACCAGGCGACGGCCTGTTCGCCGGACAGGGCGCCGACAGCGCCGAGCGTCTCCTCGCCCCGGCGCAGCGCCTGCCGCAGCCCGAGCAGCGCGGCCTCCAGCCCGGCGCTCCGGGGGAAGGCGGTGGCCCCGGTCGCTTCCCCGCCCGCGGCGCCGGCCGCGGCTCCGGTGCCGCCCAGTGCAGCCTGCAGCGCCTCGAGCAGCGCCGCAGCCTCGTCGGCCAGCGAGCCGACCGGCCGGCCGTTCATCGCTGCATCCAGACGGCCGGGTCCGGCTCGAAGCGCACGGCGAGCACGTCGGAGTCCCAGCGGGCGCCCGCCACGGTGCAGCGCCGCAGCGCGGACGGCAGCGCCACCACCCGGCGGCGCGCGGCGACCGACACGATGAGGTCGTCGCCCCGGCGCGCGAGGTCGACCGCCGCCCGGTCGGCGAACGGCAGCCGCAGCCGCAGGTCGAAGCCGTCGGCGACGGCCCGCACGGTCATCGGCTCCCCCGCCCCGGCGGCGAGCTCGGCCACGCCCTCGACCGGGTCGAGCTCGCCGTACACGCCCTCCGCGAGGGCCAGCAGGGCGGCGACCCCGACCGGCTCCGCGGCCGCGTACGGCGCGACGAGCACCGGCAGGGGCGCGACATCGGCCCGGACGGCGGCGAGCTGCTGCTCCTGCGCCGCGGCCCACCCGTCGCGCCAGCCGTCGTTCCCGCCCCGCGGGATGATCCGGTTGGCGAGCACCGCGTCCACGCGGTAGCCGTACAGCGCCAACGACGTGAGCGTGCGGCGCGCCTCGGCGAGGCCGACCTGCTCCGGCGTGAGCACCAGGCGGACGGCGGTCCGCTCGGGGTCGGCCAGCAGGGACCGCACGCCGGAGAGCTGCTCGTGCAGCTGCTCCGCCGCGGCGACCAGGGCCGCATCGGAGCCGGTGCCGTCCGCGTCGGCGTCGCGGGCGCGGCGCCCCAGCCGCAGGAGGCGGCCGATGCGCCGCTCGAGCGGGAAGAGTCGGTCGAGGTACCAGGTGAGCACGTCGGGCAGCGCCAGCAGCCGCAGCGTCTCCGACGTGGGCGCGCAGTCGACGACCACCAGGTCGTGGCGCCCCTCCTCGACCTGCTCGCGCAGGGCCAGCAGCGCCAGGACCTCCTCGGCGCCGGGCAGCACCGTCATCTCCTCGGCGACGAGGGGATCGACGCCGGTCGCCGCGACCAGCCCGGTCAGGAACCGGCTGACCTGCTCCCACGAGCGGACGAAGGCGGCCTGGGTGTCGACCTGCAGCGCCTCCAGCCCGTCGGCGCCGGGAACCGGCGTCGGGTGCGCGCCGACCGGGACGCCCAGGGCGTCCGCCAGCGAGTGGGCCGGGTCGGTGGACACGACGAGCGTCTTGCGGCCCGAGGCCGCCGCCAGCAGCGCCGCGCCCGCGGCGGACGTCGTCTTCCCTACGCCCCCCTTGCCGGTGAAGAGCAGGACCCGCACCGGCCGGCTCACCCTTCGACGCGCTTCTTGAGGTCCCGCAGCGCCGTCTCGATGACCCGCCGTTCGATCTTGCGCCGCAGCACGCCGAGCATCGGGACGCCGAGGTCGACGGCCAGCTCGTAGCGGACCTCGGTGCCCCCGGCGACGGGGCGCACGTCGTAGGAGCCGTGCTGGTCCTTCATGAGCGTCGCCTGCTCGAGCTGCCAGGAGACGCCGTCCTCGCGCCAGGTGTAGCCGAGGGTGTACTCGTCGCGCAGCACGGAACCCGCCTCGATCACGAAGCGGGCGCGCACGGCGCGCCCCTGGTCGTCCCGCTCGAGGACCTCGGCCTCCCGGAAGCTGTCGATCCACTCGGGGTAGGCCTCGAAGTCCGCGATCACGTCCAGGACGGCCTGCGCGGGGGCGGCGACGACGATGGTGGAGCTGGCGCGATCGGTCATCGTCCTCCTTCGCGGCGTCTCGGGGCCCCGAGGCTACCGTTCCGGGACCGCGCGCGGGCCACCGCCCCGATCAGGCGAGCAGCGCTCCCACAGCTGTCAGCAGCGCCAGCCCGATGAGGGTGACCGCGAGCGCCAGCCCCGCCAGGGCGAGGACCCGCGTGCGGCGCGTGGCCGACGTGGCGGCCGCGACCCAGGGCCGCAGGCGCCCGGCGTCCAGTGGAGCCTCGACGCCCGCCAGGAAGGCCGCGCCGCAGGACGGGCAGCTGTCGGCGGTCCAGTCGACCCCGGTGCCGCAGCGGACGCAGGGCCACGCGTCGGCCTCGACCGGCTTGCGGTGGCGGCCGCCACGGCGGCCCGGGGACGGTGGTGCTGCAGTCGGCGCAGGTGGCGGCCCTGCCGGCGCGGCTGCGGAGCGCGCCACGGCGGACACGGCCGCGGGCAGGATCGGCGCCGGGACGCGCCCGGCGGGCTCCCCCGCGCTACCGACACGGGCGCCGCCACCGGCCGGCGTCAGGCACAGCGAGCACCAGGCCGCGGCGGCGGCGAGGCGCGCGCCACAGGCGCTGCAGCGGGTAGGTCCGGGATCGGGCACACGACGGTAGTCGGCCGTCCGGCCCAACTTCTTCAGTCCTGCTGGCGCAGTCCCCCCGGCCGGGTGGCCCGACCCGGCCGCCGCCGGGGAGCCGCCTGGGGCTACGTTGGACGGGCCGCCGCCGCGCGGCGCCCCCTGCCGTCGTGCACCCGGCCTCACGCGGCGCCGCCGCCGTGCCAACCATGCCGTAGCACCAGGAGCCCGCCGTGCAGGAGTACTCGGTCCCGCCGCTCGTCACCGTCCCCCCCGACGCCAACCTCGCCGACGCCGTGTTCACGAACGCGGTCGAAGCACCGGACACCGCGGTGCTGACCCGCCGGGCGGGTGACCAATGGGTGCCCGTCACCGCGAAGGAGTTCGCCGCCACCGTCGGCGAGACGGCCGCGGGGCTGATCGCGGCCGGGGTGCAGCCCGGCGACCGCGTCGCGCTGCAGAGCCGGACCCGCTATGAGTGGACCGTCGTCGACTACGCCATCTGGACCGCCGGCGCCGTCACGGTCCCGGTGTACGAGACGTCCAGCGCCGACCAGATCGCCTGGATCCTCGCGGACTCGGGCGCCGTCGCCATGGTCGTGGAGACGCCGGCGCACGCGGCGACCGTCGCGACGCTCGGCGAGGACGCGGCAGGCCTCCGCAACACCTACGTCCTGGACGACGGCGCGCTGGACCGGCTGCGCGAGGCCGGCCGCGGCGTGACGGAGGAGGAGCTGACGGCCCGCCGGCGGACCGCGCGGCCCGACACCCTCGCCACGATCGTCTACACCTCCGGCACGACCGGGCGGCCCAAGGGCTGCGAGCTGACGCACGGCAACGTGCTGTTCGACGTCCTGTCCGTCAGCGAGGACCTGCGGCCGCTGTTCGCCCCCGAGGACGCCGCCACCCTGCTCTTCCTGCCCCTGGCCCACGTGTTCGCCCGGCTCATCCAGTGCGCCTGCGTGCTGAACCGGGTGCGGATGGGGCACGCGGCGGACGTCAAGAACCTCGTCGACGACCTGGGCAGTTTCCGTCCCACGTTCCTGCTGGCCGTCCCCCGCATCTTCGAGAAGGTGCACGCGGGCGCCCGTCAGGCGGCCCACGACGCCGGCAAGGGCAAGATCTTCGACGCCGCCGAGGCCACGGCCATCGCCTACAGCGAGGCGCTCGACACCCCGTCCGGCCCGGGGCTCCTGCTGCGCGCGCGGCACGCGCTCTTCGACCGGCTCGTCTACAGCAAGATCCGGGCCCGCATCGGCGGGCGCGTCCAGTACGCCGTGTCGGGCGGCGGCCCGCTGTCGGTCCGGCTGAGCCACTTCTTCCGGGGCATCGGCATCACGGTCCTCGAGGGGTACGGCCTCACCGAGACCACGGCCGGGACCACCCTCAACCTGCCCGACCGCCAGCGGATCGGCAGCATCGGCCGGCCCGTCGCGGGGCTCACCGTCCGGATCGACGCGGACGGCGAGATCCTCGTCAAGGGCGACAGCGTCTTCCGCGGCTACTGGCACAACGACGCGGCCACGGCGGACGTGTTCACCCCGGACGGCTTCTTCCGGACCGGTGACCTCGGGTCGATCGACGCGGACGGCTACGTCACCATCACCGGCCGCAAGAAGGACCTGATCGTCACGGCCGGCGGCAAGAACGTCGCTCCGGCGGTGCTCGAGGACCGGGTGCGCCACAACCCGCTCGTCAGCCAGGCCGTGGTCATCGGCGACAACCGCCCCTTCATCGCCGCGCTCCTGACGCTGGACGAGGAGGCGCTCGGGTCCTGGAAGGCCGCCCACGGCAAGGCGGCGGACGCATCTCCCGGCGACCTGGCGGACGACCCCGAGCTGCAGGCAGAACTGCAGAAGGCAGTCGACCACGCCAACGAGGCGGTCAGCCGGGCCGAGGCGATCCGGGCGTTCCGCATCCTGCACACCGACTTCACGGAGCAGGACGGCACCCTCACGCCGAGCCTGAAGGTCAAGCGCCCCGTCGTCCTGGAGCGCTTCGCCGGGGCGGTGCGGGACATCTACGGCAGTTAGGCGTGCCGCGCGTCACACCCGGGGGCCAGCCCCCCGGCGGACGCTCGTGGAACCTTCCGGCGGGTCGATGGGAGGCCATGCGCCGCCCGTCCGCCGGCCCCGACCGGGGCCTCGTCGTCCGCGGGCTCACCGTCCGGTTCGGGCACGTGGCGGCCGTCGACGAACTCGACCTCGTCGTGGCCCCCGGCGAGGCCGTCGCCCTGCTGGGGCACAACGGCGCCGGGAAGTCGACGACGCTCAAGGTGTTGGCCGGCGTGCTGCCGCCGACGGCCGGCAGCGTCACGGTCGAGGGCTGGGACGCGGCGCGGGAGCCCCACGGCGCGCGCTTCGCGGTCGGCTACTGCCCGGACGTCGGCGGCCTCGTCCCGCAGGCGACCGTCTGGGAGCACCTGGTGCTCGCGGCGTCGCTGCGCGGGCTCGCGGACTGGGAGCCCCGCGCGCACGAGCTCCTGGACCGCTTCGACCTCGCCGGTGTCGCGAACCGGCCCGTCGGCCGCTTCTCCCACGGGATGGGCCGCCGCACCTCCGTCCTGCTGGCGGCGTTCCACCGGCCGGCCGTGCTGCTGCTGGACGAGCCGTTCGACGGGGTGGACCCGCTCGGCGTCGAGGCGACCCTCACGACCGTGGCGGAGGCCGTGGCCGGTGGGGCCGCCGCCGTCGTCTCGACACACCTCGTCGACCTGGCGCTGTCCGCCTGCCCGACGGCCGTCGTCGTACGGGGCGGCCGGGTCGCGGCCCGGCTGGACGCAGCGGACCTGCAGGGCCCGGCCGGCGCCGCGCGCTACCGCGCGCTGCTGGACGGCCCGTCGCCGTGGTGACGCCGGCCCGCGCGCGGCCGGCCGGCACGACGGCCCAGGTCGTCGCACTGCTCCGGCTGCGCTGGTCCCTCATACGGCGCCGCCGCACGCGGATCGCGATCCTCGCGGTCGGTGGCTGCTATCCCCTGCTGCTCGCCGCCGTCGTGGCGGTGGGGCTGCGGCACCCGCTCGGCACCCACGAGGGCCTGCAGCTGCTGGCGCCGACCGCGCTCGCCGGCTTCGCCGTGCTGACGCTGGCCGCGCCGCTCGCCGCCGGCGGCGGGAGCGAGCTGGTGCCCGCTGCCGAGCTCGTGGCCTTCCCCGTACGCCCCGCGGCCGTCTCCGTCGGGTCGCTCCTGCTGGCTCCGCTGAACCTGGCGTGGCTCAGCCAGGTGCTGGTCGTGACGTTCCTGCTGATGGACGTCGGCCCGCACGACGTCCGGGCGTTGGCGGGACTCGTCACCGCGGCCGCCTTCGTCGGCTGCGCCACCGCCGTCGGGCAGGCCCTCGCGTGGCTGTTCGTCGGGCTGCGGCGGCACACCTGGGGACGTGGGCTCGTGATCACCGGCGCGGCGGCCGTCGTGGTGGCGGCCGTGCTGCTCGCGCCGGCCGGGGCGTCGCGGACGCTCGACCGCCTGCCCACGGTGAAGCTGGTGGACGCGGTGGCCGGGCTGGGCAGCGGCCAGTGGGGCCGCTGGGCGGAACGGACCGCGATCGTGCTCGCCCTGACCGTCGTCGCGCTCGCGGCCGGCAACCGGCTCTGCGCCTGGTACCTGCGCAGCGCCGCCGTACCGGCGCGACCCCCGAGGGCCGTGCTGCGATCCGGCGGGCGCTACAGCGCAGCTCCGGCGGCGGCGCTGCGGCGCATGGACCGCACCGTGCTCTGGCGATCCCCGCCGCTGCGGCGCGGGCTCCTCATCCTGGTGGCGGTCCCGGCCGGGAGCGTGCTGGTCGCCGGCAGCGGCTCCGGCACGGCGGCGCTGCTGCCGGGGCTGGTCGCCGCGGGCGCGGCCCTCCTGTTCGGCGTCAACGCCTTCTGCCTGGACGCGACCGCCACGCCCTGGCTCGCCTCCCTGCCGGTAGACCCGGCGCTGCGGCTGCGGTGCCGGGCGCAGACGGTGCTGCTCTCGGTCGGGGGCCCGATGGCCGCCACGCTGGCCGCCGTCGCGCTGGGACCGCTGCTGCGGGGCGCACCCGGACTCAGCGGAGCGCAGCTCGTCACCGCCGCCACCGCGGGGATCGCCGTGACCGGCTGGGTCACGGCCACCTGCCTGCACCTGTCCGTCGGCCGGCCCCACCGGGCCGAGCTACTCGAACCCCGGGACACGCCGGCTCCCCCGGGCGCGCTGGCCGCGTACAGCGTCCGGCTCTCGGTCGCCGCCACCCTGCTCGGTCTCGGCTTCACCGGAGCCGGGCGGGCCGGCCCGGTGTGGCTGCCGCTCGTCTGCGCGGTCCCGTGCGCCTGCCGCGTCGCGTACCGGGTGCGCCGGACCGCCCTCGCGTGGGCCGACCCGGTGGTGCGCGGCCGCGTCGCGGTCACGGTGGCCACCGGCTGAACCGGGCCGGGCAGCCCCGTTCCGCTTGCCGATCGCGCCGGTCCCGTGGCACGGTCGGGCGGGGGCGACCTTCTTGGGGTCGCGGGGGGACAGGAGACCGTCGGCCCGTGATGCACTGGCTCCTCGCGGAAGGTGACCGTGTCGTGGCCCTGCGTCGCATCGGCCGGTTGACGCGCGCCGGGCTCCTGCTGGCCTGCGTGGTCCTCGCCGGGCTCGGCCCCCCGCTCCCCCACCGCTGGCCCACGGCGGCCGTGTGTCTCGTCGTCCTGGCCGCGGTCGGGGTCGTCGCCGCCCAGCGCCCCGGGCCCACCACCCGCGGCCGCGTGGGGCTCTTCGCGGAGGCGCTGGTCTGGGGCGCGACGTGGGTCGCCGCCTCGGCGGTCGACGGGGCACCCGCAGCCTTCCTCATGCCCTACCTGCTCGCGCCGGCCCTCATGGCGGGCATCACCGACGGGCCGGCCGTCGCCACCGCCGTCCCGCTGGTCGCCTGCGTGGTGGCGTCGTCGGGCGAGGCGCTGCCCCTGCGCGCCGCAACCGGCAGTCCCCTGACCGCCGGGCTGCTGGAGCTGGCCGTGGCGGGCGCAGGGATGACCGTCGGGGTAGGGGCCGCGGCGGCCCGGCGGCTCGCGACGTCGCCTCCGGTCACCACCGAACGCAGCGTCCAGGACGCGCACCGGTTGCTCACGCAGCTGCGCCTCGTGGCCCGCCGGCTGCCCGGCACGCTCGACCCGACGACGCTCGCCGAGGGGCTGCTCTTCGCGCTCGCCGAGAAGGTCCCCTTCGACCGGGCGGCCGTGCTGGTCGCGTCCGCCGGGGAGCGGCTCGTCCCCGTCGTGATCCGGGGCTCGGACCGTCTGGAGTGGCCGATGAGCGTGCGGGGCGACTCGCCCCTCACCGAGGCCTGGCTGTCGCAGGAACCGCAGTGGTCGCAACGGCAGCTGTCGCGCTCGCCCGGCTCGTCGCGGGGCCTGCCCGGCAGCGCGGTCGTGCTGCCGCTGCGCACGGGCGCGCGGACCTACGGCCTGGTGGGGCTGGAGACCGCGCGCCCCGGCCTCACGCAGGCGGCCGACCTGACGCGGCTGCAGGCGGTCGTCGACGAGGTGGCGCTGCAGCTCGAGACGGCGCTGCTGTTCGACGAGGTCCGCCAGATCGCGACCCAGGAGGAGCGCCGCCGGCTCGCGCGGGAGATCCACGACGGCATCGCCCAGGAGCTCGCGGGCATGGGGTACGCGCTGGACTCCCTCGCGGCGGAGAGCGACGAACGGGTGCAGGTCATCGCCGGCTCGCTGCGGGCGGACATGACCCGCCTCGTGCACGAGCTGCGGATGAGCATCTTCGAGCTGCGCAACGAGGCCGACCGGCACGGCGGTCTGGGTGCCGCGCTGTCCGAGTACGTCCGGTCCATCGGCACGACGACCGACCTGACGGTGCACCTGACCCTCGACGAGGCGCCGCAGCGGCTGCCGGCCGCTACCGAGGCCGAGGTGCTGCGCATCGCGCAGGAGGCCATCAACAACGCGCGGCGGCACGCGGACGCGCGGAACCTCTGGGTGACGCTGACGGTCGTCCCGCCGTACACGCGGCTCGTCGTCGAGGACGACGGCCGCGGGTTCGAGCACAGCGCCGAGGAGACGGCCACCGGCGGGGTGGGCCTGAACTCCATGCGGGAGCGGGCCCAGGCGCTGCGCGGCCGGCTCCGCGTGGTCCCGCGGGAGCCGGACGGCACCGTGGTGGAGCTCGTCGTCCACGACCCGGTGCCCGCCACGATGGGCGACTCGGCGACCTCGGCACCCCGGCGGACCGCCGAGGAGGACCCGTGGTCCTGGCCCTCCTCCGGCGCTGAGGCGCCGCTGGCAACCGGGCCACCAGCAGGCGCTGGCCGGTGGTTTCGTGGTGGGATGTCGGTATGACCGACTCGGGGGGGCGGGGGAACGGCGGGGAAACGCCTGTCGTCCTCGTCGACGATCATGAACTCATCAGGACGGGACTGCGGCACGCGTTCGACCGGGAGCCCGGGTTCCGGGTGGTCGGGGAGGCCGCCTCCTGCGCCGAGGCGCTGACCGTGGTGCGCGACCGGCAGCCGCAGGTGGTCATCCTGGACATCAGGCTGCCCGACGGCAGCGGCCTCGACCTGACGCGGCGGCTGCGCGCCAACCGGCCGGACCTGGGGATCGTCGTCCTCACCATGTACGGCGGCGACGAGCACCTGTTCGGCGCGCTGGACGCGGGCGCCTCCGCGTTCGTGCCCAAGGACTCCCCCGCGGACGAGGTCGTCGCCGCTGCCCGGCACGCGGCCTCGGCGCCGTCGGCCTTCACGGCCGCGGACCTCGCGACCGCGATGAAGCGCCGCCTCACCCCGAGCGGTCCGCAGCTGTCCCAGCGGGAGCGCGAGGTGCTGAAGCTGCTCGCCGACGGGCTCTCCGTCGCGCTCATCGCGCGGCAGCTGTACATCAGCGAGTCGACCGCCAAGACCCACATCTCGAAGATCTACGACAAGCTCGGGGCGGCGAACCGGGCCCAGGCCCTCATGGCGGCCCTGAAGATCGGCCTGCTCAGCAGCACCGACGGCTTCAGCCCCACCTAGGACGGGATCACGTCCCTTCGGAGGGCCGGTCTCGGCCTATCGGGTGAGATCGCCCCGCGCTAACGGGTGACACCGCAGGCGGTGCCCTTCAGCCGCAGCCGGGTGATCCGATGCAGCAGTCAGCATCCCCGGCCGCCCACAGCTTCCGTGGCACCGACGGGGTTGCCGACCCTCGTCGCCACGGAAGGACCTCTGATGCTCAGCTACATCCGCCTGGTTATTGCCACCAAGACCCGCGACGGTGAGCGCGGCGCGTCCGCCGTCGAGTACGGCCTGCTCGTCGCCGCCATCGCCGCCCTCGTCGTGGGCGTCGTGTTCGGCCTCGGCAGCACGATCAAGGGCAAGTTCACGCAGACCCAGAGCTGCATCAGCACCAGCGGCGCCGCCAGCGGTTGCTGACCTCGTTCGCTGTTCCCCGGTAGGGCGTGAGGATGTCTCACGCCCTACCGGCGTCCCACCCTGAAGCACACCGCCGTGCCCGCGGCGCCCGAGGAGCAGCCATGACCACCCCCGATCTGCCCGCCGTCACCGCGCCCAGCCCCGCGGACCTCCCGGTGCACACCGCGTCCCCTGCGGCCGACCCGCGGCGGGAGCGCGGCGCGTCCGCCGTCGAGTACGGCCTGCTCGTCGCCGCCATCGCCGCCCTCGTCGTGGGCGTCGTGTTCGGCCTCGGCAGCACCATCAAGGGCCAGTTCACGCAGACGTCGAGTTGCATCGCCACCAGCGGAGCCGGGACCGGCTGCTGATCCGGCGGGGCACCTGCGCCCCGCCCCCCGGACCGTGCAGGCTGTCCCCGTGACCCCCGGAGCCCCCAGCCCGCCCGCGGTACTGGACCCCCCGGCGGAGCCGGCGGGCGGCGCCGCCCCGCCGCTCCGCCGCCGATGGGAGGTCCGCAGCCCCTGGTCGCTGCTCGTCGGCGCGGCGCTGTTCGCGACCGGGCTCGTCGCCGGCCGCTCCGTCCTGGAGACCGACGTCTTCTGGCACGTCCGGCTGGGGCAGGACATCCTCGCCGGGCGCGGGCTGTCCGGGGCCGGCTGGAGCTACACCACGCCGCACTCCGCCTGGCGGAGCACCGAGTGGCTCGGTGAGGTGGCACTGGCGGCCGCCCACGACACGTTCGGCTGGCGCGGCGTCATCGGGCTGCGCCTCGCGCTGGCCCTCATGCTCGTCGGCGGGCTCGGCGTCACGCTGCTGCGCGGGAAGTCCGTCCGCGCGCGCGCCCTGGTGTTCGTCCCGGTCGCGGCCTCGGCGGTCAACAGCATCGAGGAGCGACCGCAGTTGCTCTCGTTCGTGCTGCTCGTGTGGGTGGCCGCGTGGGCGCGGACCAGCCTGCACGGCGGGCGCCCCGTGCGCTGGTGGGTGCTGTTGCCGGTCACGCTGCTCTGGGCGCAGGTGCACGGCTACTGGCTGCTCGTCCCGGCCGTCCTGGTGCTGCTGTGCGTCTGCCGGCTGCTGGACGGCGACCGCGCGGCGGTGCTGCCCCTCGCGGCCCGGGCGGTGGCGGTCGTCGCCGTGGCGTGCGTCAACCCGCTGGGCCCCTCGCTGCTCGTCGCCCCCATCCGGCTGCACGCCGCCACGGCGATCATCCAGGAGTGGCGGCCCAGCAACGCCGCCGCGCCGAACTTCTGGCTGCTGCTGGCGCTGGTCGCGGGCCTCGTGTGGGCGTGGTCGCGCCGCGGGGTCGGTGCCGGCCACGGCGAGCTGCTCTACGCGGCCGCGGTCGTCGCCTACGGCTTCTCGGCACTGCGCAATCTCACCCCCGCCGCCCTCCTGCTGGCCCCGGTGGTCGCCGAGCGGCTGGCCGCGGTCTGGCCCGAGCGCGAGCAGCTCGGGACCACCGAGCGGCGCGTCCTCGGCGCCGCGCAGGCCGTCCTGGTGGTGGGCGGGGTCGTCGCGGGCACGGTCAACGCGTTGACGGTGCCGGCGGTGCAGCCCTCCAGCACCCCGCTCGCCATCGCGGCCGCGCTGCGCGCCGAGCCAGGCCCGCGCCGGGTGGTGAACGGCTACAACGTGAGCGGCCGGCTGTTGGCCTTCGCGGGCCCTGGCGTGCAGGTCGCCGTCGACGGCCGGTCCGACCGGTACGGCAACCGCTACCTGCTGGACTACGTCGGCATGTTGAACATGACGCCCGGGTGGGAGGGCCGCTTCAGCGAGCTGGCCCCCACCGACATCGTGCTGGCCACCGGCACGCCCCTCGCGTACCACCTGGCCGGCCACGGCTGGCACGTCGTCCTCACCGACCAGGGGTACGAGCTGCTGCAGCCCGACGACCCGACGATGGTGCCGACGGTCCCGGCGGCCTGCCTGCCCGGCTGCCTGTAGCGGCCGTCGGTCAGGCGGAGGCCGGGAGCACCGTGCCGTCCACCCTTCCGTCCAGGAGCCCACCGAGCCGGGCGGCCAGCACGTCCCAGCGCCAGGCGCGCTCCACCCAGGCCCGCCCCGCGGCACCCAGCCGCGCCCGCAGGTCCCCGTCGAGCAGCAAGGCCACGAGGCGGTCCACCAGCTCGGCGTCCTCGCCCGCGCGCACGACGTGGCCGGTCTCGCCGTCGAGGACCGCGTCCGGGGCTCCCCCGCTGTCGCCCGCCAGGACCGGGAGGCCCGTCGCCGACGCCTCGAGGTAGACGATGCCCAGCCCTTCGACCTCCAGGCCGGCCCGGCGGGTGCGGCACGGCATGGCGAACACGTCCCCGGCGGCGTAGTGGGCGGGCAGCTCGGGCCAGGGCACCGACCCGGTGACGACCACGTCGCCGGCGAGGTCGAGCTCGCGGACCATCCGCTCCAGCGTGGGGCGGTAGGGCCCGCCACCGACCAGGAGCAGCGCCGCGCCGGGGACCCTGCGGCGCACCTCGGGCCACAGCCGCACGAGCGTGTCCTGTCCCTTGCGCGGTACGAGGCGGCTCACGCAGACGGCCACCGGGCGACCCGAGAGGCCGTGGCGCCGGCGCACCGCGTCCCCGTCGGCGCCGGGGTGGAACACGTCGGTGTCCACGCCGCTGGGGAGTTGCGCGAGCGTCGCCGCGGGGCCGAGCGGCCCCGTCAGGCGCGCCCGGGTGTACGCGCCGAGGTAGGTGACGACGTCGACCGTCGTCCCGATCCGCCGCAGCGCGCTGCGGCCGACGGGGAGCGCGCCCCAGCCCACCTCGTGGCCGTGCGTGGAGGCGACGGAGCGCGCGAGGCCGCGCCGCGCCAGGTAGGGCGCGAGCAGCGCCAACGGGGCGGCTGCGCCGAACCACACGCGGTCGCACCCCTCGGCCCGCGCGATGGCGGCGGCGCGGCGCGCCACCGCGGGCACGGGAAGCAGCAGCCCGCCGCCGTGCCGGACGACCGGATGCGCGAAGGCGGCGTCGTGCTCGGCCGCGCCCCGCCAGCTGGAGGCGTAGACGACGAGGCTGCCGGCCGGCTGTCGGCGGGCCAGCTCCGCGACGAACGTCTGGATGCCGCCGGGGCGCGGCGGGAAGTCGTTGGTGACGACCAGGGTCCGGCCGGCGCCGCCGGGCGGCGCGGGGGTGGGGGGCCGGACGGCAGGTGCCGGGTCACTCACCGGTGGGCGGGGCGGGCCTGCGGCGGCGCGCGGCCTCGTCGCTGGGGCCGCTGCGGCGGGCGCGGCCGACCGACTGGCGGGGACCCGAGGCGTCGGACGCGAAGAGGTCCGCCACCGTGGAGGAGGCCAGTGAGGCGCGGCCACGCCGCGCGCCGCCGCCGCCGGTCGCGGACGGGCCGACCGGCGGGAAGAACACGTCGTCGCCGCGGATCGAGGCGTCGCGCCGCGAGCGGGGCGCCGGCGCCTCCTCCTCGGCGGGGACCTCGGGCGTCAGCTCCAGCTCAAGCTCCTCGACGACCACCGTCTCGTGCAGCTCCTCCACCGGGCCGGCGTCGCGGTCCTCGCGCCCGGTGCCCGGCGAGCGGGGGCTGGTCGGCACTACCCCGGTGAGGGCCCGCGCCGCGAGAGCCGCGCCACTGACCGTCTGCGCGGCCGCCTGGGCTGCGGTGAGGGGCGTGCGCGGGGCGGTGGGCCGGCGTGGGGTCGCGGTCGAGCGGCCGCGGCTGCCCTGGCCGGCGGTCCCCTCGCCGGCCGTGGC
>JAOPWU010000053.1 GCA_025965515.1 Mycobacterium sp.
GGCCGAGCTGGCGTCCCTGCAGCACCTGTTCGCGGTGCCGTCCTCGTCGGTGCACCGGGTGCAGGAGATCCAGACGACGCTCTACCACGTGCTGTGGGAGGCGACCACGGCGCAGCCGGCCGGCCGCCCCGCTCGCTGAGGGGCGCAGGTCCGTCCCACCCGCCCCGCCCGCCACCCGGCGGGCGGGGTCCATCGCGCCCGGCTCCGGCTTGCGTGCCGCGACCGTTTCCCTATAAGTATGGTAACTATCATCAGGGATAGCTCGGGACGCCGCGGGAACCGCGGCGCACGGGCGGCACGAAGGGTGGCCCATGCGGGACGCGGTGATCGTGGACGTGGTCCGGACCGGTTCCGGCCGCGGCAAAGCGGGCGGGGCGCTGTCGGGCGTCCACCCCGCCGACCTGTTGGCGACGACGCTGCGGGCCCTGCTCGACCGCAACGACCTGGACCCCGCGCTCATCGACGACGTCATCGGCGGGTGCGTCTCCCAGGCGGGTGAGCAGTCGATGAACGTGACGCGCACCGCCGTCCTCGCCGCCGGCATCCCGGAGAGCGTCCCCGCGACGACCGTCGACCGGCAGTGCGGCTCCAGCCAGCAGGCGGCCCACTTCGCCGCCCAGGGCGTGATCGCGGGCGCCTACGACGTGGTCATCGCCTGCGGCGTCGAGATGATGTCCCGGGTGCCCATGTTCTCGCCCACCCAGGGCCGGGACCCGTGGGGCAGCGGGCTCGCCGCCCGGTACCCGGACGGCCTGGTGCCGCAGGGGGTGTCCGCGGAGCTGATCGCCGCGCGGTGGGGGCTGGACCGCGAGGAACTCGACGCGTTCTCGGCGCGCTCGCACCGGCTGGCCGCCGCGGCGACCGCGGCCGGCGACTTCGCCGCCGAGATCGTCGACGTCCCCACCCCGGCGGGCGGGCACGACCGCGACGAGACCATCCGACCCGCCACGACGGTGGCGAGCCTCGCCGCGCTGAAGCCCTCGTTCTACGACGCCGGGCTGGCCGAGCGGTTCCCGGCGGTCGGCTGGCACATCACGCCGGGCAACTCCTCGCCGCTCAGCGACGGGGCCTCCGCCGCCCTGATCATGGAGGCGGCCACCGCGGCCCGGCTGGGCCTCACGCCCCTCGCGCGGTTCGCCGGCTTCAGCGTGGTCGGCGACGACCCCCTCCTGATGCTCACGGGCGTGGTGCCGGCCACGCGCAAGCTGCTCGACCGGTCGGGGCTGACCGTCGGCGGGATCGACGCCTACGAGGTGAACGAGGCCTTCGCCCCCGTCCCCCTGGTGTGGCAGCAGGAGTTCCACGCGGACCCCGAGCGGCTCAACCCGCGGGGCGGCGCCATCGCGCTCGGCCACCCGCTGGGCGCCTCCGGACTGCGGCTCATGGCCACCCTGGTCCACCACCTGCGCGCCACCGGGGGCCGCTACGGCCTGCAGACGATGTGCGAGGGCGGTGGCATGGCCAACGCCACCCTGCTCGAGCGGCTCTGACGGACGGGACGGACAGGACACCCATGGACTTCGGACACGCGACCGCGCTGATCACCGGCGGCGCATCGGGGCTCGGCCTCGCGACCGCCGAACGACTCGTCGCGGGCGGCGCGGACGTCGTGCTCCTCGACCTGCCGCAGTCGGCGGGCGCGGACGTCGCGGCGCGGCTCGGCGGCGCCGTGCGGTTCAGTCCGGGGGACGTGACGGACCCCGACGACGTGGCCGCAGCGCTGGACGCCGCGGCGGCGTTCGGCCGGCCGCTGCGCGTGGTCGTCAACTGCGCCGGTATCGGGCCGCCCGCCCGGGTCGTGGGCCGGAAGGGTCCGTTCCCCCTCGACCAGTTCCGCCGCACGCTCGAAGTGAACTTGCTGGGCACCTTCAACGTTCTCCGGTTGGCGGCCGAGCGCATGCTCGCCGAACCGGTCGACGGTGAGGAGCGTGGGGTCATCGTGAACACCGCCTCGGTGGCCGCATTCGACGGCCAGATCGGGCAGGCCGCCTACGCGGCCAGCAAGGGCGGCATCGTCGGGATGACACTCCCCATCGCCCGCGAGCTCGCCGAGCACCGGGTGCGGGTGGTGACCATTGCGCCGGGGCTGTTCGAGACCCCGCTGTTGGCGGCCCTGCCCGAGGATGCCAAGGAGTCCCTCGGCCGCCAGGTGCCGCACCCGTCCCGGCTGGGCCGACCGGCGGAGTACGCCGCGCTCGTCGAGCACATCATCGCCAACCCGATGCTCAACGGGGAGACCATCCGCCTCGACGGCGCGATCCGCATGGCGCCCCGCTGACCCCGGCGGGCCACGCGCCGAGCGGTGGAGATGTGATCCAGGTCCCTCGCAGGCGTTGTAATCCCTAATAATGGATGGTAGGAATACCCCGGGGCCCGGACGGGCCCCGGTCGGCGCGCAAGTGCGGAGGCAGAGGTCAGTGGAGGACGCAACGGTGACGCAAGCGTCAGGGCGCCCGGGTGGCCGGGCGGTCCGCATCGGTATCGATGTCGGTGGGACGTTCACCGACATCGTGGCGATCGGCGAGGACGACGCCGGCTGGAGCGTCATCAAGGTCCCGTCGACGCCCGCGACGCCGAACATCGCCGTGCTGAACGCCCTCGCCGCCATGCTCGAGGCCGAGGGTGACGTCACGGTCGACTTCCTCGGCCACGGCACGACCGCCGGCACGAACGCGTTCCTGACCAAGCGCGGTGCCGTCACCGCGCTGCTCTGCACCGAGGGGTTCGAGGACGTCCTCGAGTTCCGCCGGATGGACCGCACCGGCATCCTCGACCCGTACGACCTGCAGCTCGACTTCCCCGCGCCGATCGTGCCGCGCCGCCGCCGCTTCGGCGTGCAGGAGCGGACCGGGCGCGGCGGCGAGATCGTCCGTCCGCTGGCCGACGACGAGATCGCCCGGGTGGTGGCCCGCGTCCGCGAGTGCGGCGCCGAGGCCGTGGCGATCTCGCTCCTCTGGTCCTTCGACAACCCGGCTCACGAGATCCTGTTGCGCGACGCCATCCGCGCCGCGCTGCCAGACGTGTTCGTCACGTGCTCGCACGAGATCGACCCGACCATGCTCGAGTACGAGCGCACGTCCACCACCACGGTGAACGCCTACGTCGGCCCGCTGATCAACCGGTACTTCTCGCTCATCGAGGAGGAGGTGCGCCGCCAGGGGCTGCCCGCGCCGCGGATCATGCAGTCGAACGGCGGTCTCGCCTCGATCCGGGAGGCCGGCCAGCGGCCGGTGGCCCTGCTCGAGTCCGGCCCCGCCGCCGGCGTCGCGGCGTGCTCGTACCTGGCCTCGAAGATGGGCGTCGGCAACCTGCTCGCCGTGGACATGGGCGGCACCAGCTTCGACGTGGCGCTGATCGTGGACGGCGAGCCGCGGCGGCTCATCGAGAGCGAGGTGCACGGCTACGTCGTCCGCACCCCGATGCTCGACATCCGCAGCATCGGCGCGGGCGGCGGCTCCATCGCCTGGATGGACGACGCCGGCGCGCTGCGCGTCGGGCCGCAGAGCGCGGGCTCCCAGCCCGGCCCGGTCTGCTACGGCCGCGGCGGGACCCAGCCCGCGGTCAGCGACGCGAACGCCGTCCTCGGCTACCTGCAGGACCTGACCGGCGGGTCGTTCTCGTTGGACGTCGACAGCGCCCGGCGGGCGCTGGTCGAGCAGGTCGGCGAGCCGCTCGGCGTCGACGCGATCGGCGCCGCCCACGCCGTCTACCGGCTGGTCAACGCCCACATGGCGGATGCCATGCGCGTCATGAGCAGCGAGGCCGCGATGAGCCCGGCCGACCTGACGCTGATGGCCTATGGCGGCGCCGGCCCGGTGCACGCGGCCGCGCTGGCCCGCGAGATGGAGATCCGCCGCACGATCATCCCGGCGCACCCGGGCGCGCTGTCCGCCCTCGGCGTCGCGACCGGCGACCTGATCCACGACCTCGTCGAGCCGATGATGCAGCCGATCGACATCCTCGAGGAAGGCGACCTCGCGAAGCGGTTCGTCGCCATGCGCGACCGCGGCACCGAGATCCTGCTCGAGGAGAACTGCGCCCCCGAGGCGATGGAGTTCCACTACTACCTGGTGGCCCGCTACATCGGGCAGATGCACGACCTGCAGGTCCCGGTCACCGGCATCGAGCCCGAGGACCTCGACCTCGCCACCATCGCGGCGAGCTTCCACCGCCAGCACGAGCAGGCTTACGGCATCGCGGTGCCCGGCGAGCCGGTGCTGCTGGTCAGCGCCCGGCTGCGGGCCGTGGCGCGGGTGCCGAAGCCCTCCTTCACCGGCTACGCCGGGACCGAGCCGCCCCGCCCCGAGCGCACCGTCCGCGCCTGGTTCTCCGAGCTCGGTGAGACGGACGTGCCGCTCTACCAGCGGCAGCCGTGGCTGGCGGGGGCCGAGAGCCCCGGTCCCGCAATCATCCAGGAGTACGACTCCACGACGGTCGTCCTCCCCGGTCAGGTCTGGTACGTCGACGAGCTCGGCTCGATCGTCATCGAGGAGCGCTGAACATGCTGGACCAGGTGACCTACCAGGTGATCCACGGCGGCCTCCGCGCGCTGGCCCAGGAGATGAAGGTCTCCGTCATGCGCACGGCCTACAGCCCCATCGTCGCCTCCGGCGGCGACATGTCCGCCGGCATCGCGGACGCCGCAGGGCGCGTCGTCGCCCAGGGCCAGGACATCCCGGCGCAGCTCGGCGCGCTGCCGTCCTCGTTCGCGGCGATGCTCGGCGGCTGGGAGGGCACCCTGCAGCCGGGCGACGTGCTGATCGGCAACGACGCGTACCTCTGCGGGTCGAACCACGTCAACGACGTCTGCCTGATCATGGGCGCGTTCACCGAGGACGGCGAGCTGCTCGGGCACGTCTGCACCCGCACCCACTGGATGGACATCGGCGGCGCGACGCCGGGGTCGTTCAACGCCCGCGTCCCCGACATGTACGCCGAGGGGCTGCGCATCCCCACGCTGCTCGCCTACCGCGGCTACGAGCCCGTGCGCGACGTCTGGGAACTCATCTTCGCCAACGTCCGCGGCCGGACCGAGCGCGAGTGGGACCTGCGCGCCGGGTTCGCCGGGTGCACCACCGCGGAGCGCGGTCTGCGCCGGATGGCGTCCCGGTACGGGGCCGACACGGTCCGGCAGGTCATGGACCGGGCGGTCGCCGAGACCGAGTCCCGGGTGCGCGCCCGCATCGAGGCCCTGCCGGACGGCCGCTACACGGCGGTGGACTGGTTCGAGGGCGACGGCTGGACCGACGACCCGATCCGGCTCGAGGTCGCGATCGAGATCGAGGGCAGCGACGTCCGCGTCGACTGGACGGGCACGGACCCGCAGGTCAAGGGCGGCGTGAACCTGCCCATGTCCTCCACCGTCGGCGTCGCGATCTACGCCGTCAAGGCGGCCCTGGCCCCCGACGTCGTCCCCAACGCCGGGCTGTGGGCCCCCCTCACGGTCACGGCGCCGGAAGGGTGCTTCGTCAACCCGCTGCCGCCCGCGCCCACCCAGGCCAGCGCCTCGGAGACGATCCAGCGCTGCGCCGACCTGCTGATGCGCTGCCTGGCACCCGCGGTGCCGGACGCCGTCATGGCGGGGACGTTCGCGTCCGCCACGGTGCTCATGATCGAGGGCCGCGACCCCATCGAGTGGCGCCGCCGCATCCTGGGCCGTGAGCGCGCCCTGATCATGGACAACTCGCCCGGCGGCATGGGCGGCCGGCTGGCCGGCGACGGCGTCTCCGGCATCAAGGTGCACACCGGCAACGCCCGCGTGCCCTCGATCGAGAGCGAGGAGTTCGCCGTCCCGCTGCGCGCGGTGCGCTGGGAGCGGATCCCCGACACCGGCGGCGCCGGCCGGGAGCGCGGCGGCTGCGGGGTCGCCCGGGAGTGGGAGGTCCTCGAGGACAACGTCAGCCTGACGCTGATGGCCGAGCGCGCCCGGGTGCCCGCCTTCGGGCTGTTCGGCGGCCGGGCCGGGTCCACCGCCCGGTACGTCGTGAACCCCGGGACGCCGGACGAGCGGGTGCTGCCGTCGAAGACCGCGCCGTTCGTCCTCAACGAGGGCGACCACTTCCTGCTGCAGAGCGCCGGCGGGGGCGGCTACGGCAGCCCGCTGGACCGGGCGCCCGAGCGGGTCGCCGACGACGTCCTCGACGGTTACGTCAGCGCCGCCGCCGCGCAGCAGGACTACCGGGTCGTCCTCGACGACGCCGGTGCCGTGGCCGGCCCGGCGACCGAGCAGCTCCGCTCGGCCGCACCGGCCCCCGCCGCTTCCCAGGTCGACCCGGGGGAGTGGACCTACGGCTCCGTCACCTCCTCGCGCTCGTGACCGCTCCCGCCCGGGAGCCCGCTGTTCGTCTGTCGTCCGTCGGAACCACTAGGAGAATCATGAGTACGTCGGTGTTGCGCACGCCCGTCATTGCCGCCTGCGGTGCCGCGCTGCTCGCGGGTGCCCTGGTCGGCTGCTCGTCCAGCTCCTCCTCGGCCGCGGCGGCGTCGGGTGGGTCGCTGCCCGCCGCGATCAACCTCACCGCCGTGCAGGACCTCTCCGGGACCTCCGGCCCGGGTGGCCTCTCGACCCAGCAGGGCATGCAGGTGGCGGTCGACGAGATCAACGCCACGCACCTGCTGGGCGCCAAGACCACGCTGAGCATGAACTTCAAGGACTCCGGGACGGACCCCACCAAGGCGGCCGACCAGATGTCGCAGGCGGTGACCACGACGTCGCCGATCATCTTCGGGTCGTTCACGAGCTCGTCCGCGCTGGCCGAGGCCCCCATCGCGCAGAGCGCCAAGGTGCCGACGATCTTCACGCAGGCCGGCTCGAACGGCGTCATCGCCGGTAACTACATCTACCGGGCCACGCCCCTGCAGACGTCGTACTTCCACCTGACGTTGGAGTACCTGAAGGCGCAGAAGGTGGCGCGGGCGGCGATCATCCACGACACCGACATCCCGACGCTGAGCGACCTGGCCAAGATGTTCAACGGTTCCGCGGCGCAGTACGGCTACCAGGTCGTCGACGACGAGGCCACCACCTCGAAGACGGTGGACGTCTCCACGCCGATCACGAAGCTCCTCGCGAGCAAGCCCGACGCCGTGTTCGTCGACGCGCTGCTGGCGCACAACATCCAGATCATCAAGCAGCTGCGGCAGTCCGGCTACACGGGCCTGATCGTGGCCCAGCAGGGCGCCGGCGGCGGTGTGCTCAAGCCCCTCGGCGCCCAGTCCGACGGCGTCGTCCTGGCCAACGACTTCAACGCGAAGGCGACCGTCGGCCAGGCGCAGCACTTCGCGCAGCTCTACCAGGCCAAGTACAACGCGGCGCCCGGCAACTTCGCCGCCGAGGGCTACGACGCCGTCATGCTCGCCGCCCAGGCCCTGAAGAAGGCCGGGACGACGGACCGCGCCGCGGTCCTCACGGCCCTGCAGCAGGTCACCAGCGCGCCGATCACGGGCGCCCTCGGCGAGATCACCTACAAGGACCAGCAGGAGATCTCCAGCGGCGTCCTGGTCAAGGTGTCGGGCGGCGACGAGGCACCGGTCAGCTGAGCCGGCGGACCGTCAGCGGCGACCACAGTCGGGTTGGGTGAGATGCAACAAGTCGTCAACGGGCTGGTGCTCGGGGGGATCTACCTGCTCTTCGCGGTGGGCCTGAGCCTGTCGTGGGGGACGATCGGGGTCCTCAACCTCGCGCACGGAGCGACCTTCACGTTCTCCGGCTTCGCCGCGTACCTGATCGCCAAGGACGTCGGCGGCCCGTTCTGGCTGTTGTTGCTCGCGAGCATGGTGATCGCCGGGGTCCTGACCGTCGCCCTCGACCAGCTGATCTTCCGGCAGGTGCAGCGGAGGGTCAGCGATCCGGGGGAGGCGGAGCTCCTGATGCTCATCGGCAGCATCGGGGCCGGTTCGGCGCTGGTCACCATCGTCCAGCGCCGGACCGACGACTCCCCGTTCGGACTGCCCGCGCGGTCGGCCCTGACGTCGAGCGTCCACCACGTGTTCGGCGCGTCGATCACGACCATCCAGATCCTGATCATCGCGCTGGGCGCGCTGCTGCCCCTGACCCTGGGCCTGGTCATCCGCTACACCGGCTTCGGTCGCGCGCTCCGGGCCATCGCCTACGACCCGGAGACCGCGCAGCTCATGGGGGTCAACCGGCTGCTGCTCTCCGTGATGACGATGTTCATCGCGGGGGCGCTCGCCGGGCTGGCCAGCATGCTGCTCATCAGCCACGTCGGCGCCCTCACCCCCGAGTCCGGGGACAACCTGCTCCTCAAGGGATTCGCCATCATCATTCTCGGCGGCATCGGCAGCGTGCTCGGCGTCGTGGTGGGCGCCGTCGTGCTGGCCGCCGGCGAGGTCCTGGTGCTGACCTTCACCTCGGGCACCTGGGTCGACGCGGCGTCGTTCGCGCTGATCCTGGTCGTCATCCTGGTCCGGCCGCGGGGGCTGCTGCCGATGCCGAAGGCGGAGCGGGTATGAGCCTCTGGTTCACCGCCCATGAGGTGTTGATCAAGACCACCTTGATCTACGTGCTCCTGGCGTTCAGCTTCCAGGTCGTCCTGCGGTCGGGACTGTTCTCGTTCGCGAGCGTGGGGTTCTTCGGGCTCGGCGGGTACGGGTCCGCCAGCCTGACCCTGCACGGGATGCCCGGTCCCCTGGCACTGCTGCTGTCGGTGGCCGGCTGCCTGGTCCTCAGCATCCTGCTGGCGCTGCTGCTGTCGCGGCTCCGGGGGCTCTACCTCGCCCTCAGCACGGTGGCGTTCGACCTGATCCTCGGCGTCGTCGCGACGAACAGCGGCTCCGTCACGGGGGGGCCGGTCGGCCTGTTCGGGGTGCCCGCGACCGTGTCGACGGCGGTGCTGGCGGTGATCGTGATCGTCACCATCGTCCTGCTGTCGCGGCTGGAGCACGGGCCCATCGGGCGGTCGTTCGAGCTGCTGCGGCTCAACGAGGACCTGGCGCTGTCGGTCGGCATCGAGGTCCGGCGGCGGCGGATGGTCGTCTTCTGCATCAGCGCCGTGCTGGGTGCGCTGGCCGGCGGCCTCGACGTCTTCACGTTCCGGACCATCAACCCGCAGACCGCGGGCTTCGCCCTGATCACGACCGGCCTCACGATGGCCGTCCTCGGCGGCATCGCGCGCTGGCCCGGCGCCGTCATCGGCGCGCTCATCGTGGTCTGGCTGCCGTCGGTGATCAGCGCGATCGGCGACTACCGGAACGTGGTCGACGGCACGATCATCGTCCTCATCGTCGTCTTCGCGCCCACCGGGATCGTCGGGCTGGCGCAGCGCGGCTGGACCGCGGTGCGGCGGCGACGGCGGGGCGACGGGCCCGGGCGGTCCCCCGACCACCCGGTCTTCGGGCACGCACCGGCGGGCGTGGCGCCGAATCCGGCGGCCACGGGAGGGCAGGCGCTATGACGCAGCTCCTGGAACTGCGGGACGTCGACGTCCACTTCGGCGGCGTGCGGGCGGTGGACCAGATGAGCCTGGCCATCGAGCAGGGCCGCACGTACGGGCTCGTCGGGCCGAACGGATCCGGCAAGAGCACGCTGCTCGGTGCGGTGTCCCGGCTGACGCCGACGACCGGCGGTGCCCTGTTCTTCCGGGGCACCGAGTACACCCACCGGCCGCCGCAGGTGATGGCCCGCGAGGGCATCGGCCGGACGTTCCAGACCGTGCGGCTGATCCCAACCCTGTCCGTGCTGCAGAACGTCGCGCTGGGCGCGGACGCCGCGGTGGCCGGCACGGGGATCTGGCGCCCCTGGCTGCTGCCGCGGTGGCTGCGCAGGGTCGAGCGGCGCGTCCTCGACACCGCGGAGCAGGCCCTCGAGCGGCTCGGCATCCAGGACTTCCGCCACCGGCTGCCCACCGAGCTGTCCTACGGCGCGCAGCGCAAGGTGGAGATCGCCCGCTCGATCGCCGCCCGGCCGACGCTGCTGCTCCTGGACGAGCCGACCGCCGGCATGACGAACGCCGAGCGGGCGGAGATCGTCGAGGTCATCGCGACGCTGCGGGCCGAGGGGATGACCCAGCTGCTGGTCGACCACGACGTCGACATGATCGTGACCGCTGCCGACCACCTGTTCGTGATGAACACCGGCCGGCTCATCGCGAGCGGCGCGCCGGCCGAGGTCGTGCAGCTCCCCGTCGTGCACGAGGCGTATCTCGGAAAGAGGCATCGTGGCCGTTCTTGAGCTGGACGACCTGCACGTCCGGTACGGCGGCATCCAGGCCGTACGGGGCGTGAGCCTGAGCGTCGACCCCGGCGAGGTGCTGGTCGTGCTGGGGGCCAACGGCGCGGGCAAGACCTCGTCGCTGCGGGCCGTCGCCGGTCTGGTCCCGAGCACCGGGAGCATCCGCTGGGAGGGCCGCGACCTCGGCCGGTACGCGCCGCACCGCCGTGCCCGTGCCGGGCTGGTGCTCGTGCCCGAGGGGCGCCGGGTCTTCGCACCACTGACGGTCGAGGAGAACCTGCTGCTGGGCGCCTACCGGTGCAGCCGCGAGCAGCGGCGCACCGGGCTCGCCGCCGCCTACGAGATGTTCCCGCGCCTGTTCGAGCGGCGGGCGTCGCCCAGCGGCCTGCTCAGCGGCGGGGAGCAGCAGATGCTCGCCATCGGCCGGGCGCTGATGTCCGGGCCACGCGTCGTCCTGATGGACGAGCCGTCGATGGGGCTCGCCCCGGCGATCGTCGAGGACGTCATGGACGCGGTCGCGCGGATCGCCGGGCAGGGCGTCGCGGTGCTGATGGTCGAGCAGAACGCCGTGGCGGCGCTCGAGGTCGCGCACCGCGCGGTCGTCATGGAGCGCGGCGTCGTGGCGCTGCAGGGGGACGCGGCGGCCATCGCCCGGGACCCGAGCGTGCTCAAGGCCTTCCTCGGCCAGGAGGCCACCGCGGTCCTGGCGGACGACGTCCGTCCGGGGCCCGGCAGTGACTCGTAGCGCCGTAACGGCGACGGCGCCGTACGCGACGGTGACCGGCGCCGACGCCGTCCATCCGGCGGCGGTCCGCCAACTGTTCGAGACGCTCGAGGTCGCTGCCCCGGGCGGCGCCCGGCCGCCGGCCGGCTTCGTGCCGCTGTCCCTGTACCTGACCTTCGCCCTGCCCGCCTGGCGCGAGCCCGGCGAGGAACTGCCGGAGGCGCGGCTCCCGCCGCTGCCGTACCACCAGGTGACGCGGCGGTACGGCGACCGGGCGATGGCCACGTCGGTCGAGGTGACCGCGGGCGTCCCGCTGCGGCTGGGCGACCGCATCACGTCGCACTGGCGGCTGCGCGGGGTCACGGAGAAGGTGACCCGCCTCGGGCCGGGGACGGCGCTCGGCTTCGCCACGGACTTCCTGAACGACGCGGGGGAGAGCGTCGCGGTGGAGACGGCCACGCTGCTCGTCTTCGCCCCCGGCGACGGGGGGTCGGACGACTCCCGTGCCGCCAGCGCCGCGCCGCTGCCCTTCCCCGACGCCCCGGCCGGCGGGCCGCTCGCGCCGGGCGCGCCTGCGGTGGGGCAGCGGCTGCGCGACGTCCGGCTGCGGATGACCCTGCAGCGGCTGGTGATGATCGCCGCGGCGAACCGCGACTTCGCCCCCATCCACCACGACCCGGCGGCCGCGGCGGAGATCGGGGCGCCGGCGCCCGTCGTCAACTCGATGTACCTGCTCACGCTGGCGGAGCGGGCCGTGTGGGACACCGTGGGCTTCGGAGCTCGGATCACCCGGCTGGGGCCGTTGCGCATGCTGCGGCCGACGCCGGCGCGGTCCACCGTCGTCTGCACGGGGTGGGTCACCGCGGTCGAGGCCGGGCCGGCGGGCGTGCTGGTCCGCGCCGACCTGGCGCTGGGCGTCGAGGGGGCGGGGCTCACCGCCCGCTGCGGCGTGGAGTTCCTGCTCCCCGGGTGACGGCGGACCCGGGCTACAGCGCGCTCAGGCCGCCGTCGACCGCGAGGGTCGTGCCGGTGACGAAGGACGAGGCCGGGCTGAGCAGGAAGAGCAGGGCGGCGTCCAGCTCGTGCTGCTCGCCGAAGCGCCCCAGCATCGTGTGCCGGACCACGGTCTCGTGGATCTCCGCCGCACCCTCGGCAATCATGTCCGTGAGGAAGTAGCCGGGGCAGAGCGCGTTGACGCGGATGCCCTTGCGCCCCGACCACTCCTGCGCCAGATCCCGGGTGAGCCCGATGACGCCGGCCTTGCTCGCGGCGTAGGCCGCCTGCGGGAACCGCGGCGCCACGAGGCCGAGCGCGCTGGCGACGTTCACGATGGACGAGCCGGGCGGCATGACGGCGGCGCAGGCCTGGGCCATCCAGAACGTGCCGTGCAGGTTGACGTCGATGACCGACCGGAAGCCCTCCGGGGTCTCCCGGGACGCGGGCACGGCCCGGCCCACGCCCGCGTTGTTCACGAGTGCGTCCAGGGACCCGAAGGCCGCGACGGTCTCCTCGGCCAGGCGCCGGCAGTCCGCGGGGTCGGCCACGTCGGTCGCGTGCGTGAGGACCTCGGCCCCGCCGGCGCGCAGTTCGTCGGCGAGCTCCGCCAGGCGGTCCGCCCGCCGCGCGGCCAGCACGGGGCGGCCGCCGACGGCGGCCACGGCGCGGGCGAAGCCGGCCCCGAGGCCCGAGCTGGCACCGGTGATGACGACGACCCTGCCGTCGAGCCGGAAGGCGTGGGACGGATCCACTGGGGCTCCTCGTGGTGTGGGACTATCTATGCTTATGATTACACCGCACCGTGCCACAGTGGCGAGGCCGGAGCCCTGCGGGGCCGGTTGACCCCCGTCACGTGATCGGTGTATTCATAGGTAGGAATTGTCCGCACCGAAGGGGCTCCACGCATGGACTTCGAGTTCGACGAGGAACTGCTCAGCGTCCAGCAGTGGGCCCGTGAGTTCGGCCAGCGTGCCTGTCCGCGTGACTACATCCGCAAGCTCGACGACGAGGCGAAGTTCCCGTACGAGCTGTACCAGAAGATGGCCGACGCGGGCTTCACCGCCATCGCCGCGCCCGAGGAGTACGGCGGCAACGGCGGCGGCATCATGATGCAGACGCTCGTGTGCGAGGAACTCTCCTACGCCATGCAGGGCATCGCGATGTCCTGGTTCACCACGAGCTGCTTCGGGGTCCAGTCGGTCGGCGCCCACGGCACCGAGGAGCAGAAGAAGCGCCTCGTCCCGGGGATCTGCGACGGCTCCGTCCGCTTCTCCATCTCCATCACCGAGCCGGGCGGCGGCACGGACGTCCTCGGCCACCTGCGCACCCACGCGGAGAAGGTCGACGGCGGCTGGCTCGTCAACGGCGCGAAGGTCTGGACCACCGGCGCCGACGCCGCGACGCACCTGCTGCTGGTCGCCCGGACGAGCCCGATCGAGAACGGCAAGAAGCACCACGGCGTCACGGCGTTCCTCGTGCCGCAGGACACGCCCGGCATCCAGATGGAGCCGATCCGGACCATCGGCCTGCGGGCGATCGACTCGTTCACCATGGGCTACAACGACGTCTTCGTCGCCGACGAGAACGTCCTCGGCGAGCCCGGCCAGGGGTGGAAGGTCATGACCCACACCCTGAACAACGAGCGGATCCTCACCGCCGCCATGTGTGTGGGCATCGCCCAGGCCGCCTACAACGACGCGCTGGCATACGCCAAGGAGCGCGAGGCGTTCGGCCGGCCGATCGGCCAGAACCAGAGCATCGCGAACTACCTCGTCGACATGCTGGTCGGCATCGAGCAGGCACGGCTGCTGACCTACCGGGCGGCCTGGCTGCAGGCGCAGGGGAAGCCCTGTGGGCCGGAATCGACGATGGCGACCCTCGTCGCGTCCAAGATGGTGTCGAGTGTGGCCGACCACGGGATCCAGGTCCTCGGCGGCTACGGCTACTCGATGGACTTCGACATGCAGCGCTACTGGCGCGACACGCGGCAGCTGCGCATCGGCCCCATCAGCAACGAGATGGCGGCCAACTACTTGGCCAGCACCATGGGCCTGCCGAAGTCCTACTGACCCGCCCGTCCCTCCGAGTAGCAAGCGTGGGAGTGCAGCGCTCGATGACTGTGATGACCCGGAACGTCTACCTCCCGCGGCTGGAGGGCCTGTCGCGCGAGGAGATCGACGCGCTGCAGGGACGCAAGCTGGTCCGGCAGGTGCGCCGCCTGCATGCGACCAACCCCTTCTACCGGCGCCTGTGGGACGCGGCCGGCGTCGACATCGACACCATCCGGACCCGGGCCGACGTGAACCGCCTGCCGTTCACCAGCAAGCGGGACTTCATGGCCGACCAGGCCGCGGAGCCCCCCTACGGGTCCCGGCTCGGCGTGCCGGCCGTCGAGGTCGGCGAGATCACCGAGACCAGCGGCACCTCCGGCAAGGGCCGCGAGCTGCACGGGCACACGGTGCAGGACATGCACCTGCGCGGGCAGATGACCGCGGTCGCCTGGGCCTGGGCGGGGCTGCAGCGGGACGACATCGGGATCTTCCACATCCCGGCGTCGAACTCCGCGTCGCTCTACACGATGCTGCGGGGGATCCGGGCGGTCGGCCGGCTGCCGTACCTCGTGGGGCATCTCGGCTTCGAGGAGCGCCTCGACCTGATGCGCCGGCTCGGCGTGAACGCCATGTACGCGACCCCGAGCGGGCTCAACGGCATGGCGGCGCTGTGCGACAAGCTCGGCATCGTGCCGGCGGACGCCTTCCCCGACCTGAAGTTCGTCGTGGTCAGCGCCGAGAGCTGGCCGGTCGAGTGGGTCGAACGCATGCAGGACTACTGGCACACCAAGATCACCGAGGTGTACGGCTCCACGCAACTGAACGCCGCCTTCGGGGCCGCGTGCTGCGAGCGCGGCGCGGTGGCCGACGGACAGCGCGGCAACCTGCACATGTTCGAGTGGACCCAGCTGTACGAGGTCGTGGACCCGGAGACCGGCGAGCCGGTCGGCCCCGGCGAGCCCGGGGAGCTGGTGATCACCCACCTCGACAAGCAGGCGTCGCCGCTGGTCCGCTACCGCAGCGCCGACCGGGTCACCCGGCACCCGTACGGGCGCTGCGCCTGCGGGCGGCAGTACGACGTCATCGAGGCCGGGACCATCGGCCGCGTCGACGACATGTTCAAGGTCAAGGGGCAGAGCATCTGGCCCTCCGAGCTGGAGTCGCTGATCTTCTCCCACGCGGAGGTCGACGAGTTCCAGGCCCGCGCGTACATCGGGGCGAAGGGCCGCGACGAGATCGAGCTGCGGTTCTCCGTCCACCACGGCACGGGTAACCAGCGGCAGGCGCAGCTGGTCGACGACCTGCGGCGCAAGTTGAAGGAGGTCACCGACGTGACGTTCGCCGTGAGCCTCGTCCAGGCGGACGACCTGCCGCACTTCACCTCGCCGGACAAGAAGGCCCGCCGGTGGAGCGACGACCGGCACACCGGGCTGGCCACCGGGGTGGCGTCGTGACGGCCCCGGCTGAGCCGGCCGGCGCGCCCGAGCCGCTGCCGCGCGCCGAGGCGATGGCGGACGTCCGGACCATCTGGCGCCTGGCCACCCGCCTGGCCACGTCGGGCCACCTCGACCTCGAGGGGCGGGCCGCCGAGGTCGCCGCGATGGCGCACTACATGCTCTACGACGAGGACGCCGGCATCGACGAGGACCGGTGACCGCCCTGGCCATGGCGCCGGGCACCCTGGCCGACGCGCGGGCGCTGGTCGGGACGACGATCGCGGTGCTGGAGGGGGCCGATCCCGTCGACCCGGCGATGATCCGGCACCACCTCGAGGCGTTCGAGTGGGACTACGGGCCCGCGGCGGACGAAGATGCGGCCCGGGCTGCCGGGTACCGCACCCGCGTCGCGCCGGCCGCGATGTACATGACGTTCGGGATGCCCTCCTACTGGGCCCCCGGCGCGCCGACCATCGCCCCCCTGACGCTGGCGCCGCTGGCCTTCGGCCGGGTGCCGGCACCGGGGTCCGCGATGCTCGCCACCGGGACGAGCGTGGAATTCCACGAGCCGATGTACGTCGGCGACCGGCTGACGGCAACCTGGGTGCTGGCGGCGGTGACGCCGAAGCGCCTCGCCATCGGCGACGGGGTCTTCCTCGACTTTGAGATTACGTACCGCAATCAGGACGGCGCCGCCGTCGCCGTGGAGCGGACGTCCACGTTCCGCTACGACCCGGCCCCCGGAGCGGCGGCGTGACCGCGCTGTCGCGGCCGGCCGGGCCGGTGGCCGTCGCCGTGGGCGACGTGCTCCCCGAGCAGTCGATGACGCTCACCGTCCAGCGCCTCGTCATGATCGCGGCGGCCAACCGGGACTTCGCGCCGACGCACCACGATGTCGCGGTCGCGCGGGCCACCGGCGCCGGCAACCCCTACGGCAACATGATGTTCGTGATGGCCCTGTTCGAGCGGACCGCGCTCGGCTGGGCCGGCCCGGCGGCGCGGCTGCGCGCGCTGCGGTCGGTGCGGATGGCGGCGTTCAACGAGGCCGGGCTCACGGTCACGTGCCGGGGCGTCGTCAGCACCGTCGATCCGGCTGCCCGGCTCGCCGGCCTGGAGCTCGGGCTGTTCGCCCAGGACGGGACGCGGACGGCGTCGGGCGTCGCCGAGGTTGAGCTGCCGGCCGGGGTCCGGCTGGGCTAACCGCCCGACTCCGCCGACTCCGCCGACCCCGACTCGGGCTCCGTCGCGAGCGCGACCAGCGAGCGGGCGACCACCGGCACGAATCCGCCCCACCACGCCACCGCGAAGACGATCTCGCGGGCGCTGTCGGCGCCCAGCACCGTACAGGCGTCGTCCCACGCGGCGGGAGCGAGTTCGCCGCCGTCGAGCAGGGCGCCGGCGAAGCGGAGCGCGGCGACGTCCGTCGCGTCGAAGGCCCCGCCGAGGTCACCGGCCGACGGCACCTCCCCGTCGGCCAGCACCGCCCGCTCCGCGTCCGTGACGCCGGCGGCCGCCGAGATGGCGACGTGCTCCTGCCACTCGTACGCGAGCCCGAGCCGCGCGGCGATGTGGAGCACGAGCAACTCGCGCCGCCGGGGCGGGAGGACGCCCTTGCTCAGCAGCGCGTCGGCCATGAGGACGAACGGCCGGAACCCGGCGTCCCAGTTCGCCACCGCGCGGATGATCGGGATCGCCTTGCCGTTCGCCTCGAGCTTCCCGAGCAGCCGTGCGGCGTCGCCGCCGGCCGTCCGGGAGGTGAGCAGCTCGATCGGGTGCTCCATGGTGTCCCTTCCGGGCGTCAGATCAGGTACGGCAGCACGTTGTCCGACAGCTCCGGGAAACGGTGCAGGTGGGTGTCCCGCATGTCCCGCATGTGGGCGGTCACGAGCCGCTCGGCCCGCGTGCCGCGCCCCGCGAGGATCGCCTGCAGGATCGCGACGTGGTCGGAGTGGACCCGCTCGTGCTCCGACGGCGGGAAGACGTTGCGGCTCTCGAGGTTGGCTGTCATCTCGCCCAGCGAGCGCGCGAAGAGGCTGAGGATCGGGTTCGCCGAGGCGGTGGCGATGGCCCGGTGCACCGCGGATCCGACGCGGATGTACTGCTGGAGGTCCTGCATGGACGTCTGCTGGGCCGACGCGAGCAGGTCCGTGAGGGCGGCCCGGTTCTCGTCGTCGAGGTTCTCGGTCGCCAGGCGGGCCAGCATCGGCTCGAGCCCGAGCCGGGCCTCCCACAGTTCCTGCACGGTGATCCCGGCGGCCTTGAAGTGGAGGCTGCACGCCTTGTTGAAATCCGTCGCCGTCATCTGCGCGACCTTCGGGCCGCCCTGCGGACCGGAGCGGATGACCAGCAGACCGTGTACCTCGAGGATGCGCAGGGCCTCGCGCAGGGTGCCGCGGCTGATGCCGAAGCGCTCCAGCATCTCCCGCTCCGCGGGCAGCTTCGCACCGGGCTTCAGGCCGCTGTCGAAGATATCGTCGACGATCTGCTTGGCGATGGTCTCGGACAGCTTGGAGGCCCGGGGCGTTCCCGTCGGAGCCTGCGCCAGCATCGCGCCGGGGCGGTCAGGTCCTGCCATAGGGACTCCAGGGGGAATTGTCCGGGGAGACGCACAGGGCGCCG
>JAOPWU010000062.1 GCA_025965515.1 Mycobacterium sp.
ACGACCCTCGCCGGGCTCGACGTCCCGACGCCGTCGTACAACCGCAGCGCCGTGACCGCCGGCATCGTGCACGTCGGCGTCGGCGGCTTCCACCGCGCCCACGAGGCCGTCTACGTCGAGCGGGTGCTGGCAGTCGGCGGGCTCGAGTGGGGCATCTGCGGCGTCGGAACCCAGCCGGGTGACCGTCGCATGCGCGACGTGCTGCACGATCAGAACGGCCTGTTCACCGTCGTCGTCAAGCACCCCGACGGCCGGCTCGAGCCCCGCGTGATCGGCTCCCTGGTCGACTACCTGTACGCCCCGGACGACCCTGACGCCGTCATCGAGCGGATGGCCGCCGAGACGACGCACATCGTGTCGCTGACCATCACCGAGGGCGGCTACGCCGTCGACCCGCACACTGGTCGCTTCACGCCGAACGAGCCCGCAGTGCTGCTCGACGTGCAGCGCAACGCCGCGCCGCTCAGTGTGTTCGGACTCGTGACCGAGGCGCTGGTGCGCCGTCGCGCCCGCGGTCTCCCGCCATTCACCGTCCTGTCCTGCGACAACGTCGCACAGAACGGCACAGTCGCACGCGAGGCGTTCAGCGGCTTCGCGTCGCTGCTCGACGACGAGGTTGGCGAGTGGCTCCGCCGGGAGGTTCCGTTCCCGAGCTCGATGGTCGACCGGATCACGCCCGCGACCACCGACGAGGACCGCGCGGTCCTCACCCAACGCTTCGGCCTCGACGACGCCTGGCCGGTCGTCTGCGAGCCGTACGTGCAGTGGGTGTTGGAGGAGGTGCCGTCGGGCCGCCGTCCGCCGTGGGAGGACGTCGGCGTTCAGGTCGTGCCCGACGTGCACCCGTACGAGCTGATGAAGCTCCGCCTGCTGAACGCCGGCCACCAGGCGATCGGCTACCTCGGCTACCTCGCCGGCTACCGGTACACCGACGAGGTGTGCGCCGACCCGGTGTTCGCCGCGTTCCTGCTCGGCTACATGGAGAACGAGGCCACGCCGACGCTGCTGCCCGTCCCCGGCGTGGACCTCCACGCCTACCGCCGGACGCTGCTCGAGCGCTTCGGCAACTCCGCGGTGCGCGACACCCTGAGCCGGCTCTGTGCTGAGAGCTCCGACCGCATCCCCGCGTTCCTGCTGCCGGTCGTGCGGGAGCAGCTCGCCCGTGGCGGCGACATCACGCGCTCGGCGCTGGTGTGCGCAGCGTGGGCGCGGTACGCGCTCGGCGTCGACGAGCAGGGCCAGCGGATCACTGTCGTTGATCGGCTGCTCGAGTCGGTTGCGGACGCTGCCGCCGCGGCCGAAGGGTCGCCGGCTGAATTTCTGGGCCGGACCGGCGTCTTCGGCGACCTCGCCGACGAGGCCCGTTTCGTCGACGCGTTCACAGAGCAAACGCGGTCACTGCACGCGGGTGGTGCACGAGCCGCCGTCAGCCGTCTTCTCGTCGACTCCTGAAGGCCCGGGTGAGCAGCTCGATCCGCAGGTGCGGGACGCCTTCAGGCCGCCCGGTCGGCTCCGCCGTAGGGCGCGAGGGGGAGCGCGGCGTCGCGCGCTGGGCGCTGCCGACGCACGCAACGCGGCTCATGCAAGGGCGAGGTGCTCTCTCGGACCACCCGGCTACACCTGAGAGATCGGCAGCACGTCGCGGCGTTTCCGGGTGTAATGACCTGAAGCGCCCCAAACCGCTTTCCGCGATGTCGCGTCGAACGGGCGCACTCGCGCCAGGCCCTGCCGTCTGACGGTCACGCACCACATGAGCTCGGAGGCGTGTTCCTTAGCTATGGCAGCCGCTGCGAGCGACGACCCGCCGGCCACCGCGGCTCCCCCGGGTGGGGCCGACCGTGCCGCTGTGATGGCCGGCATCACCGGGCCGCAGCTGGTCGACGCCGTCCTTCGGCGCCCGAATGTCGGCATGGCCATCACCGACGAGTTCGGTGAATTTCTCGAGGTGAACGAGGCCCTGTGCACGTTCCTCGGGTGCCGGAGCGACGAGCTCCTGGGCCGGACCTTCCGCGACGTCACTGCCCCTGAGGATGTGGAGAGAAGCGCCGAGGAGCTGCGTCGCCTCGCCGCCGGTACCTCGACACATTTCTGTCTGGAGAAGCGCTTCGTCACTCCCTCCGGCGATCGCACGTGGGGCCGCTTGACGGCAACGGCCGTGCGCGACGATGCGGGGCGTCTCGCGCGCGTGATCGCCGAGGTGGAGGACCTCCGTCCGCATCGCGCGTTGCAGGACGCCCTCTCCCGGCAGGAGTCCCGTGACGAACTGACCGGTCTAGGCAACCGGCGCGCGTTCTACGAGCGGCTGCGGGCGGCACTCGCACATCCGCGGCCCTCGGCCCGACGGCTGGCCGTCCTGATCGTGAACGTCGACCGCTTCCGTCAGATCAACGCGGGTATCGGCCAGGCCGCCGCCGACCGGATCCTGTGCGAGGTGGCGCGGCGGCTCACCGCGGTGACCCGCGGCCAGGACTCCGTCGCCCGGATGGGCGGGGACGAGTTCGCCATCCTCGCCGTCGGCTGCGCGACGCCCGAGGAGGCGGTGGCGCTCGCGGTCCTGGTGCGCCGCAGCGTGGGCGAACCGTACTGGTCGGACGGGAACGCGGTGTTCGTCTCGGTGCGCATCGGCGTCGTGACGGCGCCGGCCGACGGCACCGAGGCGGAGCTGCTGATCACCCGGGCGACGGTGGCGGGCCAGGAGGCAAAGGCCCTGTCGGGCGGCTGGGCGATGCACACCGAGGGATCCGACGAAGCCGGCGCCGGGGCACTGCGCTTCGTCGGCGACCTGCGCGCCGCCATCGACAACGGCGAACTCACCGTCGCCTTCCAGCCCGTCGTCGACGGCCAGGGCCGGGTCCACTACCTCGAGGTGCTGGCGCGCTGGTTCCACCCCGAGCGGGGCGCGGTGCCGCCCGACCAGTTCATCGTGCTCGCCGAACAGAACGGGCTGATCAAGGCCCTGACGACGCGCGTCCTGGGCCTGGCGGCGCACCAGGCCGTGCGCTGGCACGCCGCGGGGATGCCCGTCTCGGTGGGCGTGAACCTGTCGGGCAAGCTGCTCAGCGACCCCGGCCTGGTGGCACACGTCAGTCAGATCGTGGCGTCCGCCGGCCTGCCCGCGAAGTTCCTCACGTTGGAGATCACGGAGACGGCGCTCGCCGAAGGCAGCAACCAGGAGATCTGGGACGCCCTCGACGCGTTGCGCGCGACCGGGATGCGCGTGGCCATCGACGACTTCGGGACGGGTTACTGCTCCCTGGCCTACCTGAAACGGCTGCCTGTGGACGAGATAAAGATCGACCGCTCGTTCATCGTGGACCTGGACTCCGATGTCCGGACCGAGCGCATCGTCCGATCGGTCATCGCCCTGGCGCACAGCCTCCACCTGCCCGTCATTGCCGAGGGCGTCGAGGACGAGGCTGTGGCCACCTCCCTGCTGCGGCTCGGTGCCGACTACCTGCAGGGCTACCACATCGCGCGTCCGGCCGACGCGCGGATCACGGCCGAGTGGCTACAGCAGCGGTCCCCCACGTCCGGCGGCGCGGCCGGCCCAGCGGAGAGCCGGGTCCTGGACGTGCTGTTCGTGCACGATCAGGCGGGCGGCGCTGGTGACGTGTACACGCGGCTGGCCGAACGGCACCACCGGATCGTCGAGGTCCCGAGCGGCAGCGCCGCGCTCGAGCACCTGGCCCGGGCCATGCCGGACGTCATCGTGCTCGACCACCTCATGCCCGGGCTGACGGGCGTCGAGACCGCGCCCCGGCTTCGGGCAGAGGGCTACGTGGGCCCCATCCTGCTCTTCAGCGACTTCCCGCCCGAGGCGCTCTCGGCAATCAGGTTCCCGATCGACGTCTGGCCCGTCTCGAAGACGGACGAGACGACGCTGCTGCGCCTGATCGACGGGTACGCGGCCACGCACCCCAGACTCTGAGGGCTCGCCGGAGCGATTCCTCCAGGGGACCTGCCCGCCACCACCTCGCGTCGCTCTCCGCCCGCGCTTGGCCCCCGCCGAGGCCTCCTAGGTAAGATCCAGGCGGGGCTCGCCCCCGCGACCAGAGGGGGGCTGGGTTCGTGACCGTAGTGGGGCTCCGCGCGGAGCGGGACCGGTTGGAAGCGGTCCGGCGCTACGACATCCTCGACACGCCTCCCGATGGCGCGTTCGACCGGGTCGCCGCGCTGGCCTCCCAGATCTTCCAGGTGCCGATCGCGATCGTCAGCGTCGTCGACAGCGACCGGATCTGGTTCAAATCGCACCACGGTCTCGACGTGACGCAGATCGATCGCGAGCCTGGGCTGTGCGCCTCGGCGATCATGGGCCTGGAGCCGTGGATCGTCACCGACGCGGTCGCCGACCCGCGGACGCTCGCGAACCCGCTCGTCGCGGGCGAGTTCGGCCTTCGCTTCTACGCAGGCGCCCCGTTGACGACGCACGACGGGTTCAACCTCGGGACGCTGTGCGTCATCGACCGGGAGCCCCGCGAGGTCACCGAGCAGGAGAAGGACCTGCTCGTCGAGCTGGCGCGGGTGGTCGTCGACGAACTCGAACTCCGGCGCAACGCCCGGCTTGCGGTCGCGTCGGCGGAGCAGCGGCTGAGGGATGTCGAACATCTCGCCCAGGCCCTGCAGGCGAGCCTCCTCCCGCCGTCCCTGCCGACCATCCCGCACCTGACCCTCGCCGCCCGGTACCAGCCGGCGAGCAGGTTCGAGGTCGGCGGCGACTTCTACGACGTCTTCCCCATCGACGGCAGCGCCTGGGGATTCGTGATCGGCGACGTGATGGGTAAGGGCCCGCACGCCGCCGCCCGGACCAGCGCTGCCCGGTACACGATCCGCGCCGCCGCCATTCACGAAGGGGCCCCGCGCACAGTTCTGGAGACCGTTAACCAGGCGCTCCTCGCGGACCCGTCCGCGGCCGCGGACGCCCCGTTCGTCACCGCCCTGTTCGCTCGGGTCGAGCCGGGCGGAACCGGCACCCGTGTCTTGTTCGCGAGCGCGGGACACCCGCTGCCGACGGTCCTGCGCGCAACCGGCAGCACCGAGGTGGTCGGGACGCCGGGCACGCTGCTGGGCGTGCTGCCGACGGTCGACATCGCGGACGCCGTTGTTGAGCTCGCGCCGGGCGACACCCTTGTGCTGATCACGGACGGGGTGCACGACTCCGGCCGTCCGTTGCGGCTCCAGCAGGAAGGGCTGGAGGACGTGCTGCGGGGCTGCGCCGGATTGTCCGCGCCGGGGATCGTCGAGCGGGTGCACGGTGCGATCGCTGCCGCCCAGCGCGACGACATTGCGATCGTCGCGCTGACGGCGAACTGGCCGTGACAGGCCGGCTCACGTCGTCGCCGACGCGGCGGGCCGTCAGCGCGACCGTCACGAACACGTCGCCGCGACGTTGGGCGGGAGATCGCCCGCCGGACCCGTCTGGTTTGTTGATGGCTGCGCGGCGGTAGCGCAGCCTTGGGCGGCGGTTTGATCGCGAGCGTTCCGCCGCCAAGGCGTCGGCTGTAGAGAAGTCTGCAGCCGACGCCGCTACGTCCACGACGTGCGGCGCGGCGCGGATCGAGCGATGGTGCAGCCCTCCGCTGGATGCGTGCCACGGTGGCGGCCGGGCGCCCGTCCGCCGAGGCATGCCCCCTGGTCGCCGGGTGTCGCCGCCGTTCGGTCACCGGCGTGCCACCTTCGGGGGCACACTCCTGGCAGGTGTAGAAGCCGCAACCACTTCCACGTTCCAGCCCGGGAGTGGGCGACCCGGCCACCGAGGACGTTTGGCGGCCGCATGTGACCACGCTCGGCAACTATCCGGCCCGCTCTCCGGTGCTCCCGCCGGCTGGCCGCGCCGACCGCATTGGCACCGGTCGGGACCGGGCTGCGGAGCTACGGGATGGCGCCGCCCACGACCGCGACGGCGCGGCGGAGCAGCGCGACCACAACGCCGACACCCGGGACACCGCCGCCGACGGCAGGGACCGCGCCGCTGACGCCAGGGACCGCGCCGCCGAGCAGCGGGACTCGGCAGCGGAGCGTTCCGAGGAACACCGGGGCGCCACCGCCGACTCGCGGGAATCGTCGGCGGCTGCCCGGCGGGACGCGGCGGCTGCCCGGCGGGACGCGGCGAGCGACCGGCGTGACGCGTCGTCGGACCGCCGCGCGGGGGCAGGCGAACGGCGGTACGCGGGCCGCGATCGCGGGACCGCTGCGGGGGACCGCGGCGCCGGAGCCGACGACCGCGCCCGCGGCGGGGAGGACCGAGACGCCTCCACCGCCGACCGGGGCGCCGCCGCCGCCGAGCTCCTCGAAGCGTCCTATGACGGGCTCACCGGCGTGTACCGCCGGGCGGCGGGCATCGCGGCGCTGGAACGGGAGATGAACCGGGCGCGGCGGGAAGGGCAGCCGCTGATGGTGGCGTTCCTCGACGTGGACGGGCTCAAGGAGGTCAACGACCTCTTCGGCCACGCCGCGGGCGACCGGCTCCTCGTGACGGTCGCCGCCGCGCTCCGGGGCCAGGTGCGCCCCTACGACGCGATCATCCGGTGGGGTGGTGATGAATTCGTCTGCGTGCAGACCGGTGCCAACCGGGCGGCGACGGGCCGGCGGTTGGCGCGCCTCAACAGAGTTCTCGCGGCATCCGCCGGCGGCGGGTCCGTCAGCTTCGGGCTCGCTGAGCTGCGCGCCGACGACGCCCCCGCGGACCTGGTGGCCCGCGCGGATACCGCGCTGTACCGCGGCCGGAAGCGCCGCGCCCAGCGACGGTAGCGGGAAGGACCACCAGGACCCCGAGCGGCGAAGCCGACCGCGCGGCGTCGACCGCCGAGGCCGTCGTGGGTCAGCGTGGGTTCGACGCCACGCCCGCAGCCCACGCGTGGCTGAAGCCCACCACGGCGGAGACCACCTCGAGCTCGGCCTCGTCGCGAGGTCCGAACAGCATGGCGAAACCGAGCGTCACCCGGAGCCCGGCCAGCGGATGTGCCACACCCCAGCCCTTGGTCACCACGTCCGCGGCCATCGCCGCAGGCAGCGCCACGTGCAACGACCCGTCGTAGGTGGGGTGCAGGTGCGCGAACTCGCCGGCCTGCGGGACCAGGAAGGCGTCGGTCGGTCCGGCGCCGTTCCGCAGCGCGAACGCACGCGCGCCGGGGACCGAGATCGCCGACGGCTGCGCCGTCACGCCGGGCAGCGCCGACAACCGGGCGAACAGCGCCTCCTGCAGCGCCGGCGGGCTGTTCTGGGTGAGCTGCTCCTGCGGCGTCTTCGTACTCACCCCCGGGCGTGACCCCTCGCGCTCGGGCAGCACGCCGCCCGGGAGGCCGGGCCACGGGGCGATGAGTCCGGGGCCGGGACCGTGCTCGCGCAGGTAGGTCAGCCGCTCGTTCAACCAGCCGCCGAGCTCGCCGAGCGCCGGTGCCGAGATGCCGTGCCCGCCCGGGTACCGGGTCGCCCACGCGGGCGCCCCGGAGGGGTTGGTCAGGTACTCCCAGGTAGCGTCCAGCAACTCACGCGGGATGACGGTGTCCTGCTCCCCCTGGGCGACGAGGACCGGGATCCCGGCCAGGCGGCCGGGGGTGACGGGAACGCCGGCGTCGAACGGCAGCGTGCCGTAGAGGATCGCCGCGCCGGAGTAGCGCGACGGCTGGTCGAGGAGGAGCCCCCCGGCGAACGCCGCGCCGCCGCTGAACCCGACCAGGATGACCTCGCGTCCCGCCGGCGCGACCGTGTCGAGCCAGGACGTGAACCAGGCCATGGTCAGCCGCAGCGAGTCCGGGAGCGGCCGGCCGATGCCCCGGTTGGCGAACCAGGCGAAGCCGCCGCCCTCCGCGATCGGCCCCCGCACCGCTGCGTAGGCGGCGTTCTGCGGCAGGTGCGGAGCCAGCTCGATGATGTCGCGTTCGCTGGAGCCTCGGCCGTGCAGCAGGACGACGAGCGGCGCAGCCGGATCGGCGCTGCCCGCGGTGCGTACGACCGGTTCGGGCAGGACGGCGGCCACGGTTCCTCCAGGGGTTGTTGTACCTTCAAGCATCCTGCCCAAGGCGCGTGCAGCCGACCTCATTCCCGCGGCCTGAGGTGGCTGACCCGAGCGCTGCTCCGCCGGCGTGGCCCACGACGGCGCCGCGGGGCAATGTGCCTGCCCGCGGGTCAGACCGGTGCGCGCTGCCAGTGCTCGGCCAGCAGCGCCGCCACGGCGACCGGCTCCTCCCAGGTCAGCAGGTGCCCGGCAGCGGGCACCACCGCCAGGTCCGCCCCCGTCAGTGCCGCGATCCGGCCGAGCGTGGCGGGCGGGGTGGACGCGTCCATGCCGCCTGCGATGCACCGGATGGCCGGCAGCCGCCCGGTCAGGCCGCCGTAACCGGGGAAGTCGGCGAGGGCCCGCCAGCACGCGGCCCAGGCCGGGACGCTCATCGCCTGCAGGCACCGGGTCGCGTAGTCCACGCCGGCCTGGCTGGCGTCGCGCAGCACCGGGGAGAACCACCGCTCCAGCGTGGGAGCCAGTAGGGGCGCCAGGCCGTGCAGCTCGGCGGCCTCGGCGCGCTCCCGGAAGACCGGCCCCCCCACGTCCGGCGTGGCCATCAGGACCAGCGACGCGAACCGCCCGGGGGCCGTGGCCGCCGCCGTCGCCGCCACCGCGCCCCCGAGCGAGTGGCCGACCAGGTGCGCCCGGTGCGCGCCCAGGTGGTCGAGCACCCCCACCACGTCGCCGGCCAGCGTGTCGAGATCGATCGAGTCCGGTGCCGCATCCGCAGCCCCGTGCCCGCGCTGGTCGAAGGTGACACAGCGCCAGGTCGCGGCGAGGCGATCGACGACCAGGTCGAAGGCCTGTCGGTCGAGCCCCAAGGGGTGAACGAAGCAGACCGTCTCCGCGTCGCTCGGCCCGCGCACCAGCGCCACGGTCCGGTGGCTGCCGAGGTCGAGCAGCTGCCCGCCGGGGCCGGGTGTCACGACCTGTCGTCGGGGCCGAGCACGACGCCCTCCCGGTGCAGCCGGGCGACCTGTGCGGGTTCCATGCCGAGCAGCCCGGTGAGCAGCTCGTCGCTGTGTTCACCGAGCACCGGCGGGAACTCCGGTGCCGCCGGCTCGTCGCCGACCAGCAGCAGCGGGTTGCCCAGCACGCTGATCCGCCGGCCGTCCTCGCTCGCCAGGTCCAGCACCATGCCCCGGCCGGTCTCCCGCGCGTCGTCCAGCGCCTCGGGCACCGTCTTGATGAGGGCGCAGGGCACCCGTCGCTCCACCAGCCGGTCCACCCAGGTGGCCGCGTCCTCGGCCAGGAAGGCCTTCTCCAGCTGCTGCCACAGGTCGTCCCGGTGCGCCAGCCGGGCCCCTGCGTCGGCGAACCGTGGCTCGTCGACGAGGTGACCCAGCCCCAGGACGTGGCACAGCCCGGCCCACATCCGCTCGGTGTTCGCGGTCACCACCAGCGCCCGTCCGTCTCCGGCGGTGAAGGCGCGATAGGTCGGGATCGAATCGTGCGCCCGCCCCTGCGGCCCCGGGGTGGTGCCGCTGTGCATCGCGTACACCGCCTGGTAGGACAGCATCGCGAGCTGGCAGTCGAGCATGGAGACGTCGATGGTGCGCCCGCCCGCGACCCCGCGCCCGCGTTCGGCCAGCCCGGCCAGGACACCGATGGCGGCGTAGAGGCCGGCGACCAGGTCGCCGATCGGCACGCCGGCCCGCACCGGAGCCCGGCCCACCTCGCCGGTCAGGCTCATCACCCCGGACAGCGCCTGCACGATCATGTCGTAGGCGGGCCGGTCGCGCCACGGACCTGTCTGGCCGAACCCGCTGATCGACGCCCAGACCAGGTCGGGCCGCTCGGCCCGCAGCGCGTCGACGTCCAGGCCCAGCCGCTCACACACCCCCGGCCGGAAGTTCTCCACCACGACATCGCTGCGGGCGATGAGCTCCCGCGCGATCCGCAGCCCCTCCGGGGACTTCAGGTCCAGCGCGATGCTGCGCTTGTTCCGGTTGTTGCCGAGGTAGTACGCGCTGTCGTCACCGACGAAGTGCGGCGGGATGGAGCGGCTGGAGTCACCGCCGAACGGCTCCACCTTGACGATCTCGGCCCCCAGGTCGGCCAGGATCTGGGTGCAGAACGGGCCGGAGAGGAACGTGGTCAGGTCCACCACCCGGACGCCGTTCAGGGGGCCCGGGCGGGCATCCGAGGCCGGTGCGGCCTGGTCGGTAGCAATCATGAACGTATCCCCGCTCAACCGGTGCGCTCGAAGACGTGCACGGTGCAGGCGCCGTGGTCGAGCTGGGAGATGCCGCCGCCGGTGACGTGGGTCAGGCCCAGCCGGGCGTCCGCGACCTGCCGGTCGCCGGCCTGACCGGTCAGCTGCCAGAACATCTCGACCACCTGCGCCACCCCGCTCGCCCCCACCGGGTGCCCCTTGGCGAGCAGACCGCCACTGGGGTTCACCACGACCTCGCCACCGAACGTGGTGCCACCGCGACGCAGCAGGTCCAGCGACTCGCCCTCCGGGCAGAGTCCGAGGGCCTCGTAGTAGACGAGCTCGGCGATGGAGAAGGCGTCGTGGAGCTCCACGACGTCGAGGTCCGTACCGGCGACACCGGCCTGCTCGTACGCGTCCCGGGCCGAGTCATAGGTGATCTGGGGGCGCAGCATGTCGCGGAACCCACCGGTCGGGCTGCCCGAGTGCAGGACGGATGCGCTGATGCGCACGGCTTCCCCACCGAGCCGCTTGCGGACCCGATCCGACACCACCACGACCGCCGCGGCGCCGTCGCCGGTGGGGCAGCACTGCAGCAGGGTCAGTGGGTCGGCGATCGGCCGGGACCCGAGCACCTCGTCGACGGTGACGGGCTTGCGGTACTGCGCATAGGGGTTCAGCGCGCCGTGCCCGCGGGCCTTGACGCTCACCCCGGCCAGGTCCGCCACCGTGGCCTCGCGCTCGGCCAGGTAGCGCCGCGCCCGCATGGCATAGACCGCGGGCATGACCAGCCCCTGCCGGACCTCCCAGTCCTCGGTGACGAGCGGCAGCGTTCCACCACCGAACTGGGTCAGCTTGTCGACGCCGATGACGAGGACGATCTCGTGCCGTCCGTCGCTGACGGCCCGGTAGGCCTCGTGCAGGGCGGTCGCCCCGCCGGAGCAGGCGTTGTCCACGTTCGTGACGGGGATCCCGCCGAGGCCGATCTCCTTGACGATCCGCTGACCGGTGAGCATGCCGCCGAACGCGTGCCCGCAGAAGACCGCCTGCACCTCGTCCCGCGCCACGCCGGCGGTGGCCAGCGCCCGCCGTACGGGTGGGACCGCCAGGCCGGTGTAGCTGGAGTGGGGATACCGGCCCATGGGAATCATCGCTGCGCCGACCACGTACACGCTCATCGGGAGCCGCCTTCCTGCGCTGCGGGCTGGAACCACCACTGGCCGTCGTCGCCCACCCCGAGCGAGACCGGGAGGTCGGTGCGGAGCGCGTCGGGTGCCGCCTCGATCGTGGCGAGCAACCGCGGGCCGGCCGGTAGGTCGACGTAGCCGAGGGTGTACGGCGTGCTGCGGGACGAGGAGACGTGGATGGTCGTGTAGGAGTAGAGGCTGCCCTCGCCGCCCAGCGGCACGACCTCGAGCTGGTCGCCGGTGCAGCGGGCGCACACGAAGCGCTCCGGGAACGCCAGCTCGCCGCAGTCGCGGCAGCGGCTGCCGAGCAGCACCGGGCGACCGTCCGGATCGGTGGCGGACAGCTCCGGCTCCGCACCCAGGTCGGGAACCGGTACCGGGGGTGCCGGCTGCGTCGCGGCGCTCACGGGGCCACCACGAATTCCGGCGGCAGGGCAGGGGCCAGCGTCGCCGGCACCTTGCTCGACCAGTCGACCGCGTGCACCCGGTCGTAGATCTTCCAGCCGTCCTCGGCCTTCCGCATGAGGTCGAGGTAGCGAACGCCCCGGGTGAGCAGGTACGGCTCGCCGTCCTCCTGGCCCACCAGGTACGCAATGGTGTAACTCCGGGCCTCGGCCCGGTCCCCGTCCAGCCGGACCACGATGGTCCCGACGTGGTGCATCGTCTTGTCGAAGCTGCCCGCGCCGCGCAGCAGGCCGACGATGCCCTGCACGCCGCCGGCCAGCGCATGACCGCTGTACTCCGCCCGCACGTCCGGCGTGAAGCAGGACGCGATGAGGTCCATGTCCTGCTCGTCCAACGCGAACGCGTAGCGGTGCAGCAGCTCGCGGACGGCGAGGTCGTCGCGCAGCGCAGCGAGGTCGTGGTCCAGACCCGTGGTCATGGTGGTGTCCTTCCGGAGACGAGCAGGTGGGGTGGCCGCGCGGGTGTGGCGGCTCGGTGCTGGGGTCGGGCATGGCCCGCCCGGACCCCTAGTCGGGGTCGACGAAGCGGTAGGTTCCCCTTCGCCACTCGACGATCCAAGGTGCCCACTCACCCCAGCCGGCCACCTCGGCGTAGCGCGGTTCGGTGAAGACCTCGGGGCCGGTGATCTCGTAGGCAGCCAGGTAGCGGTGCGGGTGACCCAGTTCCTTGAAACGCGTCGCGGAGAGGAAGCCCGGCACGCTCATCAGCTCGGGAATGTGCTCGGCCTCGTACCAGCGGTTCCAGCGGTCCTCCTCGCCGTGGTCGGCGAACTCGGCCCGGACCAGGTAGACGAACGGCGACCGGTGCGCCAGCGGGCCGTTCACAGGTCGGTGAAGACGACCGGGTACCGCTCGTAGCGGTCGTGGATGCTGTCCGCCTTGGCCGCAGGCCGGTCGGCGTCGGGCGTGACCCCCGCTGCGTAGAGCCCCTTCAACATGCGGACGAGGATGCCGTCCATCTCGTCCTCGTTCCGGCCGCCGTAGTTGCCCAGGGCCAGCGGCCGGCCGATGCACAGGTGCCGGCCGCCGCCGAAGGTGAAGCCGGGGGCCGGGGCCTCCTTGTCGAGTTCGCGGCGAGGGTCGAACTCGGCGGCCGTCGGGCCGTAGGCGGCCGTGTCGCGGTTCGCCTCCCGGACGTCCGCGCCGAGTACCTGACCCGGGTGCACGGCGATGCCCTCCGCGGGGACCTCGAGGTCGGCCGTCGCCCGGCGGAGCAGGATGTGCGGGCCGGGGTGCAGCCGCAGCGACTCCATCGCGGCCGCCCGCAGGAACTCGCTGTCCCCGAGGTTCGCGCGGTCCGCCGGGTGCTCGCGCAGCCAGGCGTCCAGGTGTCCCACGGTGTGGGTCATCGCGGTCGAGGTGGTCAGGGACGAGGCCACCAGGTACAGCGTGCACTCGCGCAGGATCCGCTCGTCGTCCCAGCCGCCCGCGGTGTCGGCGACCAGCACGCTCAGCAGATCCGGCTGCGCGGTGGCGGCGGTCGGGTCGGCCGCGTGACGTTCCCGCCGGCGGGCCAACGCGGGGGCGACGAACTCGTCGCCGTAGATCTTCTTCCACGTCAGGGCGTCCGCCATGATCGCGCCGTGGTCACGCTCGGACCACTCGACGAGGGTTCCCTCGATGAGCGAGTCCAGGCAGTCGCCCAGCCGCTCCCGCCGGTCGTGGCCGTCGACGTCGTCCAGCCCGATGACGGCGGCACTGATCGAGAGCATGATCAGCCGGCCCAGCCGGACCAGGTCGCTCCGGACCAGGCCGTCCTCGTCGCGCGCGGTCTCGGCGGTGCGCTGCAGGGTGGCCTCGATCGCCGGCTGCAGGACGGTCCGCTCGTACCACTTCAGGGTCTGCGGCTTGAACAGCGCGGACTCCAGCCGGCGCCGGGCGGTGTGCTCCGCACCGTCCACGGTCATCACCGTTCCGCCCAGCAACTCCCAGTCGGTGACGTGGGTGGCGGAACTCAGGTCCTTGGACTTGAGCACGTCCCGCACGCCCGCGAAGCTGCAGGCCTTGGGCACGCCAGGGTCGGTCGGCAGGACGGGGCCGTGGGGGGGCCGCTGATAGTCGGTCTGGGTCATGCAGCTCAACTCCTGGATGAGGTGGTACGCGCCGGGGGTGGGGCCGGGGCTGGGGTTACGCGCCGCGGCAGAGGAAGCCGCCGTCGACCGGCAGCGAGGCGCCGTGGATGTAGTCGCCGCGATCGGAGCAGACGAAGGCGATGAGCTCGGCCACGTCCGTGTCGCTGCCCGGAAAGCCGAGCGGGATGAGGGACTGGAGCCGCTCCGGGCCCGACGCCCCGAGCCCGCGGCTCATGTCGAGCTCGAAGCCCGCGAGCTCGCGGGCGGTGCTGGCGCGCAAGCCGGTGCCGATGGCCCCGGGGCAGACCGCGTTGACCCGGACCCCGTGCCGGCCGTAGCTCGCGGCCAGGTTGCGGGTCAGGCCGAGCAGCCCGTGCTTGCTCACCGTGTAGCTCATGCCGCCGGCGTCCCCCACGCTCGCGGCCCAGGAGGTCACGTTGACGACCTTGCCGTAGCCGGCGGACACCATGTGCGGGACCACCCGGCGGCACAGCTGCACCGGGCCGAGCAGGTTCACTGCGAGAACCCGGTCGAGCAGGGCCGGGCTGGTCTCCTCCAGGGTGGCGTACCCGTCCAGGATCCCGGCGGCGTTCACCAGGTAGTCGATGCGGCCCTGCTCGGAGATCACGCGGTCGACCGCGGTGTCCAGGAAGGCCTCGTCGCTGACGCTGCCCCGCAGGAAGGTGGCGGTGCCGCCCCTCGCCCGCAGCGCCCCCGCGGTCTGCTCGCCGGCGGTCTCGTCGGTGTCGATGAGGTATGTGCCGACCCCGTCGCGGGCGAGGACCTGGGCGGTCCGCCGGCCGATACCCGACGCGCCCCCGGTGACGATCGCCACCCGTGGGCCCGTGGCTGCTGACTGGTCCATGTCGTCCTTGTCTGCTGGAAAAGCGCAGGGTTGGTGCCCCGGGTGCCGTGTTCTTGGCGACGGCACCCGGGACGTTGCGGGGGAGTGGGGCTACAGCTCCGCTGCGGGGGAGAGCTGGGAGGGGTGGAGCGGGTTGACCACCGCGGGCTCGATCGGCTCTGCCCGGCCGGCCGGGGTCGCCTTCAGGAGCAGCACGATGCCGCCGGAGACGATCATCGTGAGCCCGACCACCCAGAGCCCGGTCTTCGACGATCCGGTGTGGTCGTTGAGGAAGCCGGTGATGTACGGGGCCGCGAACCCGGCGAGGCTGCCGCCCATCATGTTGATCATGGCGATTCCGGCGGCGGCCGCCGTACCGGTGAGGAACATGCTGGGCAGCGACCAGAAGGTGGGCATCGAGCAGAGCACGCCGACCGCGCAGATGCTGACCGCGACCATGGCGGCCAGGGGGCTGTTCAGGTAGAGCGTGATCGGGATGGCGATGCCGCCGACGATCAGTGGGATGGCCACGTGCCAGACCCGCTCGTTCGTGCGGTCCGCGTGCCGGGCCCACAGCACCATGGCCACCGCGCCGATGAAGTACGGGATCGCGGTGATCAGGCCGATCTGGGTCAGCGAGTAGTGCACGCCGTACTGTTTCTGGAAGCCCTTGATGATGGTGGGCAGGAAGAACCCGAGGGCGTACAGGCCGTAGATCGCACCGAAGTAGACCGCGGCGAGGCCCAGGGTCCTGCCGCTGAGCAGCGCCTTGCGCATCGGGTAGTGGTAACTGGCGCCGGTCGCGGCTTCCTCGTGCTCGAGGGTGCCGGTCAGCCAGTCACGTTCCTCCGTCGTCAGCCAGCGGGCCTTGGCCGGGCGGTCGGTCAGGAAGAACCAGGTCACAAAGGCCAGCAGGATGGAGGGGATGCCCTCCACGAGGAACATGAAGCGCCAGCCGTCGAGGCCCCAGATGCCCTGCCCGTGCTGGATCAGCAGGGCCGACAGCGGCGAGCCGAGCGCCGACGAGGCGGGGATGGCCACCAGGAACATGGCCGTGGCCCGGGCCCGTTCCCGCTTCGGGAACCAGTACGTCAGATAAAGGATCATGCCGGGGAAGAAGCCGGCTTCCGCGATGCCCAGCAGGAAGCGCAGCAGGTTGAGCATCCCTGCGTTCGGCACGAAGGCGATCAGCGACGCGATGATCCCCCAGGTCAGCATGATGCGGGCCATCCACCGGCGGGCGCCGAAGCGGTGCAGGGCCAGGTTGCTGGGGATCTCGAGCAGCAGGTAGCCGATGAAGAACAGCCCGGACGCCAGCCCGTACTGGGTATCCGTGAGGTGCAGGTCCTTGCTCATCGTCAGCTTGCCGAAGGCGATGTTCGTCCGGTCCAGGTAGTTGACGAAGAACAGCAGCCCCACGAAGGGGGCGATCCGCCAGGCGACCTTGCGGACCACCCGTTGACGCAGCTGTTCGTCGTCGCCGGCGGCGTGGTGCAGAGCCGTCTCCACGTGTGCCTCCCTTAGCCTCGTATCGATCGCGCCGGTCAGCTGCGGGCTGCCGCCACGTGCCTGGACCCACCGGGCGTCAGGGCCCGGCCGGGTTGCGCCTGAGCGGCGCTAGGTGATGTAGAGCACTGTGTGGCGTCGCGGGGCTCACGTGCCATGGAGAACTCGTCCCGAATGCAGGGACCGGAGTGGAGGTTTCACACACTGCGGGGCGTGATGCACGTCATGCCTGCGGTCGGCGTCCGCACGCCCGGGGTCAGTGCGGGTCGCGGTCGGTCACCGGCTGCCGGGCGGCACGGCGGTCCAGGGTGTGCATCAGCCGGGACAGCCGCAGGGCGATCTGCACCTCGAGCGCCCGCTCCGGCTCCTGCCACTGCTCGCCCAGGACGGCCACGATCCGATCCAGCCGCTGGTACAGCGTGTTGACGTGGATGTGCAGCTCCTTGGCGGTGGCCGCGTGCCGGCGGCTGTTCGCCAGGAACGCCGTGAGGGTCCCCGCCAGGTCGGTGGCCCGGGCCCGATCGTGCTCGAGCAGCGGTCCGACGGCGCGGGCGACCAGCTCGCTGGCCTCGGCCCGGCCGGCGGCGCTGAACAGGAACCGGTAGATGCCCAGGTCCGACGGGCAGGCGACGTCCGCCGTCCGGTCGAGCGCGTGCAGCACGCTGATCACGCGGCGGCCGTCGTCGAACGCCTCGGCCAGGGCGCGCGGGCCGACAGCCGGCCCGGCCACCCCGATGGTGGCGTCCCGGGCGGCCGTCGCCGGCACCGTCCGGGCCAACTCGTCCCGGAGCGCCTCCGGGGCGCTCCCCGGGACGAGCACCACGGTGTAGCCGCCGTGCTCCCCGACGATGCCCCCGCGGGACCGGGCCAGGCCGGTCGCGACCGCACGGGTCGGGGACTTCTGCCCCGCCGGCGCCGCCAGCACCAGGACGCAGTAGGGCGCGGCCAGGTCGACCGACGCCTGCCGGGCCCGGCGGCCGAGCAGCTTCGGGTCCCGTTGGGGGTGGGTCAGTAGCTCGCCGAGGAACTCGTCCTGCAGCCGCATCTCCGCCTCGCCGACCGCCCGCTCGGTCATCAGCACCAGCCCGGTGGCCAGCGCCCCCCGCTCGAGCTGCCGGACGTCGCTCTCGCTGGGCGCCGCCCGGGTCACCAGCACGAGCGTCCCGAGGTAGTCCTCTCCCGACGCGATCGGGCTGAGCGTCGCCGCCGCCCCGTCCGGCAGCTGGATCTCGACGGTGCGCCGCTGCTCCGGGGCGGTGAACCGCTCCGCCAGCGCCTCCGGGTCGAGGTCCCGGAATCCGGTCGTTGGTGCCGCGGCGGCCGGTACCGCGGCCCCCCGGCCATCGCCCCGCCGGGTCGCCGCCTGTCCCACGAACATCACCTCGCCGCCGGTGGCCTCGGCGACGCCCTCGGCGACCTCGGCCACCCCACCGCCGGCCAGCACGATCTGGGTGAGCCGCTCGTGCAGGGTGGCGGCCCGCTGCACGTCCCGGCCCTGGGCCAGCAGCTGCCGGTTCACCGCCTCGGCCTCGGCCACCGCCCGCCGCGACTGCGCGAACAGCCGGGCGTTCGCGATGGCGATCGCCGCGTGCGAGGCCAGCGAGGTCAGCAGGGTGACCTGGCCGTCGGAGAACGGCCGCTGGTGCCGTACCCCGACGAACAACACGCCGATGACGTCCCGGCGCAGCTTCAGCGGCACCCCGAGCAGCGTCCCGATGTGTTCGGAGCTGACCGCCGCGTCGGCGTCGGCGTTGTGCAGGATCTCGCTCGCACTGAGGTAGTCGCTGGTCGACTGCGGCACCCCCAGCTCGACCACCCGGCCCGCGATGCCGGTGGCGAGCGGGAACCGGAATCCCCGCAGCCGGGGCGACAGCTCCCCGGCTGTCACCAGCAGGACCATCTCGTCGTCGCGGTCCTCGCTCACCAGGCCGAGGTACGCGATGTCCACGCTGAGCAGCCCGTGGGCCTGCCGGACGATCTCCTGCAGGACGTCGTCCAGGTCGTGCAGCGCGGGCAGTTGCCCCGCGATCAGGTTGAGCGCGCTCAGCTCCTCCGCCCGCTGGCGCAGCTCGGCCAGCAGGGTCTTCAGGTGCAACGCCTGGGTGCCCTCGGCGTCCACCCGCTGCCGCTCCGCGTCGGTGGTCGCGGTCCGGCGGAGCCGCTCCAGGTGCTCGGTGAGCGTGGCGAAGGGAGCGTCCGCCAGCAGCAGATGGAGCCAGCCGGCCTGGTCCGGCGGGTCGCTGCCGGCGGGTGACGTGCTGACGGTCATGGGCACTCCTCCGCGGCGCTACCGCGCCTGCGCTCATGGAGAGGACCTCCATAAGAAGCATGGCACGTCGGACGGTTCACACATGGCTGACGTCACGTTCCGGTCGCAGACTCGGAGCATCGGGCGCCGGGTCGGCATCACCGGCCGCCCCCAGGCGGCGCCGGCTGCGGCCGGGGATCTGCCCGCTCGCGGGCCGCGACCGCCCGAACCGCTCCCACTGACGGAAAGGGGTGTGCCGTGACCTACGTGATCGGCGAGGCCTGCGTGGACATCAAGGACAAGGCCTGCCTGCTGCAGTGCCCGGTCGACTGCATCTACGAGGGCAGCCGGATGCTGTACATCCACCCGGACGAGTGCATCGACTGCGGCGCCTGCGAGCCGCTCTGCCCGCAGGGCGCCATCCAGCACGAATTCGATCTCCCGGCCGAGCAGGCCGGCTTCGCCGTCGCGGCCGCCGAGCTGTTCGCCGAAGTGGGCTCCCCGGGCGGCTCCGCCGGGTTCGACCTCACCGAGCGGGACCACCCGATGGTGCAGGCGCTGCCCCCGCGCGGCTGACCGGACCCGCCGTCGGCAACCGTTCCCGCCAGGACCAGGAGACACCGTGTTCTCAGCGTCGCCCCACCCCGCCGCTCCGCTGCCGGCGTCCCGGCGCGTGGCGGTCGTCGGCGCCGGTCCGGCGGGGTTGTTCGCGCTGCAGGCGCTCGCCGGCTCCGGCCAGGTGCCGGCGGTCGACGTCTTCGACCTGCTGCCGGCCCCCTACGGGCTGGTCCGGTACGGGGTCGCCCCCGACCACGTCAAGACCAAATCCGTGATCCGGGTCTTCGAGCGCGAACTGCAACGCCCCGGGGTGCGCTTCTTCGGCAACGTCCGCTTCGGCGTGGACCTCCACCGGGCCGACCTCCGGCGGCACTACGACGCCGTCGTGTACGCCACCGGCGCCCGGGACGACCGCGAGCTGGGCCTCCCCGGCGAACACCTGCCGGGCAGCCACGGTGGCGCGGAGTTCGTGTCCTGGTACTCCGGTCACCCGGACGCGGCCGATCGACGGTTCGTGCTCGCTACCGACGCCGCCGTGGTGATCGGTGCCGGCAACGTGGCGCTCGACCTGGTGCGCATCCTGGCCAAGGCCGGTCGCGACCTCGAGGGCACCGACATGCCGCCCGAGGTCCTCGCCGCGCTGGGGAGCAGCACCATCACCGATCTGCACCTGCTGGCCCGCCGCGCTCCCGAGTACGCGAAGTTCTCCCCGGTCGAGCTGCGGGAGCTGGGTGGCCTCGCGGACGTGCAGGTCGTCGTCGACCCCGCCGACCTGCCGGCGGACGACGGGGCAGCCGCAGCCGCCGGGCGGGACGCGGGCCACAACCTACGCACGTTGCGGGCGTGGGCGGCCAAACCCGGACCTCCCCGGCCCCGACGCATCCACCTGCACTTCGGCGCCGCTCCGCGGCGGATCCTCGGCGAGCGCCGGGTCACCGGGGTTGCGGTGCGCCGCACCCGCCGCGACGGCGGAGTCACCGAACAGGTCCTGCCCGCCGGCCTCGTGCTGCGGGCGATCGGCTATCGCGCGCAGGAGTTGCCCGGACTGCCGTTCGACCACGACCGGGCCGTGATCCCCAACCTCGGCGGGCGCATCCTCGACGCCGGGGTGCCGCAGCCGGG
>JAOPWU010000071.1 GCA_025965515.1 Mycobacterium sp.
AGGTCGGCCGCGGTGGCCCCGTCCCGGCTGTCCGAACCCACCAGCAGGATGTTCTCCTCGGGGGTGGCGACGGCGGCGGTGGTCGAGGTGCGCAGCCCGGCCACGCTGACGTGCTGGATCGCGTTCGTGTAGTGGACGTAGACGCCGAGCAGGCCGGCGCTGCCGAGCAGCCCCACGCCGCCGACGACGGCCAGCAGCCAGCTCACCGCGCGCAGGACCACGCGCCGCCGGGAGCGCCGCGCGGCGGGCGTCGGCGTATCGGGGAGCGCCGACGGGAGGGTTGTGGTCACCGCTCCTCGTTCGTCTCGGTCGTCCGGAATGTCTCCGGCCGTGCGGCGTGCGTCGGGGACGCGGCGACGCTGTGGGCCGTGCCGCTCGGCCGCCGCGCTGCGGCCGGGCCCCGCTGCGGATCCGTCCGCCGGCGCAGGGGATGACACGGGAAGGGGGACTCCGCAGGAGCCCCGGGTCCCAGGATACCTGTTCGGTCAGAGGATGCAGCCGATTCCGCCGGCCGCGGAACTGCTCGGGCCCGGCGTCGGGGCGGCGGTCGTGGGCGGGGCGGTGGGAGCGGCGGCCGTCGTACCCCCGGTCACGTCGACGGTCCGCGCCTGCGGGGTGTGCGCCGCTGTGTAGTCCGAGCCCAGCACCACCCGGACGGCCGACGGGGCGAGCGAGGGGTCGGCTTGCACGGACGCGGCGTCGATCGACGACGCCACCGTGCGGGCCGCCGAGGTGGCGGACGAGCCGTACTGCACGACCGTGTGCTTGCTCGCCGCGCCCGTCGCCGTGGTCGGCGCCGCCACCCGGAAGCCGACCTTGGCCAGGTCCGTGGCGGCCTGGCGGCCGAGCCCGTTGACCCCCGACGCGTTCTGCACGGCGACCGAGACGGAGCCGGGCGCCAGCAGGCTGCCCGCGGCGAGCGTGGGGGAGGCCTCGGCGGTGGGCGTGTCCGACGCCGCCGGCGGCGTGTACCCCGGCTTCAGCGGCGCGAAGAAGTCGGGGATCTTCGCGTCGTCGAGCAGGACGACGCTCTGACCGTCCGCGTGGCCGTCCTGGTTGGCCACGGGCACGGTCAGCTGCGCGACGCCGGCGCCCGCCACGCCCTTCATCTTGCTGGCGAGGTCCTGCAGCTGGGTGATGGAGTCGAGCCCGCTGTCCACGTAGATCGACGAGGTGGCGGCGTCGAGCACCCGCTTCACCTCCGCCGGGTTGACGAGGATGCCGCCGGAGGTGACGCGCGTGAGGATCGCCTTGGCGAAGTACTGCTGGCGCTTGATGCGGTCGAGGTCGCCGTTCGGCAGGCCGTGCCGCTGCCGGACGAACTGCAGCGCCTGCACCCCGCTGAGGTGGTGCACGCCCGCCGCGAGGTTGATGCCGCTGAAGTGGTCGCGGGCGGGCTTCAGCAGGCAGACGTCGACGCCGCCGATGGCGTCCGTCATGCGCATGAAGCCGAAGAAGTTGACCTCCATGTAGTGGTCGATCTTCAGCCCGGACAGGTTCGTGATGGTGGAGATCAGCGCGTCCGGACCGCCGCCGCTGTTGTTCTTGCCCCGGCCGCCGAAGTGGTCGTACACCGAGTTGAGCTTGTGGCGCCCCGGCCAGCCCGGCACGTTCACGTAGGAGTCGCGCGGGAAGCTGACCATCGTCACGGGCTCCGCGGTGCCCCCCGGCACGTGGATCAGCACGATGGTGTCGGTGTTCGTGCCGCCGCCGTCGGCCGTGGTGTTCGCCGCGCGCAGCTCCGCGGCCGTCGCCCCGTCGCGGCTGTCCGAGCCGACGACCAGGTAGTTCGCCGAGCTGCCGTTCCTGTCGCTGTTCGCGAGCCCGGGCAGGTGCAGCTTCGCGATGCGGCCGTTGTAGTAGTTGTACAGGCCGTACATCGAGCCGCTGCCGACCAGCACCATCACCGACAGCAGGACCAGCAGGACGTTGAACGCGCGGTGCAGGCCCCGGGGCCGGGGCGCGGGGACACGCCGCGGGCTGAGCTCCGGGGGGAGCCCGCCCGAGTACCGGTAGTCCTCGCTCACCCTGCTCCTGTCTGCGTCGCCGTCGCGGGCCCGGCGCAGGCCGCCGGGCAGAGCGACTGTACGAGCCCCTGACGAGCGGGTCCGCCGGGATGTTCCCGACGCGCCGTCCACGGGCGCCGCGCCGACCGGGCCCCGGGAACGGTACCGGCGTGCGCCGTCCGCTCGCAGCCCGGTGACCGCCGGGGCCCAGCGCGCGCCCGCGCGGCGCCATCCGGCCTCCCGCCCGGGCGGGAGGCCCTTGGTACCCTCCGCCCGACCGGCGGCCGGTTCGCGGACCGACGGCACCCCTCGCCGAGCCCAGGAGGACGCCCCCGTGCGCCTGCTCGTGACCGGCGCTGCCGGCTTCATCGGGTCCCACTACGTCCGCACGCTCCTCGCGGGCGGCTACGCCGGGTACGCCGACGCCGAGGTGACGGTGCTCGACAAGCTCACCTACGCGGGGAACCCGGCGAACCTCGCCGACGTCGAGGCGGACCCCCGCTACCGGTTCGTGCAGGGGGACATCACCGACGCCGGGCTGCTGGCCGACCTGCTGCCGGGCCACGACGTCGTCGTCAACTTCGCCGCGGAGACTCACGTCGACCGCAGCATCTCCGGTGCCGCCGACTTCGTCGTGACCAACGTGCTCGGCGCCCAGACCCTCTTCGACGCCTGCCTGCGGACCGGGGTGGACCGCGTCGTCCACGTCTCGACCGACGAGGTCTACGGCTCGATCCCCGTGGGGTCGTGGACCGAGGACCACCTCCTCGAGCCCAACAGCCCGTACGCCGCGGCGAAGGCGGGTGGCGACCTCATCGCCCGCGCGTACGCCCGCACCCACGGGCTCGACATCTCGGTGACGCGCTGCACGAACAACTACGGGCCGTACCAGTTCCCCGAGAAGGTCATCCCGCTGTTCGTCACCAACCTCCTGGACGGCGCCACGGTGCCGCTCTACGGGGACGGGCTGAACGTCCGCGACTGGCTGCACGTCGACGACCACTGCCGCGGCATCCAGCTGGTGCTGGAGCAGGGCGAGGCGGGCGAGTACTACAACATCGGCGGCGGCATCGAGCTGACCAACCGTGAGCTCACCCAGCGGCTGCTCGACGCCATGGGCGTGGGCTGGGAGATGGTCCAGCAGGTGACCGACCGGCTCGGCCACGACCGCCGCTACTCCCTCGACGACGCGAAGCTGCGCGGCCTGGGGTACGAGCCGCGGACCTCGTTCGCCGAGGGGCTGGCCGCCACAGTGCAGTGGTACCGCGACAACGAGGCGTGGTGGCGCCCGCTGAAGCAGCGGGCGGCGCTGCCGGGCTGACGCCGCCGGTCAGCCGCGCTCAGCCGCTGGCCGGGGGCGCCCCGGGCGTGGTCGCGATCACCGCGTACTCCTGCGGGCCGAACAGCACCTCGTTCAGGCGCCGCACGTTCGCGTTCAGCTGTGCCACCCACTCCGGGGCGTCCGGCGCGGTGACCTCCGCCAGGTGGTAGTCCGTGGCGGGCTCGTGGAACGCGAGCCGCACGTCGCGGAACCCGGCGCCCTCGCACAGGAACGCCAGCAGGCTCGGGTGCAGCGGCCGCACGTGCGTCGGGTCGAGGATGTAGCTGTTGCCCAGCACGATGAGCGAGGCGGGGTTCGGCGTCTCCGCGACGAACACCCCGCCCGGCCGCAGCCGGGTGACGGCCAGCTCGAGCAGCTCGACGAGCACGTCCAGCTCCAGGTGCTCGACCACGTGCGTGGCGATGATCGAGCCCAGGCTGTGTTCCGGCAGCGCCCGCAGGTACCCCAGCGCGTCCCCCGCCACGACGGCGAGGCCGCGGGCCTGCGCCTCCGCCACCATGCCGGGGTCGCTGTCCACGCCCCGGGCGTCGACGCCCCGCTGCGTCAGCAGCTCGATCAGCTCGGCCCGGCCGCAGCCCAGGTCGAGCACGGGGGCGTTGGCCGACAGCAGCTCGGCGTAGCGGTCCGACAGGGTCTGCAGCACCTGCTCGGGGTCGCCGCGGAAACGGCGCTCGAAGCCGACGTAGTCGAACAGGGCGGACTGCACCTGTCGGGGCGGGGCCGGGGGTGCCCCTCCGGCGGCCGGCGCGGCGGGGGCGACGGGTGGCGCTGCCGGTGCCACCGCTGCTGAGGCCGTCGCGGCCTGCCGCAGCCGCCGGTCCAGCCCGTTGACCCGCTCCCGCAGCTCGGCGAACCGCACCCCGACCCCGTCGATGCCGGTGGCGGGGGCGATGGCCCAGCCCAGGTCGGCGAGTGTCCGCTCGAGGTCGCGGACCTCCGCCTTCAGCAGCTCGGTGTTGACGGCTGTGGCCCGGCCCTCGGCCAGCGCGACGTCGGTCCCGGCTGCGGCCCGACGCAGCGCCGCCAGCTCGCCCTCGGCCTGGGCCAGCCGGGCGCGGGTGAGCGCCGCTGTGTCCTGCAGCTCCGTCAGCGTCGGGCCCAGCAGTCGCTCCGCGCCCCGCCGGGTCGAACGCACGGCGACGTTCCGCAGCCGCCGGCCACGGTCGGGCGCGCGCAGCAGCCGGCGTCCCCGCCCGAGCAGGCCGGCCGGCTCCTGGCCGCCCGGCGGTGCGGGCGTGGCCGCGGCGGTAGCGGCGGCCAGCGCCGCGGTCCGCTCCTGTTCGAGCGGCTCCGGCAGCGGGTGCAGCACGGTCATCGGGGTCCTTCCACTGCGACGTCGGAGCGGGCGGAGTCCGCAGTGCGCTCGCCGACCGCGGGGAGCGCGGCGACGGCGCGGGCCGCGCGGGCCCGGACGTGGGCGCGCGGCGGGGTGTCCAGGGCAGTGAGGTGCGCGTCGACGACCCGCAGGCCGCCGCGGGGACCGCCGGCCGCCAGCCCCAGCGCGACGACGAGCCGGGCGGCCGCGGTGTCCAC
>JAOPWU010000090.1 GCA_025965515.1 Mycobacterium sp.
CGACCCGGCGCCCCCCGCGAGCAGCACCAGGGCCGCGGCGCCGCCGACGAGCCGCAGCCGCCGTGGGCGTCGCGGGCGCTGCGGCTCCGGCGGCGCGTCGAGGGTCGGGGGGGTGCTGTCGTACGTCATGGTTGCCTCCTCGTCCGGGACACCGGACGGCCGACCGGTGCGTGCGTCACACCGGACAGTGGGCTCGCCGCCTGCGGGCAGGCTGGAGGCCACCACGGGCCCGCCTGGGGGCTGGCTGGGGGAAACCTGGGAGCGCCGGAGCGGCTCCGGATGCCGGGCCGCTCCCAGGCTGCACCCAGCTGGGACCCACGCGGCCGACATCGCCAGGGTCGATGGTTGAAGCTATGAGCGTTCCCGCTGCACGGCGCCCGTCGCCGCGCCGTTCCCCGCCCGGCGCCGGCGGGGCTCGTCATGCTGGGACCGTGCGCACCCCCGGACCCGCTGCCCGCGGCGGCCCCCACGCCCGCCGCCAGCGGTGGGTCGACGGCCTGGCCGCGGTCACCGGGCTGGGGTTCGGCCTGGTGGTGGCCCTGACCATCGCGCAGGAGACCTCCGGTTCGCTGGCCGCCCCGGGCGGCCTCGCCACCGCGATCGGTCGGGTCGCGGGCATGGCGGGCACCTACCTGCTGCTGGTGACCGTGCTGCTGGCCGGCCGGGTGCCCGTGCTGGAGCGCGCCGCCGGGCAGGACCGGCTGCTGCACTGGCACCGCAAGCTCGCCCCCTGGCCGCTGTACCTGATCACCGCGCACGCCGTCTTCGTCACGATCGGCTACGCCTCCCAGGCGTCCCGCGGACTGCCCGGCGAGGTCGGCGAGCTGCTCACCGGCTACGCCGACGTGCTGGCCGCCACCGTCGCCTACGGGCTGCTGGTGATGGTCGGCGTCACGTCGTACCGCCGGGCCCGGCGCCGGCTGCGGTACGAGACGTGGTGGGTCGTCCACCTGTACGTCTACCTGGCGCTGGCGCTGTCCGTGGCCCACCAGATCGTCACGGGCCAGGCCTTCGTCGGGCACCCGCTGAACCGGGCCCTGTGGCTGGCGTTCTGGGCCGCCACGGCCGGCGTCGTGCTGGTCTACCGGATCGCCGTGCCGCTCTACCGGAGCGTCCGGCACGACCTGCGGGTGGTGCGGATCAGCCGGGAGGCGGACGGTGTCGTCTCCGTCATCGCCCGCGGCCGGCGCCTGGACCAGCTGCACCTCGAGGGTGGCCAGTTCTTCGCCTGGCGCTTCCTCACCCGCGAGCTGTGGTGGCAGGCGCACCCGTACTCGGTCTCGGCGATGCCCCGCAAGGGCCACGTCCGCGTCACCATCAAGGACCTGGGCGACCACAGCGGCCACCTCGTGCGCATCCGTCCCGGGACCCGCGTGGCCGTCGAGGGGCCCTACGGCGTGTTCACGCCCCAGGCCCGGCACACCAACCGCGTGCTGCTGGTCGGCGCCGGCGTCGGCGCGACGCCGCTGCGGGCGCTGCTGGAGGACCTGCCGGCCGGCGTACGGGCCGACGTGGTGCTCCGCGCCAGCCGGCGCGGCGAGCTCCTGCTCGTCGACGAGTTCACCGCCTTCGCGCAGGCCCACGGCGGCCGGGTCCTGACGCTGGTCGGCCCCCGCGACCAGGTCGACCTGGCGGCCGAGCTGCGCCGCCACGTCCCCGACCTCGCCGAGCGGGACGTCTACGTCTGCGGGCCGGGCGGGTTCACCGACCTGGTGGCGGACATCGCCACCCAGGCCGGGACGCCGCGCGCGCGGGTCCACGTCGAGTCGTTCGCCTACTGATGCGGGAGATCTCGTGAAGCGTTATCCCCTGGTGCTCGGCGCCACCGCCGCGGGGCTGACGGGCGTGCTGACCTTCCACACGCACGGCTCGTCCGGCGTCGCCGCCGGCACCACGATCGGGCCCATCGCCGCCCCGGCGCCCACCGACAGCCCGAGCACCGCCGCGCCCGCTCCCGCCCCCAGCGCCACCACGCCGTCCGGCACGAGCAGCGCCAGCCGCACCGTCCAGGGGACCAGCGTCCAGACCCGGTTCGGCCCCGTGCAGGTCACGGTCACCGCGCAGGGCGGCAAGCTGACCGCGCTGTCGGCGACCGCACCCGGCGACGACCGGCGGTCCGAGGAGATCAACTACCGGGCGGTGCCGCTGCTCAACGCACAGGCGAAGGCGGCGCAGAGCGCGAACATCGACGGCGTCTCCGGCGCCACGTACACGAGCGAGGGGTACGCGCAGTCGCTGCAGTCGGCCCTCGACAAGCTGGGCCTCGGCGGCTGACAGGTGTGCGGCGCCACCCCGGCGGACAGGGACCGGGTATGCGTGCAGCGTTCATCGACTCCTACGGCGGCCCCGAGAACATCACCATCGGTGAGCAGCCGCCCCCCAAGGTGGGGCCCGACAGCGTGCTGGTCACCGTGGCGGCGGCCAGCCTCAACCCCGTCGACTACATGATCCTGCGGGGCTACCTCGACGGCGGGTTCCCGACCGCGTTCCCGCTGGTGACGGGGTGGGACGTCGCCGGCGAGGTGGCCGCGGTCGGCCCCGCCGTGACCGACTACGAGATCGGCCAGCAGGTCATCGCCTACGCCCGCAAGGACTACATCGGCGACGGCAGCTGGGCCGAGCAGGTCGCCGTGCCCTACCGCTGCCTCGCCCCGGCGCCGACGAAGCTCGACGCGGTGCACGCCTCCTGCCTGCCGCTCGCCGGCCTGACCGCGCTGCAGGGCCTGCTCACCCTCCGGGTCGACGAGGACGACACGGTTCTGATCCACAACGCGGGCGGCGGCGTCGGCATGTTCGCGGTGCAGCTCGCGAAGATCCTGGGCGCCGCCACCGTCTACGGGACGTGCGGCGACGCGAACCGCAGCCGGGTCGAGGGGTACGGAGCGGTCCCCCTGAAGTACGGCGACGGGCTGGCGGAGCGGCTGCGCGCGAGGGAGCCCGCGGGCGTCGACGCGATCTTCGACTGCGTCGGGGGCGACGCGCTGGAGGCCAGCCCGCAGCTGCTGCGGCCCGGCGGGCGCCTCGCCTCGATCACCGACCCGGAGACGGTGAAGAAGCTGGGCGGCACCTACTGCTTCGTCCGGCCCGACACCACCGAGCTGCGGCGGCTCGCCGCGTACGCGGACAGCGGGCAGCTGCGGGTGGACGTGCAGGAGACCTTCCCGCTGGAGAACACCGCCGACGCGGTCCGCCTCGCCGAGCAGGGCCACACGCAGGGCAAGCTCGTCCTGACGATCTAGCGGCTCACCTGCTCCAGCACCGCCGGCAGCTCCTCCAGCAGCTCCCGCGCCAGGAAACCCAGCCGCCCCACGCGGGCGGCCAGGCGCTCCCCGGCGTCGGCGTGCAGGTGTGCGCCCCAGACGGCCGCCTGGTCGGGGTCCGCGCCGCGCGCCAGGAACCCGGCGATCGTCCCGGCCAGCACGTCCCCGCTGCCGGAGGTGCCGAGCCCGACCTGGCCGCTGCCGTCGGTCCACAGCCGTCCGCCGGGCGCAGCCACCGTCGAGCGCAGCGCCGCGACGACCCCGAACTCGTCGGCGATCCGCCGACCGGCCGCCACGACGCCGCCGGCCTCCTCGACGCTGCAGCCGAGCAGGAAGCCCGCCTCCTTCTCGTTCGGCGTCACGACGACCCGGCCGCCGCGGTCGCGCGCCACGGCGGCGTCGAGCGCGCCGCAGGTGAGCCCGAGCGCGTCCAGCAGCACGGCGGTATCGGGGTCGAGCCCCTGCAGGACCCCCGCCACCAGCGCCCGCGTCTCGTCGGGCCCGGTGAGCCCCGGGCCGAGCAGCACCGCATCGGCACCGTCGGCCAGCTCCAGCACCCGGTCCACCGCGGCGCCGGCGATCGAGCCCTCGTCGGTCGTGGGAAGGCCGTACACGCCGGCCTCCGGTACCGCCACGCCCAGCGCGGTGGCCGTCGGCGTCACGGTCGCGATGGTGAGCTTCCCGGCCCCCACGCGCAGCGCGGCCAGCCCCGCCAGCAGCGCGGCCCCGGGCGTCGCCACGGCGCCCCCGACCACCAGCAGGGTGCCGCGGGAACCCTTGCCCCCCGAGTCGTCGGGCTCGGGCACCGGCCAGTCCCGCAGGAGGTGCGGCGTGATGGGGGTGTCCTGCGGGGCCGTGTCAGTCACGGGCGGTCACCGGGGCCTCCAGCTCGGCCAGCGGGGAGACGTCGTTGAAGCGTTCCAGCTCCAGCCCGTCCGCACCGGCGCGGTAGGTGGTGAGCGAACAGTTGGCGATGGTGCCCGACAGGGCGACGGTCTCCTCGATCGGCAGCCCCTCCAGCACGTACCGCACCAGCAGCACCGGCACGTCGTGCGCCACCAGCAGGATGCGCTCGCCGGCCAGGTCGTCGCGGGCGTCCCGCAGCGCGGCACGCACCCGCAGCGCCACGTCCGCCCAGCTCTCGCCGCCCGGCGGCCGGTACCAGAACTTGCCGAGGTAGCGGCGCCGGTCGGCCTCCTCGGGGAACCGGCGCTGCCAGCCCTGCCAGGTCAAGCGGTCCATGATCCCCTGCTCGCGGTCCCGCAGCCGCTCGTCGAGGACGGTCGGCCGCGCCAGGCCGGCGGTCTCCAGCACGACCTCCGCGGTCTGCCGGGCGCGGACGTACGGCGACACCAGCGCGACCGTCGGCTGCTCGCCGGGGTCCTGCTTGCCGAGCCACCGCCCCAGCGCGGCGGCCTGCCGGCGCCCCAGCTCGGACAGCTCGATCTCCGCGTCGTTCACGGAGACGTCGAGGCTGTCGGCCTTCGCGGCGTAGGCCGTGCGGTGGGCGATGTTGCCCTCGCTCTCGCCGTGGCGGACCAGCCAGAGGGCCGCCGGCCACGGGTGGGCTGCGGAGGGGGACGTCATGCCCTGGCCCTCCCCCGATCACCGGGCGACCATGCGCGGCCGCCGAGCGCGCGGTCCGTCAGCGCACCGGCACGATGTCGGGGGCGCCCAGCCGGGCGGCGTCGGCCGTGAGGTCGTCGGGCTGGCTCTGCGCGTCCCGCTCGGCGTCCACCCGGGCCCGGTAGTGCCGGACCTCGCGGTCGATCTGCGCCTCGTTCCACGCCAGCACGCCGGCCATCAGCCGGGCCACCACCGGCGCGGCCTCGGTGCCGCGGTCGTAGCTCTCGATGCTGATGCGGGTGCGCCGCGCCAGCACGTCGTCCAGGTGCAGCGCGCCCTCGTGCGAGCAGGCGTAGACAGCCTCCGCGCGCAGGTAGTCGTCGGAGCTGGGGAGCGGCTCCGCGAGCGTCGGGTCCGCGGCGATGAGTGCGAGCACCTCCGCGGTGAGCGAGCCGTACCGGTGCAGCAGGTGCTCGATGCGTACGACGTGCAGCCCGGCATCGGCGGCCAGCCGGTACCGCTGGTTCCACAGCGCGGGGTAGCCGTCCGCGCCGACCAGCGGGACCGTCGCCGTCGTCGAGGGCGCCACCCGCTCGTCGAGGGCCCGCACGGCCTCGTCGATCGCGTCGGCCGCCATGACCCGGTAGGTCGTGTACTTGCCGCCGGCGACCATCACGAGGCCGGGCACCGTGTGCGTCACCACGTGCTCGCGGGAGAGCTGGCTGGTGTCGTCGCTCTCCCCGGCGAGCAGCGGCCGCAGCCCGGCGTAGACGCCCTCGACGTCCGCCTCCTCGAGCGGCCGTGCCAGCACGGCGTTCACCCGCTCGAGCAGGTAGCGGATGTCCGAGGCGCTCACCGCGGGGTGGCTCTTGTCGAGCTCCCAGTCGGTGTCGGTGGTGCCGACGATCCAGTGGCGGCCCCACGGGATGACGAACAGCACGCTCTTCTCGGTGCGCAGGATCAGGCCCGTCGAGGACGCGATCCGGTCGCGGGGCACCAGCAGGTGGACGCCCTTGGAGGCGCGGACGTGCACCTGGCCACGCGTGTTGGCCATCGCCTGGGTGTCGTCGGTCCAGACGCCGGTTGCGTTGACGACCTGACGGGCGCGGGCCGTGAACTCACGCCCGGTCTCGAGGTCCCGCAGCACGGCGCCGGTGACCCGTTCACCGGTCCGCACGAGCCGGACCACGCGGGTGCGGTTGGCGCAGAGCGCTCCGTACGACGCCGCGGTGCGCACGATCGTCATGGTGTGGCGGGCGTCGTCGACCTGCGCGTCCCAGTACTGCACCGCGCCGATCAGCGCATCCTTGCGCAGGCCGGGGGCCAGGCGCCGCGCCCCGCGCCGCGAGAGGTGCCGGTGCCGCGGCAGCCCCCGGCTGGCGCCCGACGTCAGCCCCATCGTGTCGTAGAGCAGCACGCCCGCGCCGACGTAGGGCCGCTCCCAGACGCGGTGCTGCAGCGGGTACAGGAACGACACCGGCCGCACGAGGTGCGGGGCCAGCCGCTGCAGCAGCAGCGCGCGCTCGCGCAGCGCCTCCGCGACCAGCCCGAAGTCGAGCATCTCGAGGTAGCGCAGCCCGCCGTGGATCAGCTTGCTGGAGCGGCTGGACGTGCCGCTCGCCCAGTCCCGGGCCTCCACGATGCCGACCCGCAGGCCGCGGGTGACCGCGTCGAGCGCGCTGCCGGCGCCCACGACGCCGCCGCCGAGCACGAGGACGTCGAGCTCGGGGCCGTTCTCCAGCGCGTCGAGCGCGGCGGCCCGCGCCTGGGGCGACAGCCGTGCGGCCTCCATCAGAACGCCAGGTTGAGCTTGCCGAGCGCCGCCAGTGCGTCCCCGGAACCGGTCGCGTCGACCAGCGCGGCCTCCCGGCGGCCCGTCAGGTACAGGGCGAGTTCCAGCACCGGCCCCCGCAGCGTCACCGGCTCACCGCGGCCCGAGAGCCGGGCGGACCGGCCGTCGGGCGTCTCCAGCGTGACGGCGACCGGGCTCCGGAGCAGCAGCACCCTGCCCAGCCGCGACAGGACCCCCCACAGCAGCTCGTCGACGTCGGCGGGCAGCAGCCGGGGCTCCCAGCCGGGCTCGCCGCGACGAGCGTCCTCGGCGTGGATGGCGAACTCCATGGTGTTCACGAAGTCCCCGACCACCGGGAGGTTCATCGGCGACACCGAGGGGCCGCGGCGGACCTGGGCAACGAGGACCTCATAGTCGCGGGCGGCGATGCGGCGGCGGACCCGCTCGGTCCAGCCCGCGAACGGCGGCAGCAGGATGCCGGGCATGCTGTCGGGCCGCCGGTCGCGGGCGACCACGTGCGCGGCCAGGTCGCGGCAGGTCCACCCCTCGTCGAGGGTCGGCGCATCCGGGTCGTGGGCGGCCAGGACATCGGCGAGCTGGGCCCGCTCGCGGGCGGCAGTTCCGGACACGTTTCCTCCTCCGTCTGCCGGAACGCCTGCCCGCCGACGCCGGGCTCACACCCGGCGGCCCGGCTCAGACCGCGTAGGGGTCCGGATGGGCGAGGTGCACGGCCTCGGGGACGATCTCGGTACTGCAGTGCTCGCAGATCAGCATGGGGACGAGGCGGTGGGCCCGGGAGCCCTCGACGGTGTGCGTGAGCGCCGGGCCGGGCTCCCCCTCGAGGTACGTCTCGCCCCAGCCCTGCAGGGCCAGCAGCACGGGCAGCAGGTCGCTGCCCGCCTCGGTCAGCAGGTACTCGTACCGCGGCGGCCGCTCGGAGTAGAGCTCCCGCTCGACGATGCCGGCGTCCTCCAGCCAGCGGAGCCGGTTGGTCAGGATGTTCCGGGGTGCCCCGGTCGCGCGGACGATGCCGTCGAACCGGCGCACCCCGTAGAACAGCTCCCGGATGATCAGCAGCGACCATCGTTCGCCGACGAGCTCGAGGGCCGTCGTGATCGGGCTGGGGCGGGGCCCCGTGATCTCGTCCACGGCCGCGATGGTAGGCGGGTCAGTAGCGGACGGCTACGCGACAGGCCGTTGCGCGCCGAACCACTGCCGCGGCACGTCGACCAGCATCTGCTCGATCTGCTCCTTCGTGACGCCGGACTCGAGCAGCGCGGGGATCACGTCCTTGCCGATGTGCAGATAGTTCCAGTTCGGCAGGAAGGCGAACAGGTCCGGCTGCACCCAGTCGATGTGGCAGGACGCGTCCTGCGACAGGACCATGCTGCCGGCGAACCCGCGGCGGCACAGCTCGGCGACGATCCCGACCCGCTCCTCGAACGGGCTCGTGATGTCCAGCCCGAACCGGTCCATCCCCAGGATGAAACCCTGCTCCGCGAGGCCGCTGAGGTGGTCGGCGTCCGTGCTGTCCCCGCTGTGGGCGAGCAGGACGCGTTCCGGCGCGACACCCACCTCCCCCAGCACGCGGGCGACCTCGGTGCCGGTCTGCGAGCCCGGGTGCGTGTGCACCATGACCGGGACGTCGGTCGCCAGGTGGGCGTCGCCGACCGCCCGCAGCACCCGCTCGACCCCCTTCGTGAGGCCGTGGTGGTCGATCGCGCACTTCAGGAACGACGCCTTGACGTCCGTCCCCTGGATGCCCTGGGTGATGTCGGCGACGAAGGCGTCGACCATCGGCTCCGGCAGGCCCTCCATCGCGCCCGGACCCCGGGCGGACCAGTAGCCGGGCACGTCGGCGTACGTGTAGACGCCCGTGGCCACCAGGATGGTGAAGTCGGGGATCTGCTCGTTGATCCGCCGGATGCGCGCGACGTCCCGGCCGAGGCCGTCGACGGTCGGGTCGGCGATCGTGCGCACGCCCGAGTCCCGCAGCTCCGTCAGCCGCCGCACCGCGTCGGCCACCCGGGCGTCCTCGTCCCAGTCCCGCGCCCACTGGTTCTGGCTGTCCGCCGTGAGCACGAAGACGTGCTCGTGCATCAGCGTGGTGCCGAGGCTGTCCAGCGGCACGGGCCCGAGGACGCTCTCGACGGTGGTGCGGGCGGGCTGGGTCATGGGGTCCTCCAGAGATGCGGGTTACCCAGATCACACCACTCCGCCCTGCGGGGCGAGGATGGGGCCATGGCGAACCTCGACCTGCACGGCACCACGGTCATCGTCACCGGCGCCTCCTCGGGCATCGGCGCGGCCACCGCACGGCTGCTGCACCTGGCCGGCGCGCACCCCGTGCTGGCGGCGCGGCGGGCGGACCGGCTCGCGGAGCTGAGCGACGAGCTGGGCGGCGCCCTCGCCGTCCCGACGGACGTGACCGACCGGGCCGCGGTGCAGCGGCTCGTCGACGCCGCGCTGGAGCGGTACGGCCGGGTCGACGGGCTGGTGAACAACGCCGGCGTCGCGCTGCACGAGCCGCTGGAGGCCCTCGACCTCGACGAGTTCACCGACGTGCTGAAGCTGAACGTGGTCAGCGTCGTGGGCGTGACGCAGGCGGTGCTGCCGGCGCTGCGGGCTGCCGGCCGCGGCCGGATCGTGAACGTCAGCTCGGGGACGACGCGGATGGTGCTGCCCGGCGTGGGGGCGTACGCGGCGACGAAGTCGGCAGTCAACATGCTGAGCGCCGTGTGGCGGGCGGAGCTCGCCGACTCCGGGATCGACGTGTCGCTGGTGCTGCCGTCGATCACGGCGACGGAGTTCGGCGGCGGGCGGTTCACCCCAGGGCAGCAACTGCGGCCGGGGATGGTGGCGCACGACCCGCTGTACGTGGGCCGGGTGATCCTGCGGGCGCTGCGGACGGGGGAGGAGCGGCTGGACATTCCGCACGGGGAGGAAGTGGCGGAGCTGACGAGGGTGCCTGCCTGAACCGGCACCACCCCGCCCACCACCGGCACCCCACCGCCCCGGGCAGCACCACGCCGCCCACCACCGGCACCGGCCTGCCCACCACCGGCACCCCACCGCCCCGGGCAGCACCACGCCGCCGGACACCGGCACCAGCCCGCCCACCATCGGCACCCCACCACCCCGGGCAGCACCACGCCGGTCAGGAAGCAGCGCGCGTCACCGACCGCAACGCGTGCGCTGCCCAGACCCGCCGGATGAAGGGCTCGGGATCGGCCAGCTCGTGCACCAGCACGCGGATGACCTCCCAGCCGGCCAGCCGCAGCAGCTCGTCACGCTCCCGATCCCGTACGACGGCCTCGGTACTCGAGTGGTACTGCCAGCCGTCCACCTCGATGTCGATCTGGGTCGACTCGATGGCGACGTCGAGGTGGACCCAACCGATCTGCGGAAGCCGGACGGGCAGCTGCGTGCGCACGGCCAGGCCGGCACCCCGCAGCATGGCCACCACGTGCGCCTCGGAAGCTGACTGGAGCTGCGGGTCCAGCGAGGCCAAAAGGCCGGCCACGCCGCGGTCGAGGGGCAGCCGCGCCGCAGCGGCGTGGAGCTCCGGCAGCGTGATCCGCCGCTGCTGCAGGCAGGCGATCAGAAAGCCCGCACGCCGCCGCGGCGGTAGCTGGGCAGCGAGCTCCACCGCGCACCGGGCGCGGCTCGTCACGGTCAGGCCGTTCACGACGCCGAGGTCCACCGGCTCGAGCCACCGGCGGGGACGGTGCAGCACGAAGCCGGGCAGCGGGGTCGGCTGCGCCCCCCCGGCACCGTCAGCTCCGTCCCCCCACCCGGCGCCAGCACCGGCAGCCCGTGCACCACAGCCGCCGTCCCGTGCGACAGCGCACTGCCCTCCGGCGCCCACAGCAGCGCTGCCGCCCACCACGTCAGGTCGCCTGCGTCCCGGCCCACCACCACGTACGTCCGGGGCAGCACACGGCGCCAGCGGTCGGTCGCCACCGCGTGCCGCGACAGCCCCGCCGCCACGGCCTGCCCGAACGAAACCGCCCCGTGCTGCCGCGCCAGCAGCTCCTCGAGCTCCATCGCCCCAGGGTGGCCCGCCCAGCCGAACTCCGGCGCCCGTTGTCCACAGGCCCGGCATCACCTCGCCGCAGCCGGGCAGGAGCCCCCCAGCCGGGGCGGTAGCCTCGCCCCGATCCGTTCCGTGCTGGAGTGAGGACCGACATGCCTTCCGCCAAGGACTTCTTCCGCCCGCTCGCCGTCGGCGCGCCCGAGCCGCTGCGGGAGATCCCCTTCCTGCCCTCACGGATGATCCACTTCTTCGATCCGAGCAACGCCAGGATGGCGGCCAAGGTCCCCGACCTGGCCAAGCAGGTCGACGTGCTGCTGGGGAACCTCGAGGACGCGATCCTCGCGGACAACAAGGAGGCCGCCCGCCGTGGCCTCGTGGAGATCGCCAAGAACAACGACTTCGGCACCACGCAGCTGTGGACGCGGATCAACAGCCTCGACAGTCCCTGGGCGCTGGACGACCTGACCACGTTGGTCACGGAGATCGGCGACAAGCTCGACGTGATCATGGTCCCGAAGGTCGAGGGCCCCCAGGACATCCACTACGTGGACCGGCTGCTCGCGCAGCTCGAGGCGAAGGCGGGCATCCGCAAGCCGCTGCTGGTGCACGCCATCCTCGAGACGGCGTCCGGCGTGTCGAACGTGGAGGCCATCGCGCAGGCCAGCCCCCGCATGCAGGGCATGTCGCTCGGCCCGGCCGACCTGGCCGCGAGCCGCCGCATGAAGACCACCCGCGTGGGCGGCGGCCACCCCGGCTACCTGGTCCGCACCGATCCCACCGGCGACGACCTCACCACCGGCCGCGTCACGGCGCAGCAGGACCTCTGGCACTACACCATCGCCCGGATGGTCGACGCCTGCGTGTCGGCCGGGATCCTCCCGTACTACGGCCCGTTCGGGGACATCAAGGACGTCGTCGCCTGCGAGGACCAGTTCCGCAACGCCTTCCTGCTGGGCTGCGTCGGCGCCTGGAGCCTGCACCCGGTGCAGGTCGCGATCGCCAAGAAGGTCTTCAGCCCCGAGCCGGCCGAGGTGGCGTGGGCCCGCAGGGTCATCAAGGCCATGCCCGACGGCACGGGTGCCGTGATGATCGACGGCAAGATGCAGGACGACGCCAGCTACAAGCAGTGCAAGGTCGTCGTGCAGCTCGCGGACATGCTGACGAAGAACGACCCCGAGCTGGCGGCGACCTACGACGCCGCCACGGCTGCCCTGGAGGCGAAGTGAGTACCCCGACGTACGACCCGCTGCGGCCGCGCCGCTCCGTCCTCTACATGCCCGGCGCCAACGCCCGGGCGCTGGAGAAGGCGCAGACGCTCCCCGCCGACGCGCTCATCCTCGACCTCGAGGACGCCGTCGCACCGGACGCGAAGGCCGACGCCCGGGAGCGCGTCTGCGCGGCGGTCGGCTCCGGCGCCTACGGGACCAAGGAGCTGACGATCCGCGTCAACGGGATCGGCACGCAGTGGCACGACGACGACCTCGTGGCGGCCGCGCAGGCCGGCCCGCACGGCATCGTCGTGCCGAAGGTGAACTCCGCCGCCGAGGTGCAGGCGCTGGCCGACGCGCTGGAGAAGCACGGCGCGCCCGACCACACCCGGCTCTGGGCGATGCTCGAGACGCCGGTGGCGGTGCTGCACGCCGAGGAGATCACGGGAGCGCACGAGCGGCTCGCCGTCCTCGTCCTGGGCACCAACGACCTGGTGAAGGAGCTGCGCGCGCAGCACGTCCCCGGCCGCGCCCCGCTGCAGACCGCGCTGTCGCTGAGCCTGCTGGCCGCCCGGCTGGCGGACAAGGTGATCCTCGACGGCGTCTACAACGACGTGAAGAACCTCGAGGGCTTCGAGGCCGAGTGCGAGCAGGGCCGCGCGATGGGGTTCGACGGCAAGACCCTCATCCACCCCGGCCAACTCGAGGCCGCGAACCGGCTGTTCGCGCCGTCGGAGGCCGAGGTCGAGCGGTCGCACCGGATCATCGAGGCCTTCGAGACGGCGCAGGCCGAGGGCCGCGGCGTCGTCACGGTGGACGGCCGCATGATCGAGAACCTGCACGTCGACGAGGCCCGGCGGGTGCTCGCCGCGGCGGCCGCCATCGCCGCCCAGGGCTGACGTCCCCGCGAGCACCCCTCCCTCCCACCCGGGCGGGAGGGGCGCTCGCGCGTTCAGGCGGTGGTGTCGAGCAGCACCTTGCCGGTGACGGCCCGGTCCGCCAGCAGCTGCAGCGCCCGCGCGGCCTCACCGAGCGGCAGCACCTGCGCGATCGGCACCTCGATGCGGTCGTCGCGCAGGATCTCGGCGGCCTTCTCCACGGCGTCCCGCATCTCGGCGGGGGTCGCCCGCGTGCCCCCGTAACCGAGGATGCGGCAGCCCTTGCGGTACAGCTCCTGCAGGTTCAGCGACACCTGCGGCCCCGCGGTGGTGCCGTAGACGACGATCCGCCCGAGCGGCGCCAGCGCCGACACGCACAGCGGGGCGAACCCCCCGGCCAGCCCGTCGAGCACCACGGTGGGGGCCAGCGCCCGGACCCCGTCGGCGACGTCCTCGGGGCCCCCCACCAGGACGTCGTCAGCGCCGCGGCCGACCACGAAGTCCCGCTTGCCCGCGCTGCCGACCTGGCCGACGACGGTCGCCCCCACGGCCTTGGCCAGGCTGACGGCCAGCGAACCGACGCCACCCGCGGCGGCGAGCACCAGCACCCGGTCGTCCGGCTTCACCTGCCCGAGCGTGCGGACGACGCGGTACGCGGTGGCGCCCACGACGCCGAGCGCCGCGGCCTGCTCCAGGTCGAAGCCGGGCGGTAGGGGCACCACGGCGTCGCGCGGCACCACCTGCCGCGGGGACCACGCGCCGTCCCGGGTGATCCCGAGTCCCGCGCCGTGCACGACGACGGGCCTGCCGTCGAGCGTCCCGGAGCCCTCGACGCCCAGGGTCCGCGGCAGTGGTGCGTCGGGCGCGACGCGGCCGGCGACGACGTAGCCGTCCAGCGGGTTCACCCCGGCGCGGACGAGGTCGACGACGACCTCGTCCGGCCCCGGCTCGCGCAGCTCGACGTCGCCGACGGCGATGCTGCGGTCTGTGTCGAGCCGGACTGCGCGGACCATGGCTGCTCCTGACGTCGCGAGGGTCCGGCTGCGACGCCGGACGTGCGGAGGGTGCCTGCCCGGATCGGGCCGGGCGCACCCACGGCGCTCAGGGTCGCGGCGGCCCGCCACCCGGCTGCGACGGGAGCCCGGCGGCCTGCCAGGCCTCGAAACCCCCGATGACGTCGGTGGCGCGGTGCAGCCCCAGGTCGTGCAGGGACGCGGCGGCCAGCGATGACGTGAAGCCCGCCTGGCAGAGCACGATCCAGGCGACGTCGGTGTCGACGGCCTCCGGGAAACGGGCGTCGCTCGTGGGGTCGCAGCGCCACTCGAGGTAGTTCCGCTCGAGCAGGAGGGCGCCGGGCACCTCGCCCTGCGCGGCTCGCAGCGCCCGCGGCCGGATGTCCACCAGCAGCGCGCCCTGCTCGACGGCCGCCGCCGCCTGCTCCGGGGTGACCCGGTCGAGCCGGGCACGCGCCGCGGTCAGGAGTTCGTCGATCGCGCTCACGGGCCTCAGCCTGCCAGACGGGCGCGGAGCTCCGCGGCCGTGCGGGTCCGCAACGGCAGGTCCGGCGGCGAGTAGGCGTGCACGCTGGTCGCTGCGGGCGAGCCCGAGCGGTGCCGGACCCGGTGCACGTACGAGCCGCCGAAGCCGACGCCGGCACCGGCGCCGTGCGCCGTGGTGCGCAGCCCCCGCCGGTCCGGGAGGGGGGTGTCCTCCAGCAGCGTCCCCCCGACGACGCGGAAGGCGCCGACGGCGCCGCCGTGGTCGTGCAACCGCGTCGACTGGCCCGCGGTCCAGCCGAGCAGCCACACGTCGAGCGCGTCCGTCGCCAGGAGCCGGAGCCACCAGCGGCCGGCGGCGTCGTGCCGCACGAGCGCGGTGGTGAGCGCCGGCTCCCGCGCGATCGTGTCGGCGAGGGCCAGCAGCTGGCCGGGGAGCTGCTCGCGGCCGGGGCCCGCGACGGTCGGCGTGGCGGCATCCGTGGCTGCGACGGCGGCGGCGACCCGAGCGAGCAACGCCGGGTCGGCGGCGAGGGCCGGGTGGGTGACGCGGAAGGGGGTCGAGCGGGACGCCGGCGCGGGACGGCTGGGCGCGGGCGGGCGGGGGGACAGGGCGGTGGTCACGGTGGGGCCTCACTGCTGCGGGAGGGTCGGGGACAGCGTGTCCTCCGCCGCAGGAGACCGGCTGGGAGCCGGCTCAGGGGTTGCTGAACCGGCGATCCCCGGCCGGGGACGACCCGGTTCCTGCCGCGGGAGGGGGACCGGCCTGACAGGCGCCCGCAGTGCGGACGCCGTGATCGGTCACGGCGTCACGCCACAACAGCGGGGTGATCGGCACGCACCGAACCCTAGCATCCCCACCACTGTGGTGGGGATGCTAGGGGGGTCGCACACTGCCGGCCCGCGCCCAACCGCGCGGCGGCCGGCCTCAGGAATCCGACCGCGGGGCCGGGATGCCGGACAGCAGTGCCCGCACCTCCGACTCGCGGTACCGGCGGTGACCGCCGAGGGTGCGGATCGAGGTGAGCTTGCCCGACTTGGCCCAGCGAGTGACCGTCTTGGGGTCGACGCGGAACATGCTGGCGACCTCCGCTGGGGTCAACAGTGGCTCGGCGTCCTGCGCGCGGGTCGACATGTTCAACGTCTCCGATCGTCGTCCCAGGGGATCCGTCCCATTTGGGAATCTGACTCCATGGTGGAGAAAGACACAGATCACCGCCAGTGCCCTGAGCCGAACCTTTCAGGAAATCGGCAGCACGCGTCAACCAGTGATACACCCAACTCTG
>JAOPWU010000229.1 GCA_025965515.1 Mycobacterium sp.
CCCTCAACGACCTGGCGGACCTGGCGGTGAAGCTGGCGGAGGCCGGCGCCCTCGTCGGCGCCTCCGACCACACCGCCAGCAAGAGCCTCTACGCCCACGACCCCGACGGGCTGGAGTTCGAGGTGGCCTGGCTCGTACCGGCGCACCTCATCGACCCCGCGGACGACGGGTCCGCGGTGGCCATCAAGCCGCTCGACATCGCCAAGGAGAAGGCCCGCTACGGCGCGGACACCCTGGGCGGGCTGGGCATCAGCATCCCGATCGGCGTGCCGGGGCCGCAGCTCACCGAGGCCTGACCGGGTCCTGACCGGCCCCGACCGCCCCAGTCCGGCGGCCGGCCCGCCGGGCGGCTCAGGCCTCCCCCGCCTCCCCCGCGGCCAGCTCCGCCAGGATCGCCGCCACCGCCGGCGGCACCACCGGCTCGGCCGGGTGCAGCGCGGGGTCGGCCAGCGGCACGGTCACCACCCGGCCGGGCCGGGTGTCGCCCGGCAGCTCCAGCCGCAGCGTCACCCGCCCGAGCCCGGACCCCTGCACCCAGCCGCGGCCGAGCTCGTCGTGCACCACGTCGGCGCCGGGCGGGAACGCCGGGCGGCGCGGCATGGCCGGCGCGTCGGCGACCGGCGCGGCCGGCACGGCGGCGGCCGCCGGCTCCTCCTCGATCGCCAGCTCGGGCTGGCTCCAGCTGATCAGGCCGCTCACCGACACCCCGAGCAGCCGCAGCCCCTCGGTGACGTCGACGCCGGCGAACAGCTGCCCGGCGACCCGGCGCAGCACCGCGGGGTCGTCGGTCCCCGCCGCGAGCGTCCGGGAGCGGGTGTGCGTCTCGAAGTCGTGCTGCCGCACCTTCACCGTCACGGTCCGGGCGGACAGCCCCGACGCGGCCAGCCGGCGCGCCACGCCCCCCACCAGCCCGTGCAGCTCCGCCAGGAGCCACGTCCGGTCGACGACGTCGCGCGGGAAGGTGTTCTCGCTGCCGATGCTCTTGCCCTCGCGCTCCGCGTCGACGGCCCGGTCGTCCTCGCCGAGCGCGAGCCGCGCCAGCGTCCCGCCGGCCGAGGTGCCCAGCACGGCGACCAGCTCACCCGGGGGCACGGCCCGGAGCTGCTCGACCGTCTTCACGCCGAGCGTCCCGAGCGTGCGTGCCGCCGCGGGCCCGACGCTCCACAGCCGCGAGACCGGCAGCGGGTCCAGCAGCTCCCGCTCCGCGCCGGGGGGGACCACCAGCAGCCCGTCGGGTTTGCAGAGGTCGCTGGCGATCTTCGCCACGAGCTTGCTGGTCCCGGCGCCGACGGAGGCGGTCAGGCCGGTGACCTCCCGGATCCGCTCCCGCAGGGCCGTCGCCAGGGCGCTCACCGCCGCGGTGTCCACCGTCCGCGGCCCGTCGTGCCCCACCGCCAGGTCGACGTACGCCTCGTCCAGCGACAGCGGCTCGACCAGCCGGCTGAGCTTCCCCAGCTCGTGCATCACCGCGCGGCTGGTGTCCCGGTAGGCGGCGAACCGGGGGGCGACGACCGCGGCCCGCGGGCAACGCCGCCGCGCCTCGCCCATGGCCATGGCCGACCCGCAGCCGTACGGCCGGGCCTCGTAGCTGGCCGTGGCGACGACGCCGCGCGGTCCCGTGCCGCCGACCAGCAACGGCTTGCCCCGCAGGCTGGGCCGGTCCCGCTGCTCGACCGCGGCGAAGAAGGCGTCGAGGTCGAGGTGCAGCACCGACGGTTCGGCGCGCACCCCCCGACCTCGACGATCCGCTACGAGCGGGAGGATCAGGCGGACGCGGCGGGGTGGTGCCGCTCCGACTGCCCGACATAGACCTGCCGCGGCCGGCCGATCTTCGTCATCGGGTCCTCGATCATCTCCCGCCACTGCGCGATCCAGCCCGGCAGTCGGCCGAGCGCGAACAGCACGGTGAACATGCGCTCCGGGAAGCCCATCGCCTTGTAGATCACGCCCGTGTAGAAATCGACGTTCGGGTAGAGCTTCCGCTCGACGAAGAAGTCGTCGGCCAGCGCGCGCTCCTCGAGCTTCAGGGCGATGTCGAGCAACGGGTCCGGCTTACCGAGCCGGTTCAACACGTCGGACGTCGCCTTCTTCACGATGGCGGCGCGCGGGTCGTAGTTCTTGTAGACGCGGTGACCGAAGCCCATGAGCTTCACGCCCGGCTCCCGGTCCTTCACGCGCTTGACGAAGGCGTCGACGTCGCCGCCCTCCGCCTGGATGCCCTGCAACATCTCCAGCACGGCCTGGTTCGCGCCGCCGTGCAGGGGGCCGAACAGCGCGTTGACGCCCGCGGACACCGACGCGAAGAGGTTCGCGTGCGAGCTGCCGACCATGCGGACGGTCGAGGTGGAGCAGTTCTGCTCGTGGTCGGCGTGCAGCACGAACAGCATGTCGAGCACCTTGGCGACCACCGGGTCGACCTCGTAGTCCTGCGCCGGGACGCCGAACGTCAGCCGCAGGAAGTTCTCCACGTAGTTGAGGTTGTTGTCCGGGTAGAGGAACGGCTGCCCGATCGACCGCTTGTACGCGTAGGCGGCGATGGTCGGCAGCTTGGCGAGCAGCCGGACGGTCGAGATCTCGACCTCTTCGGGGTCGAACGGGTCGAGGCTGTCCTGGTAGAAGGTCGACAGCGCGCTGACCCCGGACGACAGCACCGGCATCGGGTGGGCGTCGGCGGGGAAGCCGGCGAAGAACGCCTTGAAGTCCTCGTGCAGCAGCGTGTGGTCCCGGATCCGGGCGACGAAGCCCTCCCGCTGCTCGGGGGTGGGCAGCTCCCCGTAGATCAGCAGGTAGGACACCTCGAGGAAGCTCGAGTGCTCCGCCAACTCGTCGATCGGGTAGCCGCGGTAGCGCAGGATGCCCGCGTCGCCGTCGATGTACGTGATCTCCGACGTGCAGGAGGCGGTGTTCACGAAACCGGGGTCCAGGGTGACGGCGCCGGTGGTCCCCAGCAGCTTGCCGATCCCGACGCCGGCCGGCCCCTCCGTGGACTCGGTGAGGGGCAGCTCCAGCGAACCGTTCGGATAGTTCAGTACAAACTCGGTCATCGGTCTGCTCCCGTCCCGCCGCCGGTGAGAACCCGGCGGTGCCTCACCCAGAGATCTGTCTGCGATCCTCCTGAGGGATCCGTTGACGGGTCACGTCGACGGCTCCACATCCTTCGTGATCCTCGCAGAGGCGGGGGAAACGGCGTGGGCGGGGTCCGGTCGGGGCGGCGCGGGCCACCAGGCCGGCGCGCGGCAGAACGCTCCAGAGGCGTTGGTTCCGCTGAGTCCCGGGGGTCTCGGGCGAGCGTGAATGTCCGGTTCCGTGTACACAGCGGGCGAGGTCGTTCACCTAGGCACGCATTCCTGTCGTACGCCCGGTAACGGACCTCGGGTTTGCTGCACCAGGTCTCGACCCGAGACGCCCACTGTGTCTGACGAGAGGACCCTCGTTGCGCCCCCTTCACCGCCTGCTCAGCGCAGGAGCCGCCACGGCGCTCACCACCGCCGCACTGGCCCTCCCGGGGACGGCCTTCGCGGCCACCGCCCCGCCCGCGCCCGCCACCCTGCCCGGCTCCACGCCGTCGTGGGCGACCCCCGACGACGTCGTGGGTGAGACGCCGTCGGGCACCGGCCTCGACGTCACCATCGACCTGGGCCTGCAGGACCCGCAGGGGGCGCTGGCCTACGCCGACGCCGTCAGCAACCCGGCGACCCCGTACTTCGGCAGGTACCTGTCGCCACAGGCGTTCAAGGCGCGCTTCGCGCGGCCGGACGCGACCTACGCGATGGTCAGGAAGGTCATCACCGACCACGGTGTCCAGGTGACGGAGACCAGCCCGGTCAACACCTACCTCGTCGTGCACCTCACGGCGGGCCAGGCCGAGCAGCTGTTCGGGACGGACCTGTTGGAGTACCGGCACGACGGCAAGGTCCTGCGGGCCCCGTCCCGCCAGCTGACCCTGCCGGGCGGCCTCGCGGGCTTCGTCACCAACGTCGGCGGCCTCACCGAGTCGCTGGCGCACCCGGCCGGTACGACGGGCGCCGACGCGCCCCCCTCGCCGGGATACGCCAACGCGGGCCCGTGCAGCACCTACTACGGCCAGGTCCCGGCCACCGGCACCCCGGCGGTGGACGGTGCGGTACAGCCCTACGTGCCGTGCGGCTACACACCGGCGCAGGTCCGCTCCGCCTACGGCCTGACCAACGTCCCGGCCACCGGCGCCGGGGTCACGGTCGGCATCGTCGACGCGTACGCCTCGCCCACCATCGCGGCCGACGCCGCCACCTACGCGGCCCGCCACGGCGTCCCGGCCCTGGTCCCCGGCCAGTACCGGCAGATCGTGCCGGCCAGCTACGCCTACGGCTACGGCGACACCGTGCACGGCGACCAGTGCGGCGAGCAGGGCTGGTACGGCGAGCAGACCCTCGACGTCGAGGCCGTGCACGGCGTCGCACCGGGCGCGAACATCGTCTACAGCGGCGCGTCGAGCTGCCAGGACAGCGACATCAACCTGGCCGTCCGCCGCATCCTCGACACCCACGCTGCCGACATGATCAGCAACAGCTACGGCGACACCGGCGAGAACCTGCCGGCCAGCGACATCGCCGGCGAGCACCTCACGCTGGCGCAGGCCGCGATCGAGGGCATCGGCATCTACTTCTCGTCCGGCGACAACGGCGACGAGGTCGTCCACAGTGGCGCCCGCACCGCCGACTACCCGGCCTCCGACACGCTGGTGACCGCGGTCGGCGGCACCTCGATCGCGATCGGCGCGGACGGCTCCCGGACGTGGGAGACGGGCTGGAGCACCGGCAGGTCGACCCTCGCCAACGGCGCCTGGAGCCCGACGCCCCCCGGCACCTACGTCTACGGCGGTGGCGGCGGCACCAGCAAGCTCTTTCCGCAGCCGGCCTACCAGCGGGGCGTGGTCCCGCCGTCGATCTCGGGCTACTTCGGCGGCAACGGCCGTGCGGTGCCGGACGTCTCCGCGATCGGCGACCCGAACACCGGCTTCCTCGTCGGGCAGACGCAGACCTTCGCCACCGGCGTCCGCTACGACGAGTACCGGATCGGCGGCACGAGCCTCGCGTCGCCCGTCTTCGCCGCCACGATGGCGATCGCCGACCAGGTCGCCGGCCGGCACCACGGCTTCGCCAACTACCAGCTCTACGCGCTGACCGGCAGCTCCGCCCTGTACGACCAGTCATCCTCGGCCCTGCACTACGTGGTCCGCAACGACTACAAGAACGGCGAGGACGCCTCGGCCGGCATCACCACCTCGCTGCGGTCGATCAACCTGCCGACGACCATCAAGGTCCGGCCGGGCTACGACGACGTCACGGGCATCGGCTCGCCGATCGGCCCGGGCTTCATCGCCGCCCTGCAGTAGCGCAGCTGTGAGCCGGCCGGTAGTTCCCGTACCCCACAGGTGACGGCTTCGTACCTTTTGCGTGAACGGCCGCCGCTGCGTGATCCCTGGACCTAACCTGGGCGCCGCCACCTGATTGGGTGGTCCACCCAAGGAGGTCTCGTGTCCCGAACTCCTTCGCGCAGGCTCACCCGACGCCTGCTCGCCCTCGGCGCCGGTACCGGTGCAACCCTGCTCTCGATCGGCGTCCTCGCCGGACCGGCGGGCGCAGCCGCCGCTTCCCCCCACAGCTCCCACCGCGTCTGCGGCGCGCCCGCCACGGGCTACGCCGCGTGCCACGCGATCATGCTCGACAGTTCCGCCGCGACGGCGAACGCCCTCGCGCCCAACGCCGCGCCGGCCGGCTACGGCCCGGCGGACATCCAGAAGGCCTACGCCCTGCCGGGCGGGACCAGCATCACGGGGCCGACCGTCGCGATCGTCGACGCCTACGACGACCCGACGGCCGCCGCCGACCTCGCCACCTACCGCTCGCAGTACGGGCTGCCCGCGTGCACCGTCGCCAACGGCTGCTTCACGAAGGTCGGCCAGACGGGCACGTCGAGCCTGCCCGCGAAGAACGCCAGCTGGGCCCAGGAGATCTCGCTCGACCTCGACATGGTGTCGGCGGCCTGCCCGACCTGCAAGATCCTGCTGGTCGAGACGAACAGCGCCGCGATCGGGAACCTCGGGGCCGGCGTGAACACCGCGGTGCGGCTGGGCGCGGTCGCCGTCTCCAACAGCTACGGCGGGGCGGAGTCCAGCTCGGACACGGGCTACGACACGAGCTACTACAACCACCCCGGCGTGGCGATCACCGTCTCGTCGGGCGACAGCGGCTACGGGGCGCAGTACCCGGCCGCGAGCAGGTACGTCACCGCGGTCGGCGGCACCACCCTCACCCGCAGCAGCGCCGCCCGGGGCTTCACCGAGAGCGTCTGGTCGGGGGCCGGCAGCGGCTGCTCCGCCTACGACGCGAAGCCGAGCTGGCAGAAGGACACCGGCTGCAGCAGGCGCACCATCGCCGACGTCGCGGCCGTCGCCGACCCGAACACGGGCGTGGCGGTCTACGACAGCACGGCCTACAACGGCAGGTCCGGCTGGATGGTGTTCGGCGGGACCAGCGCAGCGAGCCCGATCGTCGCGTCGGTCTACGCGAAGGCCGGGACGCCCAGCTCCGGCAGCTACCCGGCGTCGTTCCCCTACGCGCACCCCGGCGCGCTGAACGATGTGACCTCGGGCAGCAACGGCAGCAGCAGCCCGGCGTACCTCTCCACCGGCGGGACCGGGTACGACGGCCCCACCGGCCTCGGCACGCCGAAGGGCCTCACGGCCTTCGCCGGCTGACCCGCACGCGGACGGGCCGTTCCCCCCTTGACCCCGGGGCCCGGCCCGCCGCGCGTCCGGAACGGCTACAGCCAGGCGGGGTCGGTGTCGAGCAACGTCCGGTCGAGCGAGTCCAGCAGGTCGAGCTGCGGGCCGACCCTCGGCAGCTCCCACCGGAAGAAGTACCGGGCGGCCTGCCGCTTGCCGTCGTAGAAGTCGCCGGTCTTCCCCCCGGCGGCCAGCAGCTGCTCCAGCCACATCCACGCCACGACCGCGTGCCCGACGGCCTCCAGGTAGACGGTGGCGTTCGCCAGCGCCACGTCCGGGTCTCCGGTACCCCACAGCGCCGCGGTGGTGGCGCCGATCCGGTCGACGACGGGGCGCAGCCGGGCGGCGAGTTCGGCCGCCTCGCCCCCCGCCTCCGTCGCCCGCACGAGCGTCGCGCCGACGGTCTCCAGAAGCAGCCGCAGCCCGGCGCCGCCCCGCATGATCACCTTGCGGCCCAGCAGGTCGAGGCCGTGGACGCCGTGGGTGCCCTCGTGGATGGGGTTCAGCCGGTTGTCCCGGTAGAACTGCTCGACGTTGTAGTCGCGGGTGTAGCCGTAGCCCCCGTGCACCTGGATGGCGAGGGAGTTCGCCTCCAGGCACCACTGCGACGGCCAGCTCTTCGCGACGGGCGTCAGCACGTCCAGGAGCAGGGCGGCGCGCTCGCGGTCGGCCTCCTCCGGCGCGGTGTCCTGCTCGTCGACGAGGAGCGAGCAGTACAGGCCGAGCGCCAGGCCGCCCTCGACGTACGCCTTCTGCGCCAGCAGCATCCGGCGGACGTCCGAGTGCTCGATGATCGGCAGCGGCGGGGTCGACGGGTCCTTGTCGCCGGGGCGGCGGCCCTGCGTGCGGGTCCTGGCGTAGTCCAGCGCGTGCAGGTAGCCGGTGTAGCCGAGGGCGGTGGCGCCGAGCCCGACGCCGACCCGGGCCTCGTTCATCATGTGGAACATGTAGGCGAGGCCGCGGTGCGGCTCGCCCAGCAGCTGCCCGACGGCCCCCGCCCGGCCGCCCGGCGTGTGCACGCCCTCGCCGAAGTTCAGGAGCGTGTTGGTGGTGCCGCGGTACCCCAGCTTGTGGTTCAGCCCGACGAGCGCGACGTCGTTCCGCTCGCCCAGGCCACCGTCGGCGGTGACCAGGTACTTCGGGACGATGAACAGCGAGATGCCCTTCACGCCCGCCGGGCCGCCCGGGATCTTGGCGAGCACCAGATGGACGATGTTCTCGGACAGCTCGTGGTCGCCGCCGGAGATCCACATCTTGGTGCCGGTGAGCCGGTAGGTGCCGTCGTCCTGCGGCTCGGCACGGGTCGTGATGTCCGCGAGCGACGAGCCCGCCTGCGGCTCCGAGAGGCACATCGTGCCGAACCAGCGGCCCTCGAGCATCGGCCGGACGAAGGTGTCGACCTGCTCCGTGCTGCCGTGCGCGACCAGCAGGTTCGCGTTGGCCGTCGTGAGGAACGGGTAGGCGGCCGTGCCGACGTTGGCGGCCTGGAACCACAGGGCCACGGCCTTCGCGACGACGTTGGGGAGCTGCATCCCGCCGAGCGACTCGTCCAGCTGGCCGGCCATCAGCCCGGCCTCGGCGAAGACCGTGAGGGCCTGCCGCACCTCGGGGATGAGGACGACCTTGCCGTCGGGCCCGACGTACGGCTCGTTCGCGTCGGCCTTCTTGTTGTGCGGCGCGAAGTGCTCGGTGGCGATGTCCCGGCCGAGGTCGAGGGCCGCGTCGAAGGTCTCCCGGGAGTGCTCGGCGAACCGCTTGCGGGTCGTCAGGGAGGGGATGTCGAGCCATTCGTAGAGCAGGAAGTCCAGGTCGCGACGGGACATGATCAGGGACGACGAGGCCATGTCGGCCAGTCAAACACGCGGCTGACGCGGGTCGACGGGGAACGCGGCACGCCAGGAAAGGGACGACCCGGACCGGTGTCACGAGCCGGGCAGGGGCCGCGTCTCAGGCGACTCCGGTCATCCTGGCCCGGACGTACCGTCCCGACCCCGGAGGTTCCGTGCCCCGCACCCCCGTCCGCCCCGTCCGCCGTGCGCTCGCCGCCCTGGCGGGCGGCCTGCTGCTGGTTGCCGGGGCCGCGCCCGCCCTGGCTGCCTCCGCCCGCGGTGGGGCCCCCCAGCACCACCACCACCACCGCGCCTGCCCGGCGGCCGCGCGGGGCATTGCGGCGTGCCACGTGCTGGTCAGCGACGACGCGGTCCCGCACGTTCTCACCGCGGGGCAGGCGCCCGCCGGGTACGGACCGGCGGACCTGCAGGCGGCCTACGGCATGCCTGCCGCCGGCAACGCGCCCGGCCCCACCGTGGCGGTCGTCGACGCCTACGACCTGCCGAGCGCCGAGAGCGACCTCGCCACCTACCGGGCGCAGTTCGGCCTGCCGTCCTGCACCAGCGCCGACGGCTGCCTGACGAAGGTGGGGCAGACGGGGACCGCCGCGCTGCCGCCGGCGAACGCCGCGTGGGGCCAGGAGATCGCCCTGGACCTGCAGATGGTGTCGGCCGCCTGCCCGAACTGCCGGATCCTGCTGGTCGAGGCGAACAGCGGGTCGATCCCGAACCTCGGCGCTGCGGTGAACACCGCCGTGCGGCTCGGCGCCGCCGCCGTCTCCAACAGCTACGGCACGGCCGAGACGACCGCCGACACCGGGTACGACACGAGCTACTACAACCACCCGGGCGTCGTCCTCACGGCGGCCTCCGGGGACAACGGCTACGGAGTGCAGTACCCCGCGGCCAGCCCCGGCGTCACCGCTGTCGGCGGCACGACGCTGACGCGGGACGGCAGCGCGCGGGGGTTCAGCGAGACGGCCTGGTCCGGCGCGGGGAGCGGCTGCTCCGCCTACGAGCCGAAGCCCGCCTGGCAGAGCGGCATCCCGTGCAGCACGCGCGGCGTCGCCGACGTCGCCGCGGTGGCGGACCCGCGGACCGGCGTCGCGGTCTACGACAGCACCCCGGCCGGCGGGCAGAGCGGCTGGCAGGTGTTCGGCGGCACCAGCGCCGCGAGCCCCCTGATCGCCGCGCTCTACGTCCAGGCCGGCTCGCCCGCGACCGCCGGCAACCCCGCCGCCTACTCCTACGCCCACCCGGGATCGCTGAACGACGTCACGGCGGGCGCCAACGGCACCTGCTCCCCGGCGTCGCTCTGCACCGCGGGCCCCGGCTGGGACGGCCCGACCGGGCTCGGTACGCCGAAGGCCTGGCTCGACGGCTCCGGCGCGGCGCAGGCCGCCGGGCGGCCCCGCACCGTGGCGTTCACGAGGACCCCGTGAGGCGGTCCCGGGCAGGCGTCAGACGGGTTGCAGGCCCGCCGCCGCGGCCTCGTCCGGCGCCCGGTCGCCGGCGTGGCCGAATCGGACGCCGTCGGTGACGGGGCCGCGCCCCAGGAGCCGGATGTCGCGCACGTAGTTCTGGTGCAGCCGCCACGGCGCCTCCGGCCCCTGCTTGGGCAGCAGGGCGGCGGACCGCAGCACGTACCCGGCCTGCAGGTCGATCAGCGGCACGAGCTCGTCGTCGCCGTCCAGGACCGGCGCTTCCGGGACCACGGACGCGTAGCCGTGCTGCTCCATGTGACCGAGCAGCCGGCACACGTACCGGGCGACGAGGTCGGCCTTCAGCGTCCAGGACGCGTTCGTGTAGCCGATCGTCCAGGAGAAGTTCGGGACGCCGGACAGCATCATGCCCTTGTAGGCGAGCCGCGTGGCGAGGTCGATCTCCCGGCCGTCGACGGCGAGCGTCATGCCGCCGACCGCGAGCAGGTTGAGCCCCGTCGCGGTGACGATGACGTCGGCGTCGAGGTGCCTGCCCGACGCGAGCTGGACACCCGTGGCGTCGAAGCGCTCGATCTTGTCGGTGACGATGTCGGCCTTGCCGTGGCGGATGGCGCGGAACAGGTCGCCGTCGGGGACGGCGCAGAGCCGCTGGTCCCACGGGTTGTAGCTGGGCGCCAGGTGCGTGTCGACGTCGAAGGTCTTGGGCAGCGCCGCCGCGGCCCGCTTGCGCAGGATCGCCTTCATCAGTTCGGGCTTCTTCCGGCTGAGCTGGAAGACCCCCTGGGTGAACAGCACGTTCTTCCAGCGGATGACGCGGTAGGCGCGGTCCTCCGACAGGTGCTTGCGCAGCCGCGCGGCGATCGGGTCGGCCTGCGGGACCGCAGCGATGTAGGTCGGCGACCGCTGCAGCATGGTCACGTGCGCGGCCTCGGCGGCCATCGAGGGGACCAGCGTCACGGCCGTGGCCCCGCTGCCGATCACGACGATGCGCTTGCCGGCGTAGTCGAGGTCCTCGGGCCAGTGCTGCGGGTGCACGATGCGGCCGGCGAAGTCGTCCTCGCCGGGGAACGTCGGGCGGAACCCCTCGTCGTAGCGATAGTAGCCCGAGCAGACCTGCAGCCAGGAGCAGGTGAGTGTCACGGTCTCGCCGGTGTCCTCGCGCTGCGCGGTCACCGTCCATCGGGCGTGCTCCGACGACCAGGCGGCGGACAGGACGCGGTGCCGGTAGCGGATGGCGGTGTCGACGCCGTACTCCCGGGCCGTCTCGCGGACGTACGCCAGGATCGCCGCCCCGTCGGCGATCGAGTTCCGGTCCGTCCACGGCTTGAAGGCGTAGCCCAGCGTGTACATGTCGGAGTCCGACCGGATGCCCGGATAGCGGAAGAGGTCCCAGGTGCCGCCGAGCGACTCCCTGGCCTCGAGGATCGCGAACGACGTCCCCGGACGGTCCCGCTGGAGGTGGCAGGCGGCGCCCACGCCGGACAGGCCGGCGCCCACGATGAGGACGTCCACGTGCTCGGTGGCCAGGGTGGTCATGCCTCGATGCCTCTCGTCGAACGGTCAGGCGCAGGTTATCGACACGCTGTCGAGTGAGTCAACACCCTGTCGAGAACTGCGGCGGGCGGGGTACGGTGGGCGCATGACGGAGGCACCCGCGGCGGCCGCGACGCGGCACCACCGGAGCCGCCGCGCCCCGCGTCCCTCCGGCGAGGAGCGGCACCGCGCCATCCTGGAGACGGCGGAGCGGCTGCTGGCGGAGCGCGGCCTCGACGGCTTCTCCGTCGACGACCTGGCCCGCGGGGCAGGCCTCTCGCGGCCGACGTTCTACTTCTACTTCGCCTCCAAGGAGGCGGTGCTGCTGACGCTGCTCGACCGGGTCATCGACGAGGTGAACGCCCGCAGCGCGGACCTGCCCGCCGCCTTCGAGGGCGATCCGGCGGGCTCCTGGCGCCGCGTGATCCAGGGCGTCGTGGAGGTCTTCGCCGGCCACCGCAGCGTCGCCACCGCCGCCGTTCAGGCACACCTGAGCACCCCTGCGGTGCGCCAGCTGTGGACCCAGACGATGGGCACCTGGATCGGGCTGGTCGCCGACGTCATCGAGGCCGAGCGTGCCCGCGGCGCCGCCCCCGACGGGGTCCCCGCGCACGACCTCGCCACCGCGCTGAACCTCATGAACGAGCGGGTCCTGGTCGCGACGTTCACCGGCGAGGCGTGCTCGATCACCGAGGACGCGGTGACCGACGTGCTGCTGGGGATCTGGCTGAACAGCATCTACGGGCCCGGGGG
>JAOPWU010000104.1 GCA_025965515.1 Mycobacterium sp.
GCTCAGCGAGCGGACGAGGCTGCGGGCCGCCGCGAGAACCAGCGCGACCAGCGCGGCCCCCAGGGCGTCGGCGGCGAGGGCCAGAAGGATCTCGGCCATGAGGCCTCCCCAGGTCGTAACGGCGGGAGTGGACAGCGGCGACCGTACGGGGACCACGCGGCCGCGGTGCCAGCGGCGGGTGAACGCGCGCTGAACAGCGCGGCGACAGTGCGCGCGGCCCCGCAGGCGGCGGGGACCGCCGGTCCGGCCGACCCGCCGTGATCGGCACGGGGCTCCTCGGGGCCGCCTCCTCGTCGGCCTGGCGCGTCGGCTGGGGGGCCGGCCGGCGCGCCGCCGGGCTGACGCGCTCCCTGCCGCTGGCGGCCGAGCTCCGCAGCGTGCTGGACCCCCGACCGCACCGCCACCAGCGGCGGGTCGCGGTCCAGGACGACCGCGTGCACGTCGAGGTCCGGGGGCTCGCCGGCCCGGCCGGGGCCCGGCTGGCGCGCCTGCTGGAGGACGCCTTCGCACGGGAGCCCGGGATCACCTGGTGGCAGATCAACGCCGTCACCGGCCGCGTCGTCGTCGGGTTGGACACCCGCACGCGGACCGCTGCGGACGTCGTCGCCCTCGTGCGGCTCGCCGAGGAGCGGGCCGAGACCGCCGACGTGCCCTGGAGCCGGCAGGAGGACCTGCCCGGGGACCGGGAGCCGCTGCTGGCGTCGGCCCTGGCGCTGACCGCCGACCTCGCCGGGTTCGCGGCCGCGGTGGCGCTCCGCGCCGTCCCCCTGCCCGACGTGACCCGGCCGCTGCAGGCCGCGGTCGCGCTGGTCGACGCCCAGCCCCGGCTGCGCCGGGCGGTCGAGCGCCACCTGGGGATGTCCCGGGCGGATCTCGTCATCACGGTCGGGAACGCGGCTGCCCAGGCCGCCGGCAAGAGCGGCGCCGGTCTGCTGGTGGACGCGGGGCAGCGGTTCGTCCTGCTCCTCGAGCGCCAGGCGGGACTGCGCGCGTGGCAGGGCTGGGAGCGACGGCTGCACGGCCCCGGCGGCGTCTCCGTGCCGGACCCGATCCATCGGCGGGAGCGCCCCCGGCCGCTGCCGCAGGGCCCCATCGAGCGGTTCGCCGACCAGGCCGCCACGGGCTCGCTGCTGGCCGCGGCCACCAGCGTGGCGGGCCGCCAGGGCATGTCCGAGGTGGCGGACGCGGTGCTGGTCGGGGTGCCGCGCGCGGCCCGGAGCAGCCGCGAGGCGTTCGCGGGGGTGCTCTCCGCGTCGCTGTCGCGGCGGGGTGCGCTGACGCTGGACAGCAGCGTGTGGCGGCGGCTCGATCGCGTCACCGCCGTGGTGGTGGACGCGACCGTGCTGCGCGGCGGGCCGCCGCTCGTGGTCGGCGCCGAGTGCAGCGACGAGGACTGGACGACCGCCCGGGTGTGGACCGCGGCGCAGCGGCTGCTGGGCGGCTTCCCCGCCCGCGCGGGCGACGACCTCGCCCTGCTGCCGGCGCGGCGCGGCGGGCCCGGCCGGCGGGTCTGGCGGGACCTGACAAGCCGGGGGCGGCCTGTCGGGCGGGCGCTCGTCGGCACGGAACTGCGGCCCGGCGCCGGGGCGGTGCTGGCCGCGGCCCGGAGTGCGGGACTGCGGGTCGTGCTGGCCCGGGAGCCAGGCGCGAGCGAGCTGCGCAGCCGGGTCGACGAGGTGCTGCCCGACCGGGAGTCCGTGCCCGCGGCGGTCCGGCGGCTGCAGGCGGCGGGCCACGTCGTGGCCGTCGTCAGCGCCGGGTGTTACCGGGCGCTCGCGGAGTCCGACCTCGGCGTCGGGGTGGCGGCGGAGACCGCCGGGGGTCGCACGCACGTCCCCTGGACCGCTGACGTCGTCTGCGACGACCTCGCGGTCGCGGCCGCCGTGCTGGCGGCCACCGCGCCGGCGCGGGCCGCCAGCGAGCGCGGCACCACGCTGGCGCTGTCCGCCAGTGTGCTGGGGGCGCTGCTGCTGGTCGCCGGGGCCCGGCGGGGCGCCTGGCACCGGGCCGTCGGCCCGGTCACGGGTGCCTCGCTGCTGGGCCTGCTGACCGGCGCCCGCGTCGGGTGGGCGGCGGGCCGGCCGTCGGGCGCCGGCCCCCCGGCGGAGCTCCCGTGGCATGCGCTCGACGCGGAGGACGTCGTCGCCCGGCTCCCGGCGCCGCCCCACGCGCTCGACGGGCAGCCGGCCGCCCCGCACGGCCTGCCCGGCCTCGTCCTGGCCGGGTCCCACCGACTGCCCAGCGGGCAGTTCGTCGTGGGGCCGGTGGTCGCCGCGGTCCGGCTCGGCCGCAGCGTCCGGCAGGAGCTCGCCGACCCGCTGACCCCCGTCCTGACGGTCGGCGCGGCCGCGTCGGCCATCCTCGGTTCGCCGACGGACGCGGTGCTGGTCGGCTCGGTCATGGGCGTGAACGCCCTGGTCTCGGCGGTGCAGCGGCAGCGGGCCGACCGCGCGCTGCGCGCCCTGCTGCTGGGGGAGCGGGTGCCGGCGCGCCGCCTGTCCGGTCGGACGAGCCGCCGGGTCGGCGGCGGGCCGGACGGGGTCGGGCCGGTCACCGAGGTGACGGCGGAGGCACTGCGCGCGGGGGACGTGATCGCCCTCGCCGCGGGCGACGTCGTGCCGGCCGACGCGCGGCTCCTGGAGGTCGACGACCTGGAGCTGGACGAGTCCGGGCTGACCGGGGAGTCCGTCACCGTCGACAAGCAGCTCGCGGCCACGCCGGGCGCCCCCCTCGGCGAACGGGCCTGCATGGTCTACGAGGGGAGCACCGTCGTCGCGGGCCGCGGCCGCGCCCTCGTGGTGGCCGTGGGCGGCGACACCCAGGCCGGTCGCGCGGTGGCGGCCGTCCGGACCAGCAGCGGCCCGACCGGCGTGCAGGCGCAGCTGCGGGCGCTGACGGACAAGGCACTTCCCCTGACGCTCGGGGGCGGGGTGGCGGTGAGCGCCCTGGGTTTCCTGCGGGCGCAGGCGCTGCGGGCCGCCGTGGCCGACGGGGTGGCGGTGGCGGTGGCCGCGGTGCCGGAGGGGCTCCCGCTGGTGGCGACCGTCGCGCAGCTGGCGGCCGCCCGCCGGCTGTCGCGGCAGGGGGTCCTGGTGCGGTCGAGCCGGACCGTGGAGGCCCTCGGCCGGGTCGACACCATCTGCTTCGACAAGACCGGGACGCTGACCGAGGGCCGGCTGAGCCTGGTGCAGCTCGCGGACCTCGCCCGGGGATGGGACGTCGACGCCGCCGACGACTCCCCGGACGCCCGCCGGCTGCTGCGGGCCGCCGCGCGCGCCTGCCCCCGGCCGGAGGAGGGGCCCGCCGTGCACGCGACCGACCGGGCGGTGCTCGAGGCGGCCGATACGCACCTCGGCCGGCAGGCGAACCACGTCTGGGACCCGCTGGACGAGGTCCCGTTCGAGAGCAACCGCGGGTACGCGGCCACGCTCGGGCACAGCCGCCGCCACCTGCGGCTGGTGGTGAAGGGCGCGCCCGAGGTCGTCCTCCCGCGGTGCGCGCGGGTCCTCGACACCGCCGCTCCACAGGCGACGGCCCGGCCCCTCACGGGCGCGGACCGCGACCGGGCGCAGGCGGTCGTGCACCGCCTGGCGGCGCAGGGGCTCCGGGTCCTCGTCGTCGCGCGGCGGGAGCTCGGGGCCGCCCCCGACGACGTGGAGCGGGCCGTCGACCAGCTGACCCTCATGGGGTTCATCGGCCTCGCCGACACGCCCCGCGAGGCCACGCTCCCCGTGGTGGAGGAGCTGCTGGCGAACGGGTTGCGCGTCTGCATGATCACGGGCGACCACCCGGTGACCGCGCAGGCCATCGCGGCGCAGCTCGGCATCCTCCACGGGACGGTCGTGACGGGCGAGCAGCTCGACGCGGTCGACGACCAGGCGCGGCGGGAGCTCGTCGGCCGCAGCGCCGTCTTCGCCCGGGTGACGCCCGAGCAGAAGGTCCGCATCGTCGCGGCGCTGCAGCAGGGCGGCCGCGTGGTGGCCATGACGGGCGACGGCAGCAACGACGCCGCCGCGATCCGCCTGGCGGACGTCGGGATCGGGCTGGCGGCACGGGGCTCCGCCGCCGCGCGCGGCGCCGCCGACGTCGTCCTGGTGGCGACCGACCTGACGCTCCTGCTCGACGCGCTGGTCGAGGGCCGGATGATGTGGGAGCGCGTCCGGGACGCGGTCGCGGTGCTCGTCGGCGGCAACGCCGGGGAAGTCGCCTTCACCGTGCTGGGGACCGCGCTGTCCGGGCGCGCCCCGGTGGGCACGCGGCAGTTCCTGCTGGTCAACCTGCTCACGGACATGTTCCCCGCCATGGCCGTCGCGCTGGCGCACCCGCGGCGGCCGTCGGCCGCGCCGGGCCAGGTGAACGACCCGAAGCAGCGCGCCGCGGAGGCGGGTGCCGACCTGGCCCTGGTGCCGCGCCCGCAGCTGGGCGCGGCCCTCGTCCGTTCGATCACCGTCCGCGGCTCGGCCACCGCCGCGGGTGCGGGCGCCGCGTGGCTGCTGGGCCGCGGCACGCCGCTCCCGCGCCGCGCCAGCACGATGGGGCTGGTGGCCCTGGTCGGCACGCAGCTCGGGCAGACCCTGCTGCTGGGCGGCCGCAGCCCCCTGGTGTGGCTCACCGTCGGGCTGAGCGGCGCCGTCCTCGTGGCCGTCGTGCAGACGCCGGGCCTGAGTCACTTCTTCGGGTGCACGCCGCTGGACCCGGCGGCCTGGCTGGTGGTGGGCGGCTGCGCGGCGTCGGCGACGGTGGGGTCCGTGCTCGTGCCGCGGGTCGCCGGGGCGCTCCGCACGGTGGCCGCCGGCGGGTGACTGCGGGCGTCGCCCAGGGCCTGGCCTGCCTCCGCGACGGCGGGGTCCGGCGAACCGCCACCTCAGCCCGCGGGCAGCTGCGACGCCTTGGCCGCGTCCTCCGGGCAGAGCTGGGCCGTCGCGGCCGCCAGCAGGGCGGAACGGTCGGCGGCGCTGAGCCCGGAGCCCGCGACCACCTTGGCCTCCTCGGCCGCCGGGTCCCCGCTCTCCAGCGCGTTGCACATGCCGACGCCGTAGCGGACGGCGCGGCGGTCACCCAGCCCCTTCAGCTCGGGTGCCTGCCGGTGCAGCGCGGTGAGGAACGCCGCGGTCTGCTGCCGGGACAGCTGGACGATCGGCTGCTGCGTCTGGTTGTCGCAGGCTGCGACGGCCAGCGCGCCGACCACCAGCGCGGGCAGCAGCCGGGTGAGGGCGGCACGGGGGCGTGTCATGGCCGCAGCCTCAGCCGGCCCCCACCGGGTTGGTCCGCAGTGCGCGGGTCTCGTCCCGGCGCACCTCGAACCGCCCGTCGCGCTCGCGCACCGCGAACCGGGGCTGCGGGCGGGTCGCCGGGCCGCGAACCACATCGCCCGATGCGAGGTCGAAGGTGCTGCCGTGCCAGGGGCACTCGACGCAACCCTCGCTGAAGGTGCCCTCGCTCAGCGGGCCGCCGCGGTGCGTGCAGCGGTCCGCCAGGGCGTAGACGCGGCCGCGCTGCTTGATCAGGAGCACCGGCACGCCGTCGGCGTCGACCTGCAGGGGCGTGCCCTCGGTGAGCGTCGCAGGGCCGACGTCGGTCCAGTCGGAGGGACCCGCCTGGAAGGCCGTGGTGTCCACGCCGACGCCGTACGCGTACGACAGGTGGCCGCCGAGCCAGCCGCCGAGCCCCAGCATCGTGCTGCCGAGCGCGGCGAGCGCGGGGCCGCCGCGCCTGCCGCGCAGCCGGCGCACGTAGGAGGCGGCGCAGAGCGAGACGCCGGTGGCGTTGGTCACCGCGTGGATCACGCCGACGCGCGCCTCCTTGCCCATCGTGTCGGACCAGTCCGACCACCCGGCGGCGACGCTCGGGGCCGCGGACAGCACGCCCAGCCCGAGCAGCCGGCGGGCGGCGCGCCGTTCCCCGACGAGATCGAGCACGTTCGCGCTCAGCAGCATCCCGATGGTCGCCTGGACCAGCACCGGGTGCACGGGATGACCGACGGGCGTGCCCGAGAGCGCGTCCTTGACCGCCCCTGGCTTGATCACCTTGCTGACCACGGAGGCCGCCTGCTCGGTGGCGGTGCGGACCGCGGGCGTGTCGGCCAGCTGCTCGATCGCGTCGTCCGCCCGGGTGCTGAGTCGCGTGCGCATGTGATCTCCCGTTCCCACGCCCGCCCCGCCGAACCCAGCCGCCGTCAGACGGTCGCGAGGAATCCCAGCAGCTCGGCGGTGACCGCCTCGGGCGCCTCGGCCTGGACCCAGTGCCCGGCCTCGGGCAGCAGCGTGAGCCGCCGCAGGTCGGTCACCCGCTCCCGCATCGCGTCGAGCGGCGTGAAGGCGAGGACGGAGTCCCGCTCCCCGGCCAGGAACATCGCCGGGCAGGTCACGTCCGTGGCCCCGAACGCGGGCACCTGCTCCCACGTCGGGTCGAGGCCGCGGTAGTAGGCGAGCGGGCCGGCGAGCCCCGTGCGGCCGAAGGTCTGGACGGCCTCGTCGAGGAGCGCCGGGTCCAGGAACACGGGGAGGGCGCCCGGCTCCGGCAGCTGCTCCAGGAAGCCCGCGCTCGCCGGCAGCTGCCGCAGCGCCCCGGGCGGTGGGGAGGCCGATGCGGCGGCGTAGATGCCGACGAGGAACCGCTCCAGCTGCGGCTCCAGCTCGGACTCGGCCGTCCCCGGCTCCTGGAAGTAGTTGATGTAGAAGAAGCTGTCGCCGAAGAGGTGCTGGAAGACCTGTGTCGGCGGCCGGGACGACCGGTTCGGGTACGGCACCGACAGCGCGGCCATGGCCCGCACCCGCTCCGGGCGCAGCTGCGCGACCATCCAGGTGGCGACCGCCCCCCAGTCGTGACCGACGACGACCGCCTGCTCCTCGCCGCATGCCTCGATGGTGTCGGCGATGTCGTCGGCGATGGTCGTGGCCAGCAGCTGGTCCCCGGCCACGGCGGGGGAGGGGCCGTAGCCCCGCAGGTACGGCGCGACCACGCGGTAGCCCTGCGCGACCAGCGGGTCCACCTGCAGCCGCCACGAGGACGGCAGCTCCGGGAAGCCGTGCAGGAGCAGTACCAGGGGCCCGGTGCCGGCATCGATGCCGATCGACAGCGCTGTCATGCCACGGGAGCTTGGCACGGCGCAGCTGGGAGCACGCCGGTAGAGTCGGTGATCGATCCCGGACCGCTGGTCCGACGCTCTCCGGAAGGCTCCGCCATGTCCTGGACCGCCGACCACATCCCGCCGCTGACGGGGCGGCGCGCGGTCGTCACCGGGGCGAACTCGGGGCTCGGGCTGCAGACCGCGCTCCAGCTCGCGGCGCACGGCGCGCAGGTGACGCTGGCCTGCCGCGACGAGCAGCGGGGCAGGGCCGCGCTGGCGCAGGTGGAGCAGCGCGGCGCGGCCCAGCTGGCGCTCGTGGACCTGGCGAGTCTCGCCAGCGTCCGCGACTTCGCGGCCACGGTGACCGACCCGGTCGACATCCTCGTGGACAACGCGGGCGTCATGGCGGTCCCGCGGCGGCTCACCGCCGACGGTTTCGAGATGCAGCTCGGCACCAACCACCTGGGGCACTTCGCGCTGACCGGGCTGCTGTGGGAGCAGCTGGTCGCCGCCGAGGCCGCCCGCGTGGTGGTGGTGTCCAGCAACGCGCACCGCATGGGGCGGATGAACTTCGACGACCTGATGGGCGAGCAGAGCTACTCCCGCAGCCGCGCCTACGGGCAGAGCAAGCTGGCGAACCTGCTCTTCGTCCGCGAGCTGGCGCGCCGCGTGGAGCTGGCGGGCGGCGGGCCCGTGGTCGCGGCCGCCCACCCGGGGTACGCGGCGACGAACCTGACATCCGGCTTCACCGGGCGGCGGGGCCCGCTGCGGGCCGCGGGGTGGCTGGTCGACCGCGCGCTCGGGCAGAGCGACGCGGCGGGCGCCCTGCCCACCCTGCGGGCCGCGACGATGGCCGACGTGAACCCGGGCGACTACTTCGGGCCGGGCAGTTTCGGCGGCTGGCGCGGCGCGCCGGTGCTGGTGGGCCGGTCGCCCGCGGCGCTGGACGACGCGGTGGCGAAGCGGCTGTGGGACGTCTCCGAGCAGCTGACCGGCGTGACGTACCCCGGGCTGCCCGGGTAGCTCAGGCCACCGCGCCGACGCCGCGCAGCCGGGCCAGCTCGTCCGGGCTGCGGCCGAGTGCCGCGACGATGGCGTCGGTGTGCTCGCCCGGGTGCGGCGGGGGCAGCGTCAGCGCTCCGGGTGTCCGGGCGAACCGCGGGGCGGGGGCGGGCTGCACCACGCCGTCGTGCTCGACGAAGGTTCCCCGCTCGGCCAGGTGCGGCGCGCGCCGCGCCTCGTCCCAGCTGAGCACCGGGGCGACGCAGGCATCCGTGCCGGCGAAGTGCCCGGCCCAGTCGTCGCGGGTGCGCCGCGCGAAGATGGCGGTGAAGCGGGCCTTGGCGGCCGCCCAGCTGTCCGGCTCCATGCGGACGGCCGGGTCGAGCTCGGTGAGCTCCACCTCGGCGATCCCCGCCCGGCGCAGCCCGTCCAGCAGCGCGGCGTAGAACTGCGGCTCCAGCGCGCCGACCGCGATGTACTCGCCGTCCGCGCAGGCGTACGTGTCGTACCAGGGGGCGCCCGAGTCGAGCATGTTGCCGCCCGGCGGACCGTCCCAGACGCCCTGCTGCCGGAGCCCCTGGATGAACGTCGTCATGGAGGCCACCCCGTCGACGATCGCGGCGTCGACCACCTGCCCGTGGCCGGTCCGCGCCGCCTCGAGCAGCGCGGCCAGCAGCCCCACGACGAGGTACGTGGAGCCGCCGCCCAGGTCGCCGAGCAGGTTGATGGGCGGGGTCGGCTTGCCGCCCGCGCGGCGGCTGCCCCAGAGGGCGCCCGTGACGGCGAGGTACGTGAGGTCGTGGCCGGCGGTCTGCGCCAGCGGGCCGTCCTGGCCCCAGCCGGTCATCCGGCCGTAGACGAGGCGCGGGTTCACCGTGGCGCAGTCGGCGGGCCCGAGGCCGAGCCGCTCGGTGACGCCCGGCCGGAAGCCCTCGATCAGCAGGTCGGCGTCGCGGACCAGGTCGAGGACGATCGCGCGGCCGTCCGGGTGCTTGAGGTCGACGCCGATGGATCGCCGGCCGCGCAGCGCCACGTCGGGGTGCGGGCCCGGGGCGTGGGGGTGGACCGCATCGGCGCGGTCGACGCGGACGACCTCGGCGCCCAGGTCGGCCAGGAGCATCGCGGCGAACGGGCCCGGGCCGATGCCCGCGAGCTCGACGACCCGCACGCCGGCGAGGGGTCCGGGGCTGGGCATGCGGCGGGCTCCTCGGGGTGGGTGGCGGATCGGCGCGACGGTAGCGCAGGGGGGTGGCCGACGGCCCGTCAGCCGCCCGCGCGGCCGGCTGCCCCGGCACCGCCGCGGGTGCCGCCGCCGAAGCCGCCGGTACCGCCGAAGCCGCCCGCGCCGCCGAACCCGCCGCCCGTCAGGCCGGACCGCCCGCCGGTGGTGGTCGAGGTCGAGCTGTCGCTCGTCGCCGTCGACGACAGGTCGGCCAGGACGACCTTCTCGCCGACCGTCAGGCCGGAGAGCACCTGCGTCTGCGCGGGCCCCATCGTCCCGAGGGTGACGACGGTGTTCTTCACCGCGCCGCCGGTGAGCACCTCGACGACGTGCCGGGTGCCGAGGGTGTGGACCGCCGAGGTCGGCACCAGCATCACGTCGCTCTGGCTGCCGGTGGTCAGGTGCACCGCGGCGGACGAGCCCTGGTGCAGCCCGGTCGACGGCCCGGTGACGCCCAGCAGTACCTGGTAGCCGCTGGTCCCCGGGTTCGCCGCGATCGAGGTCACCGTTGCCGACAGGGGTGTCGCACCACCGTCCGGCACGACCGACGCCGGCTCGCCGATCGCGATCCGCTGGATCGACGCGGTCGGCACCGTCGTCGTCAGCTGGTAGCCGTCCGGCGCGGAGATGCCGATGACCGCGGTGGCCGACGCGGCGGTGACGCTCGCACCCGGCTTGAGGCCGACCGAGACGACGGTGCCGGACAGCGGGCTCACCGCCGTGCCCTGCGCGAGGTTCTGCTGCGCCACAGCTGTGGCGGCCGTGTCGGCGTCGAGCGCCGCCTGGTACGCCGCCAGCTGGGCGGCACCGACGGTGCCGGATGTCGTACCGGTGCCCGAGCCGACCGCCGACGTGGTGCTGCGGGCGGCGCTGGTCGTGGCTGCGCCCGTGGCGGTGGTGGGGGGAGTCGTGGTGGACGTGGTGTGTGTCGCGGCGGCGGCAGCCGCCGTCACGGCCGCGGATGCCGTGTCGAGTTCCTGCGACAGGGTCGCCAGCGCGGCCGACAGGGCGGTCTGCTTCGCGCCCAGGCCGGTCTGCACCGCCAGCAGCGTCGTCTCGGCGGACAGGCACTGCTGCGCGGGCGCTGGCGAGGTGGGGGACGCCGGGGTCGCCGGGGCGCCGTCGGTCGGTGACGCGCTGGGGGTGGGCGTCGGGGTGGGCGGGTTCGCCGCGGCGGCGCAGGCGGCAGTGGCGGCCGCCAGGTCGGTCCTGGCCGTTGCGAGGCCCGCGTCGACCGCCTTCTGCGCGCCCAGCACGCCCTGCTGGGCCGCGCGCAGGGCGGTGGTGTCGACGGCGGGGGAGGTGGCCCCTGTGCCGCCCGCGCTGCCGGTCCGCCCGCTGCCACCCGCCGCCGTGGTGGTGGGGGCGGTCGTGGGGGTCGTGCCGCCGGTCGTGGCGGTGGTGCCGGTGCCGGCCGAGCCGGTGCGCGCGCCGCTGCCGCCGGTCACCGCGATCAGCTGCCCGTCCTGCGCCTGCTGCAGGGTGAGCTGCGCCGCGGCCTGCGTGGCCTGCGCCTGGGTGAGCTTCTGCCGCAGCGACGTCAGGTCGAGCTGCGCCAGCTGCTGCCCGGCCGTCACCTGGTCGCCGACCTTCACGCCGACGGTGGCGACCGTGCCCGACTGCGCGAAGCCGACCGTCGCGGCGTGCACCGGGGCGGCGGTGCCGACCAGGTCGAGGGTGGCCGTGACCGCGCCGGCCGTCACCGTCGCGGTGCGGTAGCCGGGTGAGCCGCCCGTGCCCGCGTACGCCACGCCGCCGATCGCGGCGGCCGCGACCACGACCGCCGCGCCGAGGGCGACCGGCGACCGGTACAGCCGGCTACGCGCCGGCATTGCCGCCCCCGTTCCGGGCGCCGGTGCCGCACGAGCCGTTGACCGGCGCGGACAGGGTCACCGACCGGGCGGCGATGGGCCCGGTCGGCGTGGCGGCCGGGGTGGGGGCGCCGGAGCCGGTGGGCCGCGCCGCGGCGTCGACGACGCGGGCGCACGCACCGACGGCCAGGTCGGCCGCGCTCGCGGCCTTCGTGACCGTGTAGGTGGTGCTGCCCGACACGGTGACGTTGGTGGTGGTCGTCGCCTGCGTGCCGCTGCTGGAGCCGGTCGGCGTCACGGTGACGATGAAGCTGGAGCCGGTCACCGAGGCGACGCTGCCGACCAGCATGCCGGCGCGCTGGCCGCCGCCCCCGAAACCGCCGCCGCCGCCGGGCGCACCCGACGGCCGGGCCGTCGGGCGCTGCCCCCCGCCGCCGGGGAAGCCGCCCGAGCCGCCGGAGCCGGCCATGCAGCTGCCGTTCACCGGCGCGCTGATCCGGACGGAGCCGGCGTCCACGCTGCCGGTGGCGGCGTCCGAGCCCGAGGTCTCGACGACGCTGACGCAGGAGCCCGCGGTGACGTCGGCGAGGCTGCCCGCCGCGGTCCTGTCGAAGGTGGTGCTGCCGGTGTACGTGACCGTGTCGGTGGCCGAGTTCGCCGTCACGGTGAAGCTGCCGCTGCCGACCGAGGCGATCGACCCGCTGACCCCGCCGCCGAAGCCGCGCGCCCCACGGGCGCCGGCAGCGGCGGTGCTGCTGGGGGTGGGGGACGCCGAGGTCTTCGCGGTGGAACCGCTGCAGCCGGTGAGCACGGCGGCTGCCGCCGCGGTGACGGCGGCCGCGGGGACGAGGCGGCCGGCGAGGGGACGCTGCAGGGTGTGGGTCACGGGGTCTCTCCTGTGCGGGGTGCGGGGCTGGGCGGACGCCGGAGCGCTCATTCGCTGCGCAAGGCTTCGATGGGGGTGAGGCGGGCGGCCCGGCTGGCCGGGTAGACGCCGAACAGCAGGCCGATGGCCAGGGAGATGGCGACCGCGCCGACGACGACCGCGGGCGACACGTGGACCGGGTCACTGATCACGTGCGGCAGGAAGGCGCCCGCCCCCACGCCGAGCGCTGCGCCGCCGAGCCCGCCGACCAGGCCGAGGACGCTGGCCTCGACGAGGAACTGCCGGCGGATGAGCCGCGGCGCGGCGCCGAGCGCCTTGCGCAGGCCGATCTCGCGGATCCGCTCGCTGACGGACACCAACATGATGTTCATGACGCCGATGCCGCCGACGAGCAGTGACAGCGCGGCCACGCCGCCCAGCAGCACGGTCAGCGTCTGGTCGACGGACGTCGCCGTCGACAGCAGCGACTCCTGGCTGCTGATCGAGAAGTCCGCGGTGCTGACGGCGTGCAGGTTCAGCAGGAGGGTGCGCGCCTCCTGGTAGGCCGCCGGCAGCGTCGTCGAGGACGTGGCGGACACGTAGATGCTCTGCACCGCGGTGCGGGTGCTGCCGCCGAAGAGCCGCTGCGCGCCGGTCGTCTCCGGCACGATCGCGGTGTCGTCCAGCGAGGTGGTGTCCGACGAGCCGCTGCTCGCCAGCACGCCCACCACCGTGAGCTGCGTGCCCCCGATGGTCACCGTCTGGCCGAGCGGGTCCTGGCGCCCGAACAGCTGCTGCACCGTCGTCGGCCCGAGCACGACGTTCGGCGCGACCTGGTCGACGTCGGCCTGCGTCAGGAAGCGGCCCTCCAACAGGGTCCGGCCGCGCACGTTCAGCCAGTTCGGCGTGGTGCCGACGACGCTGGTCGTCCAGTTGGTCGTGCCGACGGTGAGCGACTTGCTGCTCTGCACGGCCGGCGCGACGGCCAAGATGTCGGGGGCCGCGGTCGGGTCGGCGAGCGCGCCCGCGTCGGACAGCGTGAGGGTGGCGGCCGACCCGAGGCCGCCGCGGACCCCGCCGGTGGTGGAGCTGCCCGGGGTGATGACCAGCAGGTTGGTGCCGAGCGCGCTGATCTGGCTCTTCACCTTCTGCTGCGCGCCCTGACCCAGCCCGACGGTGAGGATCACCGCGGCGATGCCGATGCCGATGCCGAGCGTCGTGAGCAGCGAGCGCATGCGGTGCGACAGGACCGCCTGCATCGCGAAGCGGAACGTCTCCACGAACCTCATGCGCGCACCGCCGCGCTGACATGGGAGCCGCCCTCGAGCAGCCCGTCCCGGATGTGCACCCTGCTGCCGGCCGCGGCTGCGACGTCCGCCTCGTGCGTGATGAGGACGATGGAGCTCCCCGCGGCGTTGAGCTCTCCCAGCAGGCCCAGGACGTCCGCCGTCGAGTGGCTGTCGAGGTTGCCGGTCGGCTCGTCGGCGAGCAGCAGCGCCGGCTCCGTGACCAGCGCGCGGGCGACCGCCACGCGCTGCTGCTGGCCACCGGACAGCTCGGCGGGCCGGTGGTCGGCGCGGTCGGCCAGCCCGACGCGGTCGAGGGCGGCGAGCGCGCGGCGGTGCCGCTCGGTGCGGCCGAGGCCCGCGTAGACCAACGGCAGCTCCACGTTGCGCCAGGCGGTCAGACCGGCGAGCAGGTGGAACTGCTGGAACACGAAGCCGATCCGGCGGTTGCGGAGGTGCGCCAGCCGGTCCTCGTCGAGGGTGCCGACGTCCTCCCCGGCGAGCCGGTAGGTACCGCTGCTGGGCACGTCCAGGCAGCCGAGGATGTTCATGAGCGTCGACTTGCCGGACCCCGACGGGCCCATGATCGCGAGGTACGCGCCCTGCTCGACCCGCAGGTCGATGCCGCGCAGCGCCGCCACTTCGAGGTGACCGCTCGCGTAGACCTTGTGCACGTCGGAGAGCTCGATGACGGGCTCGCCGTGCAGCGGCACGTCCGCCGGGAGGGTCAGCGTCTCGTCGGAGGGGCGCATCAGCCGTTCCCCCCGGCGAAGCCGCCGCCCCCGAAGCCGCCCCCGCCGCCGAAGCCGCCCCCGCCGCCGGTCCGGGTGCCGCCAGTGCCGCCGGTGCCACCGGTGCCGCCGGTCCGCGACGTGCCGGCGGGGGAGGTGACGCGGACGGTGGTGACGACGACCTTCTCGCCGTCGGACAGCCCGCTGGTGATCTGGACCTGACCGCCCGACGTGATGCCGGTGGTGACGGTTCGGACGGTGCGCTTGCCGTCGTCGTCGACGGTGACCGTCGAGCCGGTCGCGCCGCGCGTCACGGCGCCGGCCGGGACCACCAGGGCGTTCGGGACCGTCTTGGTGACGATCGCGACGGTGACGGTCGAGCCCGCGTAGAGGTTCGTCGGGGAGCCGGCCACCGTGATGACGACCGGGTACGTCGCCACCCCGGAGGTGCTCGTCGCGACCATGCCCACGCTGGTGACGGTCCCCGCGGTCACGCTGCCGCCGCTGGGCGTGATCCCCGCGGTGGCGCCGGTCGTCAGCTGCCCGATCTGCGTGTCGTCGACCGTCGCGTTCACGACGAACGTGCCGGTGCTGACCACCTCGACCTGGGTCGAGGAGGAACTCGAGGAGGAACTCGAACCGGAGCCCGAGCTGCTGCCGCCGCCGAGGCTGCCCGAGCCGTTGCCGGCTCCGGTCGCGGAGGACGAGGAGCTGCCACCCGCGCTGCCGGAGCCGCCGGCGCCACTGCCCGAGCTGCTGAGCTGCTCGCCGGCCGTCAGGTTGAGCACGGACACCGTGCCGTTCACGGGCGAGGTCAGCGTCGCCTTCGACAGGTCGGACTGCGCCTGCGCCGCCTGGGCCTGCGCCGCCGCGACCGCCGTCTGATCCGCAGCCAGCTGGGTGCTGCTGGCGCCGGTGTCGGCGGCAAGCTTGGCCTGCGCGGTGGCGAGCGTCGACTGGGCCTGGGCCAGGGAGCTCTGCAGGCTCGCGGAGGTCACCGTGGCGAGCACCTGGCCCGCCGTGACCTTGTCGCCGACGGCGACCGGAACGGTGGCGACGGTGCCGCCGACCGTGAACGACTGGTCGGACGTCGTCGCGTAGGCCACGGTGCCGGTGGTCGAGATCGACTGCCGCAGCGTGGTGGTCGAGGCGGCGACCAGCGAGGTCGTCGTGGTGGTGGCTGCGGCCGACGGTGAACGCGTGGCGGCCCACGCGCCGGTACCGCCGGCCACGACGAGCACGCCGACGCCACCGATCACGAGCCATTTCTTGCGGGGCAGCGACAAGGACACGGCAGGCCTCTCCGGGAGTTACGCCCGGAAGCCGGGCCGACGCCACAGCATCGACCGGCGAGGTGGGAGGATCATCCGCTGAAACTGGGAGCCCGCTGGATGTTCCGCCGGGTTCCCCAGCGGGCTTGCGCGGTGCGAGCATCCGCGCATGTCCTCCGATGACGCCTTCCACCCCCCGCTGCGGCACATCCCCGGCTCCGAGCTGTCCACGGACACGGCGCAGAGTCCGGGCATGCAGCGGTTCGCGGCGGTCAGCCACACGACCGTCGGCGCCGAGCGGATGTGGATGGGCCGGACCCACGTCGCCCCGGCGACCAGGTCCGGCAACCACCACCACGGCGAGGCCGAGACGGCGATCTACGTCGTCAGCGGCACCCCGGAGTTCGTCTTCCTCGACCCGGCGACCGGCGAGGAGGCGCGGCTGCGCGCCGCTCCGGGCGACTACGTCTTCGTGCCGCC
>JAOPWU010000129.1 GCA_025965515.1 Mycobacterium sp.
AAGCGCTGGGCTGGGGTTTCCCAGCCCAGCGTTTTGCGTGGGCGAGTGTTCATCAGGTGCGCGACCTCGCCCAGGTCGTGGGCGGTGAAGCGGCGCAGGTCCTCGCCTTTGGGGAAGAACTGCCGCAGCAGCCCGTTGGTGTTCTCGTTGGAGCCGCGCTGCCAGGGGCTGGCCGGGTCGCAGAAGTAGACGGGCATGTCGGTCGCCAGGGTGAAGTCCCGGTGGCGTGCCATCTCGCAGCCCTGGTCCCAGGTCAGCGACCGGCGCAGCTGCTGCGGCAGTGTCGTCATGGTGGCGACCAGGCCGTCGCGCATCCGCTCGCCGGTGTGGTCGACGGGTAGGTGCACCAGCAGCAGGAAGCGGCTGCTGCGCTCAACTAGGGTGCCGATCGCCGAGAGGCCGCCCGGGCCGACGATCAAGTCGCCCTCCCAGTGGCCGGGAACGGCGCGGTCCTCGACCTCGGCCGGCCGCTCACTGATCATGAGCATGGGGTCGATGAACCGGGGTTGCCGCTGGACGGCGCTGCGACGTGGTCTGCGCACCGCCCGGCCGGTCCGCAGGCAGCGGGTGAGCTCACGTCTGAGCTCTCCGCGTCCCTGCAGGTAGAGAGCCTGGTAGATCGTCTCGTGGCTGACGTTCATGGTCGGATCATTCGGGTGTCCCCGGGCCAGGTGGGCGCTGATCTGCTCCGGACTCCACTTCAGCCGGCTCAGGCAGTGTTGGACCGTCTCACGCAGGGCTGCGCTGACCGCCAGTTTGGGTTCTTTGGGCCGGGCGCGGCGAGCGAACGCGCGGCGCTGAGCCGCATACGGCCGGTAGTCGCCGCTGGCCGGATGGGCGTTGCGGCGCAGCTCGCGGCTGACCGTGCTCGGGTCGCGTCCCAGCTCCCGGGCGATCGCGCGCACCCCCCGGCCGGCGCGGTGCAGGTCGGCGATCACGACGCGCTCGTCCTCGCTCAGATACCTCGGCGAGATCGCCTTACTCATCCCGAAGCTGGCCGCCACGACCATCAACGACGGCGGGTAGACGCGCGAGCCGTCGCCCAACTTGCGCGCCCCTCGCCGCCAGTCCCGGCCGGTCCGGGTGTTGATCCCGACCTCGATGCACGCCCGCTGGTTGCTCATCCCGGTAGCCAACAGCGCGAAGAAGCGCTGCCGCTCCAACGACAGTGGCCGTGACCCCTGAGGGACACGGCCACTGCGCTCGACCTGCCTTCTCCTGCGACCGTCCTTGTACGGCATCGCAACCCCTGATCACTCAGGTGTTGCAACGACTCCTAGAACCCAAGTGGTCGGGGAACCGGGCCTTCCGGGCGGTGCCGGGTGGCGCGGGTGGCGTCAGGCCGCGATGACCTCGACGCGCACCTGCGCGGCGACCTCGGGGTGCAGCCGGACCGAGACGGTGTGGCCGCCGGCGGTCTTGATGGGCCCGAGCAGCTCCACGCGACGGCGGTCCAGCTTCGGACCACCGGCGGCGAGGACGGCCTCGACGACGTCGTGCGCGGTGATGGACCCGAACAGGCGGCCATCCTTGCCCGACCGGGCGTTGATGACGATGTTCAGGCCGGCGAGCTGGTTCGCGAGTTCCTGCGCCTGGCCCAGGTCGCGGACCTCGCGGACCTCGCGGGCCTTGCGCAGCTGCGCGACCTGCTTCTCGACGCCCCGGGTGGCCTGCACGGCGAGGCCGCGCGGGACGAGGTAGTTACGGCCGTAGCCGTCCTTGACCTCGACAACCTCGCCGGGACCGCCCAGACCGGTGACCTCGCTGGTGAGGACGAGCTTCATGGCGTCCTCCTTAGCGAGCGGTCGAGGTGTACGGGAGCAGGGCCATCTCGCGCGCGTTCTTGACGGCGCGGGCGACCTGACGCTGCTGCTGGCTGGACACGCCCGTCACGCGACGGGCCCGGATCTTGCCGCGGTCCGAGATGAACCGGCGCAGCAGGGCGGTGTCCTTGTAGTCGATGTATTCGATCTTCTCCTTGGCGAGAAGATTCACCTTCTTCTTCGGCTTGCGCACGGGCTCGCGCTTGGCCATGTCGTGCTCCTGTTCAGTTCGGGGGGATGTGGCTTAGAAGGGGGGCTCGTCCGAGTAGCCGCCGCCGCCGGCCGCAGCCGGAGGTGTGGACCAGGGGTCGTCGGTGGCACCGCCACCTCCGCCACCCCAGCTGCCACCGCCGGAGCCGGCGCCATTGCCGCCGCCGCCGCCGTAGCCACCGCCGCCACCGCCGCCACTTCCGCCGCGGGTGGTCCGGTTGACCTTCGCGGTGGCGTAGCGGAGCGAGGGGCCGATCTCGTCGACCTCCAGCTCGATGACGGTGCGCTTCTCGCCTTCCTTCGTCTCGAAGGACCGCTGCCGCAGCCGACCCTGGACCACCACGCGGGCGCCCTTGGTCAGCGACTCGGCGACGTTCTCCGCGGCCTGCCGCCACACCGAACAGCGCAGGAACAGGGCCTCCCCGTCCTTCCACTCATTGCTCGCGCGGTCGAGCGTGCGCGGAGTGGAGGCGACGGTGAAACTCGCGACGGCTGCCCCGGACGGCGTGAAGCGCAGTTCGGGGTCGCTCGTCAGGTTCCCGACGACGGTGATGACGGTCTCGCCGGCCATGCGGTTCCTCCAGGACGGGTCTCGAGGACCCAAGGATGGGAGACAGCGGAAGCAGCCCCAGCGGCTCCTCAGGCGGAGCCCAGCGGGGATTAGCGGATGTCGGGGCGGATGACCTTGGTGCGGAGAACGGCCTCGTTGAGGTTCAGCTGCCGGTCGAGCTCCACGACGGTGGCCGGCTCGGCGGTCATGTCGACCACGGCGTAGATGCCCTCGGGCTTCTTCGCGATCTCGTAGGCCAGCCGGCGGCGGCCCCACACGTCGACCTTCTCGACCGTCCCGCCCGCGTTGCGGACGACACTCAGGAACTGCTCGATCGACGGAGCGACAGTGCGCTCCTCGAGGTCGGGATCGAGGATGATCATCATTTCGTAGCGGCGCATGCTGCGACCACCACCTCCTGTGGACTCGTCGGCCACGGTCGTTCCGTGGCAGGAGGGTGAGCATCGGACCCGCCCAGACGGGCGGACGATGAACCCTGCGAGCCTAGCAGGTGGGCTCTACGCTGCGGCGAGGCTGGTGGTGCGCCGCCGGCGGCGGCCACCGTCGCGGCCGCCCGGCTCGGCGAGCAGCACCCGGGCGATCCCCCCGATGACGCCCAGCACCAGCACCCCGCCCACCGCGGCTGCCGTGTTCCGGCGGCGCTGCAGCGCGTCCGCGGCGTTCGTGGCACTGCCCGAGGACGACTGCCCCAGTGCGACCAGCGGGTCGGGGGCGACCGCGCCGCCGGCCGGGCCCCCCGCGGCGAGGTTGGCCAGGGCTTCGGGGGCGAGCGCCGCGATCAGCGGCGCGGCCGCGTCGCCCGCGAGCGGGATCTCCCCCGGCGCCGCGGACCGCGGGAGGCTGAGGCTCCCGAGGTTGGCCAGGACCTGCGGGCCGCTGTAGAGCGGGCCGTTCGCGGCGCCGACCGTGGCCGCGCCGGCGGCCGGCCGCTGGGGCGCACCCGCGGGGGAGCCCGGGGCGGAGCCGCCGGGGGCGGCCGCACCGGTCGTGGTGCCGGCGGTGCCCCCACCCGCGGCCGGCGGGTTGGCAGCGGGCGCCGGCGCGGCGGCGGTCTGCTGGGCGGGTGCGGGCTTGACGGTCAGGGTGGCGGTCGGCCAGGTGTTGATCAGTGCCGCCTCGGCACCGCGGAAGGTCACCGTGCCCGCGGTCGACGACACGACGACGGCCACGCTGCCCTTGGGGGCGACGGTGATCGGCTGCGCCGGCCAGCCCCCCGACACCGAGCTGATGGTGACGGGGCTGCTCGCGTCGCTGTTGGCGAAGACGATCGTGTCGCCCACGGTGGCCGTCAGCGCGGGCTGGGAGAAGGTGCCGCCGTTGGCGACCATGCCGAGCAGGCCCAGCAGCGGGGTGGCGGTGAAGGTCTCCGTCTGGGAGGTCGCCGCACCGGCGGGCGCCGCCAGCAACAGGGAGCCGCAGACCACTGAGCCGATTGTGAGGCCGCTGAGGGTTCCTGAGAGCTTGGGCACGAGGAGATAGTGCCAGCCATCACACCTGAGTGCGAGTCAGGGTGATAGAGACCGCTCGGATGGGCTATCAAGGACGCCGCTCCGGCCGCACCCGCCGGGGGTTCGGCCGCAGGGCCCGCGGCGGTAGCGTCGGGGCATGGCAGACCTCCGCATCGGGGCGCACGTCGACGGCACGGACGCCGGGCCCGCCGCCGCGGCCCGCAAGGCGGACCTGGTGCAGGTGTTCCTCGGCGACCCGCAGAGCTACAAGGGCCCGGTCGTCCCCGAGGGCCTCGACCAGCTCGCCGCCGACGGCGTCGACCTCTACGTGCACGCCCCGTACCCGATCAACGTCGCCTCGACGAACAACCGGATCCGGATCCCCGGCCGTAAGCTGCTCGCCCAGCACGCCGAGGCGGCCGCGGCGCTGGGCGCCAAGGGCCTGATCGTCCACGGTGGCCACGTCACCGCGGACGAGGACCAGGCCATCGGGTTCGACAACTGGCGCAAGACCTTCGAGCGGTGGACGCCGCCCCTCCCCGTGCTGATCGAGAACACCGCGGGCGGCGACCGCGCCATGGCGCGCACCCTCGACGCCGTCGGCCGGCTGTGGGAGGCGCTCGGCGACCACCTCGACGGCGACGGCGGGGCCGGGCGGATCGGGTTCTGCCTCGACACCTGCCACGCGCACGCCGGTGGGGAGGCGCTGGTCGGGCTGGTGGACCGGCTGCGCTCGCTCATCGGCGGGGTCGACCTGGTGCACTGCAACGACAGCCGCGACCCGTTCGACAGCCGCCGCGATCGGCACGACAACCTCGGGCACGGGCAGATCCCGCTCGAGGCGATCGTCGAGGTCGTGCGGACCGCGGACGCGCCGGTGGTGTGCGAGACGCCGGGCGGCACCGACGGGCAGGCGGCGGACATCGCGCTGCTCCGCGAGCAGCTCTAGTCCACCCAGATCCGCGGGGCGTGGGTGAACACCACGACGAACAGCACCGACAGCGGGGCCATGACGGACAGCAGCGCCGGACCGAACCAGCGCCACCGCGCGGCGCCCCGCGCGCAGAGCAGCCACAGCGGGAACCACAGCAGCGTGGCCCGCGCGATCGACTGGTAGTAGCTCGAGGTCCCCAGCGCCAGGACGTTGAGCCCCACGTAGACGGCCTCGGCCCATCGGCGCAGCCGCAGCAGCAGCACGACGGCCACCACCCCGACGGTCACGGCGGCGATGTCGCCGATCCAGCTGATCGCGAAGCCCGCGTCCTGACCCGGCGCGGTGACCCCGCGCAGGGTGTTCGCGAGCGCGTCCCAGGGCCACGCGGTACCGCGGTGCCAGCCGGTCAGCTGCGCGTGCTGCCAGGCGAACACGTCGCCCGTCCGCGCCCACAGCCACCCGAAGTACGCCGCCACGACAGCGAACGGCACGAGCAGCCACCCCGCCGCCGGCGCCAGGAGCGGCAGTCCCGCCCGGCGTCGCGCCACGGCGTACTCCACGGCCAGCGCGACGGCGAGGAACAGCCCGGTGATGCGCACGGCCGCCGCCAGGCCGACCAGGACGCCGGCGGCCGCCCACCGGCCGCGCCGCGCCGCGAGCCAGCCGGGGAAGGCGCAGGCGCAGAACAGCGCCTCGCTGTACCCGGCGGCGAGGAACACGGCGTACGGCGAGAACACCCAGAGGGGGACGAGCCAGCCGGTGCGCCCCAGCTCGAGGCGCTCCAGCCGGACCAACGCGACGCAGGCGATCCCGCCGGCCACCAGCGACACCAGCAGGCCGGCCGCCAGCCAGGAGGGCACCAGCAGGTGCACGGTCCGCAGGACCAGCGGCTCACCCGGGAAGAACGCCTCGGTGCAGCAGTCGGCGTAGTCGGTCCCCGTACGGAAGTAGCCGTAGCGGGCGATCTTCTCGAACAGCCCGACGTCCCAGCGGTCCCAGAGCTGCAGGAAGCCGGGCGCGCCCGTCAGCAGCCGCGCGGCCAGCAGCACCACCAGGGCCAGACCCAGTCGGCTCCCCAGCCAGACGCCGAGGGCGGCCGCGGTGTCCCCGGTGTCCCCGCGGCGCCGCCGGCGCGCCGGCGGTGGCGCCGGCGGCTCCGTGACGCGGCGGCGGGGGCGCAGCCGGGGCAGCAGGGCGGTCACGGCGTCAACGGGTCGGGGTGGACGGGCCGGCCGCGGCCGGTTCCTCCCACGGCGCGGGCGCGGTCCCGCCCGGACCCGGACCGGCAGCGGCGCCCGGCCCCGGGGTGCCGCGCAGCACCAGGACGTCCGGGGCGCCGTCCAGCACGCCGCCGGCGGGGTCGTCCTCGTAGCCGGTTCCCGCCGCGGTCGGTGTCCGCCGGACGGCGTCGAGCTCCGGGAACCACACCTCGCGGACGACGAGCACGCACAGCGCCAGCAGCACGAGGTCCCGCAGCAGCACGGCCGCGAAGAACCAGCCCTGCGTCACCCCGCTGGTCGCGTAGTCGCGGTGCGTGAAGTAGAGGAACCGCGTGACCAGCAGGATCGCCTCGGTGGCCTGCCAGGCGAGGAAGGCGCCCCAGCGGGGCCGGGCCAGCGCGTAGAGCGGCACGAGCCACAGCACGTACTGCGGCGACCACACCTTGCTGGTCAGCAGGAAGGCCACGACGAGCAGGAACGCCACCTGGGGGACCCGCGGCCGGCGGGGAGCCGCCAGGGTCAGCCAGCCGATCCCGCAGAGGACCGCCAGGAAGAGGATCGCGGTGAGGGCGTTCAGCCGGGCGGGGGTGCTGCCCAGGTCCAGCGGCCGGCCCATGGCCTCCTGCAGCTGGAAGTACAGCGAGTCCCAGTCGGCGGGGCGGACGGTGTTCAGCTG
>JAOPWU010000140.1 GCA_025965515.1 Mycobacterium sp.
GCGACCGAGACTGTCCCTGCGCCCCGCCGTGGGCGTCCGAGCCGGCCCGCGACCCCCGGAGCCCCCACGTCGGCCACGCCGCCGCCGCGGCGCACCCGCAGCGCCACCGCCACCGCGCCGGCCTTCGGGTTCACGGTCCGCTTCGACGGTTCCCAGTGGACGCTCGAGGCCTCCGCCAAGGGCGGGAAGCGCAGCACACCTGCAGCCGTGAGCCTGGCCGCCGTCCGGGCCTTCGCGGACCGGCTGGACGACGTCGAGATCCGGCGCCAGATCCTGGCCGGCCTCGACACCAGTCGGCGGCTGGCCGAGCAGCGCGCCCAGCAGCTGCAGGCCGAGCTCGACGAGATCGCCGTGCTGCTGGCGCAGGTCGAGGAGAGCTGAGTGGACTTCGCCCCGTCACCTCGGGCCCAGGACTACCTCGAACGCACCCGGGCCTTCCTCGAGGAACGCGTCTACCCCGCGGAGTCCGTGCACGCGCGGCAGCGTGCCGAGCTCGACGCGCAGGGCCGCCCCCACGACCCCGTCCCGGTGCTCGAGGACCTGAAGCGCGATGCGCGGGCCCGGGGCCTCTGGAACCTTTTCCTGCCCGAGGCGACCGACCCCGCGCACGGGCTGACGGTCACCGACTACGCGCACGTCGCGGCCCTGACGGGCCGCAGCCCCCAGCTCGCGCCCGAGGCCCTGAACTGCAGCGCCCCCGACACGGGGAACATGGAGGTGCTGCACCACTTCGGCACCGAGGAGCAGCGGCGACAGTGGCTCGAGCCGCTGCTCGACGGCACCATCCGCAGCTGCTTCGGGATGACGGAGCCCGACGTGGCCAGCTCCGACGCCACGAACGTCGCCCTGCGCATCGCGGCGGACGGCGACGACCTGGTGCTCAACGGGCGCAAGTGGTGGATCAGCGGCGCCGCGGACCCGCGGTGTGAGGTCATGCTCGTGCTGGGACTGTCCGACCCCGACGCGCCCCGCTACTTCCAGCACTCCCTGGTCGCCGTCCCCCTGGACACCCCCGGCGTCGAGGTCGTCCGGGACCTGACGGTCCTGGGGTTCACGGACCAGCAGGGGCACTGCGAGGTGCAGCTGACCGACGTCCGGGTGCCGGCGGAGAACCTCGTGGGGGAGCGGGGCGGGGGCTTCCTGATCGGGCAGTCCCGGCTGGGGCCCGGCCGCATCCACCACTGCATGCGGCTCATCGGCCTCGCGGAGCGGGTGCTCGAGGCCATGGTCGAGCGCGCCGGGTCGCGGGTGGCGTTCGGCGCGCGACTGGCCGAGCAGGGCGTCGTCCAGGAGTGGATCGCCGAGAGCCGCATGGAGATCGAGCAGGCGCGCCTCCTCACCCTCAAGACCGCCTGGCTCATCGACACGGTGGGCGCGGGGCACGCCCGCACGGAGATCGCCGCCATCAAGGTGGTCGCACCGCGCATGACCGCCCGGGTCGTCGACCGCGCCATCCAGCTCTTCGGTGCGGCGGGCGTGGGTGGGGACACCCCGTTGGCCGGGGCCTACGCGTACGCGCGGGCGCTGCGGCTGGCCGACGGACCCGACGAGGTGCACCTCGCGTCGGTGGCGCGGACGGAGATCGTCCCGTACCTCAAGGGCGAGCGGCGCGTCCGTACCTGATTGCTCGGGCAACGAACGGGCAGGCCTGAGACGTACGTCAGTCATCCAGCGTTTGGAGCACCATGACGACCTCCACGACCTCGGCCACCCCCAGCGCGGCCGCCAGCGGCACCTTCTCCATCGGCGGCGACCTGCCCGTGCACCGGCTGGGCTTCGGCGCCATGCGCATCGTCGGCAAGGGCGTCTGGGGCCCGCCGCCGGACTGGGACGAGGCCGTCCGGGTGGTCCGGCGCGCCGTCGAGCTCGGCGTCACCCTCATCGACACCGCCGACAGCTACGGCCCCGAGTACAGCGAGCAGATCATCGGTGAGGCGCTCAGGCCCTACCCCGAGGGCGTCGTCGTCGCCACCAAGGCCGGCCTGACCCGCTCCGGACCGGACATCTGGGAGCCGGTCGGCCGCCCCGAGTACCTGCGCCAGCAGCTGCACCTCTCGCTGCGCCGGCTGGGCCTGGAGCGCATCGACCTCTACCAGCTGCACCGCATCGACGGGCAGGTCCCGGTCGAGGACAGCGTCGGTGCCCTCGCGGAGATGCAGAAGCAGGGCCTGATCCGGCACATCGGACTGTCGGAGGTCACGCAGGAGGAGATCGAGCAGGCCCAGAAGGTGGCACCGATCGTCAGCGTGCAGAACCGCTACAACCTGATCGACCGGGAGTGGGAGCCCACCCTCGAGTACTGCGAGGCCAACAACATCGCGTTCATCCCGTGGTTCCCGATCGCGGTGGGCAAGCTGGCGCAGCCGGGCGGGGCCGTGGACGCGGCCGCCGCGGCACACGGCGCCACGCCGTCGCAGGTGGCGCTCGCGTGGCTGCTGCGCCGCAGCCCGGTGATGCTCCCGATCCCGGGCACCGGGTCGGTGGCCCACGTGGCGGAGAACATCGGCGCCGCCGAGGTCACCCTCACCGACGAGGAGTACGCCGAGCTGGACCGGGCGGGCGCCGCGGCGAGCTGACCGGCGCAGGGCCGGGGGGCGCGACCGAAACGGTCGCGCCCCACCGTCGTTCCTGAGACGTGACCAAGGGCGGGGAGCAAGATCACACCGTTTGGCCAGTAACACACAGCGATGACCGCAATACGATCAGTTGCGTGCCACTGTCCTCAGACCCGATGCCGGACGGAACCGCCGATACGCCCGAGTGGCGCGCGTCGGACGGCCGGGTGCCGGGCCGGCGTGGCCAGGCCACCCGCCAGCGGCTCCTCGACACCCTCGCGGACCTGCTGGTGGAACGCCCCTACCGGCTCCTGACGGTCACCGACGTCGCCCGCGCGGCCGGGACCTCGGCCGCCACGTTCTACCAGTACTTCCCCGACATGGAGAGCGCCGTCCTGGTGCTCGCCCGCGGGACCGTCGCCGACGCGGCGCAGCTGCGCGACCTCATCGAGCAGGGCAACTGGCAGGCCGCCGAGGCGGCGGAGACCGCCCGGATGCTCGTCGACGCCGTGCTGGCGCACTGGGGGGAGCACGCGGCCGTCCTGCGCGTGGTCGGCCTGCTCACCCACGACGGCGACGGCCGTTTCGCGGCCGTCCGCAGCGAGCTGCTGGGCGGTCTCACGGAGGCCCTTGCCGCAGCCGTCCGGCGGCACCGCACGGGTGACCGGGTCGGTGACATCGCGGGCACGCTGGCCGGCGGCCTCGTCGCCATGGTGACCGAGATGGCCACGGAGCAGACCCGGACGGACGACGCCGGCGCCCCGCTCACCGCCGATCTCAGCCCGGAGGAGCTCCGCAGCAACCTGTCCCGGCTGCTCGTGCTGTCCGTCACGGGCCGCGACTCCGCGGCCTGAGCCGCTAGGCCGGCACCCCCACCTGCTCCCGGACGGCCGCGACCATCGCCGCGGTCACCGTCGCCAGGTCCTCCTCGGTGCTCACGTAGGGCGGCATGGCGTACACGAGCCGCCCGAACGGCCGGACCCACGCGCCGCGCCGCACCACCGCGGGCTGCACCACGGCCATGTCCACGGGCTCCGTCAGCTCGATGACGCCGATCCCGCCGAGCACGCGCACGTCCGCGACGCCCGGCAGCGCGCGGGCCGGCGCCAGCCCGGCGGTCAGCCCCGCCTCGAGCCGCCGCAGGTCGGCCTGCCAGTCCCCGTCGAGCAGCAGCCGGACGCTCGCGAGCGCCACCGACGACGCCAGCGCGTTCCCCATGAAGGTGGGCCCGTGCATGAACGCGCCGCCCGGCGCGGCGGAGACCCCGGCCGCCACCTCGTCGGTGCACAGCGTCGCCGCCAGGCTCAGGTAGCCGCCCGTCAGCGCCTTGCCCAGCACCAGGATGTCCGGCACCACCCCGGCGTGCTCGGCCGCGAGCCACCGCCCCGTCCGCCCGAACCCCGTGGCCACCTCGTCGTGGATCAGGAGCACGCCGTGGTCGTCGCAGAGCTGCCGCAGGCCCGCCAGGTAGGCGGGGGAGTAGAACCACATGCCGCCGGCGCCCTGCACCACGGGCTCGACGATGACCGCGGCGATGCGCTCCCCGTCGGCCGCCAGCGCCGCGCGGAGCTGGTCCAGATCCGTGGGGTCGAACGGCTCGGCGAAGGGCGTCCGCGGCCGGTCGACGAAGAGCTGCTGCGGCACGTAGCCGCGGAACAGCTGGTGCATCCCGGTGACGGGGTCGCAGACGGACATCGCCCCGACCGTGTCGCCGTGGTAGCCGCCGCGGATGGTGAGCAGCCGGTTGCGCTCCGGGCGGCCGCGGCCCTGCCAGTACTGCAGGGCGAGCTTGGCGGCGACCTCGACGCCGACGGACCCCGAGTCGCTCAGGAACACCCGCTGCAGCGGCTCCGGGGTGCACCCGACGAGGAGCCGGCACAGCTCCACGGCGGGCTGGTGGGTGAGCCCGCCGAACATCACGTGGCTGAAGCGGTCGATCTGCTCGTGCAGCGCCGCGTCCAGCACCGGGTGCCGGTAGCCGTGCACGGCCGCCCACCACGACGACATCCCGTCGACGAGCTCGCGCCCGTCGGCCAGCAGCAGCCGGGTGCCTCGCGCCCCGACCACCGGCAGCACCGGCGCAGGCGCCACCGCGGAGGCGTAGGGGTGCCAGACGTGGCGGCGGTCGTCGGCGAGCCAGGCGGGAGCGTCGTGCGCGGCGGGGGTCACGGCGTCCCAGCCTACGAGCCGCCGCCGACGCCCCCGTCGTGGTGGGGGGGAACCCCCGAGCGGTCGTAGGGCGCACGGTAGGGCGGCTGCTCCGGCCGCGGCAGCACCGGGCCGGGCTTGATCTCGCGCGCGACCACCTCGCCGGGGGCCAGCTCGAGCTCCTCGCCGTAGTGCCGGATGGTCATCGGGTCCTCCCCGTCGAGCAGGCAGTAGGTCGCCTGCTGGCCCGTGACCTCGACGATCAGCCGGGCCCCCGACCGCGTCACCGTGAACGCGAGCCGCGTCAGCCCGCCCGGCAGCCGCGGCGCGAACTGCAGCTGGTCCGTGTGGTCCCGCAGCCCGCCGAAGCCGTGCACCATCGCGAGCCAGCTCCCCGCGAGCGACGCCATGTGCAGGCCGTCCGAGGTGTTGTGCTCCAGGTTCGCCAGGTCCATCAGCGCCGCCTCGACGGCGTAGTCGTGCGCCAGGTCGAGATGACCGACCTCCGCGGCGACGACCGCCTGCGTGCAGGCCGACAGCGACGAGTCCCGGACCGTGAGCCGCTCGTAGTAGTCGAAGCTGGTCAGCTTCTCCGCCGCGTTGAACGAGTCCGGGCAGGTGTGCATCGCGAGCACGAGGTCCGCCTGCTTCACCACCTGCTGCCGGTACAGCTCGAAGTACGGGAAGTGCAGCAGCAGCGGGTAGCAGTCCGGGCCCGTCTTCGCGAAGTCCCACTCCTGCAGCCGCGTGTAGTTCTCCGCCTGCGCGACGACCCCGATGGCCGGGTCCCGGTGCACGACCATCGCATCCGCGGCGAGCCGCCAGCGCGCCACCTCCTCCGGGGTCACACCGAGGGTGCGCGCCCGCTTCACGTGCCGCCCGCAGGCGTCCGCGGCGCCCCGCAGGTTCCGCTGCGCCATGAGGTTCGTGTAGGTGTTGTCGTTGCCGAGCGCGCTGTACTCGTCCGGCCCGGTCACCCCGTCGATGTGGAACCGGCCCTGCGGGTCGTGGTGTCCGAGCGACGCCCACAGCCGCGCGGTCTCCACGAGCAGCTCGACGACGACGGACTCCTCGAACGCCCGGTCGTTGGTCGCGGCGACGTGGCGGATCGCGGCGTCGGCGATGTCCGCGTTGATGTGGAACGCAGCCGTACTGGCCGGCCAGTACCCGGAGCACTCGTCGCCGGAGATGGTGCGCCAGGGGAACGCGGCCCCCTCGAGTCCCAGCGTGGCGGCCCGCTCCTTCGCCTTCGCCAGGGTCGACAGCCGCCAGCGCAGGGCGTCCTGCGCGGCGTGCGGCACGGTGTGCGTCAACACCGGCAGCACGAACATCTCGGTGTCCCAGAACGTGTGCCCGTCGTACCCGGTTCCGGTCAGGCCCTTCGCCGGAATGGGGCGCCGCTCCGCCCGGGCGCTCGACTGCAGGATGTGGAACAGGGCGAAGCGGATCGCCTGCTGCAACTCGCTGTCGCCCCCGATCTCCACGTCGGCACGGGACCAGAAGTCGTCGAGGTAGGCCCGCTGCTCGGCGAGGAGTTCGTCCCAGCCGGTCTGCCGGACGGCGGCGAGACCGGCCGCGACCTGGTCCCGGAGCGCGGGCAGCGACCGGGAGCCCGACCAGCCGTAGGCCACGAACTTCGTGACGGACAGCGTCTCACCTGGCTTGAGCCGGCAGGTGACGCTGTACCGGGCGAGGTCGGGTCGCACCTCCATCTCCGCGTCCACGCGGGTCGGCGCCGACACCTCGTGGTCCATGATGGTGGCGACACGCAACCCGCTCACCTTGGTGCGGTGGATCAGGTAGGCGCTCGTCGGGCTGTAGCTGGCGTACTCCTCCGAGGCCAGCGGCGCGGCGAGCACCGCTGCGA
>JAOPWU010000174.1 GCA_025965515.1 Mycobacterium sp.
CCGCGCGGCCGGGTAGGACGAGCACGGGCTGGACACGACCGAGCGACCGCCGCGACGCGTGCGGTCCACCGACGAAAAGGGGCACTGGCGTCATGGCGACCCGCGTGGGCATCAACGGCTTCGGCCGCATCGGACGCAACTTCTTCCGCGCGGTGGCGGCGAACCACCCCGACCTCGAGATCGTGGCCGCCAACGACCTGGGCGACCTCAAGACGCTGGCGCACCTGCTGAAGTACGACACGGTGCTCGGCACGCTGCCCGGCGAGGTCCGCGTCTCCGGCGACACGATCAGCGTGGGCGACCACTCGATCAAGGTCCTTTCGGAGCGCGACCCGGCCGCCCTGCCGTGGGGCGAGCTCGGTGCCGACATCGTCATCGAGTCCACCGGCCGGTTCACGAAGGCCGACGACGCCAAGAAGCACCTGGTCGGCGGCGCCAAGAAGGTCATCATCTCCGCGCCCGCCTCGGGCGAGGACGCCACCATCGTCATGGGTGTGAACGACGGCGACTACGACGGCACCCAGACCGTGCTGTCCAACGCGTCCTGCACGACGAACTGCGTCGCCCCGATGGCGAAGGTGCTGGACGAGGCCTTCGGCATCGTCAAGGGCTTCATGACCACGACGCACGCCTACACCAACGACCAGGTCATCCTCGACTTCCCGCACTCGGACCTGCGCCGCGCCCGGGCCGCCGCGCAGAACATCATCCCGACGTCCACGGGCGCCGCGAAGGCCACCGCGCTGGTGCTGCCGCAGCTCAAGGGCAAGCTCGACGGCATCGCGATGCGCGTCCCGGTGCCGGACGGCTCGGTCACCGACCTGGTCGTCACGCTCGAGCGCGAGGCCTCCAAGGAGGAGGTCAACGCGGCGTTCCGCGCGGCGGCCGACGGCCCGCTGAAGGGCATCCTCGTCTACACCGAGGACCCGATCGTCAGCTCCGACATCGTCGGCACGCCCCCGTCCTGCACCTTCGACAGCTCGCTGACGATGGTCATGGGGAACACGGTCAAAATCATCGGCTGGTACGACAACGAGTGGGGCTACTCCAACCGGCTGGCCGACCTCACGGCCCTCGTCGGCAGCAAGCTCGCCTGAGCGACGACGGCGAGCGCAGCGTGAACACGGTCAATGACCTGCTCGCGGCACCCGGCGGTGTCTCCGGCCGCCGGGTGCTGGTCCGGGCCGACCTCAACGTCCCGCTGACCGGCGAGGTGCCCGACCGGCGCATCACCGACGACGGGCGCATCCGGGCGGTGCTCCCAACCCTGCAGACCCTGGCCGACGCCGGGGCCCGCGTGGTGGTGGTGAGCCACCTCGGCCGGCCCAAGAACGGGCCGGAGCCCGCGTCGTCGCTGGCCCCGGTGGCGACCCGGCTGCAGGAGCTCCTCGGCCGTCCGGTCACCTTCGCCGCCGACGTCGTGGGTCCGGCCGCGCAGGCGGCCGTGGCCGGCCTGGCCGACGGGCAGCTGGTCCTGCTCGAGAACGTCCGCTTCGAGGCGGGGGAGACGGCCAAGCCGGGGACCGAGGCCTATGAGGCCCTGGCCGCCAAGCTCGCGGCCTTCGCCGACCTGTACGTCGACGACGCGTTCGGTGCCGTGCACCGGGCGCACGCCTCGGTGGCCGGCGTTCCGCGGCTGCTCGGCCCCGACCGCTGCGCGGTGGGCGGTCTGGTCGCCACCGAGCTGGAGGTGCTGCGCACCCTGGCGACCGGCGAGCCGGAGCGGCCGTACACCGTGGTGCTGGGCGGGTCGAAGGTGTCCGACAAGCTCGGGGTCATCCAGGCGCTGCTGCCCCGGGTGGACCGGCTCGTCATCGGCGGCGGCATGTGCTTCACCTTCCTGGCCGCGCAGGGGCACGAGGTCGGTACCTCGCTGCTCGAGGCGGACCAGCTCGAGACGGTGCGGGGCCTGCTGGCGCAGGCCGAGTCGGCGGGGGTCACGCTCGCGCTGCCCACGGACGTCGTCGTCGCGCCGCGGTTCGCCGCGGACGCGCCCGCGACCACCGTGCCGGCCGACGCCATCCCGGCCGACCAGATGGGCCTGGACATCGGTCCCGACTCCGTGGCCGCCTTCGCGCTGCTGATCTCCGGCAGCCGGACCGTGTTCTGGAACGGCCCCATGGGCGTGTTCGAGATGCCGGCCTTCGCGAACGGCACCCACGGCGTCGCGCAGGCGGTGGCCGCGGTGTCCGCCAAGAGCGGCGGCTTCACGGTCGTCGGCGGCGGCGACTCCGCGGCGGCGGTCCGCGCGCTCGGGCTCGACGAGGCGGACTTCAGCCACATCTCCACTGGGGGCGGTGCCTCGCTCGAGTACCTCGAGGGCAAGCCCCTGCCCGGCATCGAAGCGCTGGGCGGCGCCTGATGGCGGCGAAGCCGCGGCGCCGGCCGCTCGTCGCCGGTAACTGGAAGATGAACCTGACGCACCTCGAGGCGATCGCGCTGGTGCAGAAGCTGGCCTGGACCCTCACGCCGGCGCAGCTCCAGGTGGTGGAGACGGCGGTCCTCCCGCCGTTCACCGACCTGCGCAGCGTGCAGACCCTGATCGACGGGGACCGGCTCCTGCTGGTCCTCGGGGCCCAGGACGTCTCGGCCCACGACAAGGGCGCGTACACCGGCGAGATCAGCGGCGTGATGCTCGCGGCGCTCGGTGTCCGGTACGTGGCGGTCGGGCACAGCGAGCGGCGGCAGTACCACCACGAGGACGACGCGCTGGTGGCCGCCAAGGCGCAGGCAGCCTTCCGCCACGGCCTGGTCCCCATCGTCTGCGTGGGGGAGCAGCTGGCGGTCCGGGAGGCGGGGGACCAGGTCGCCCACTGCACCAGCCAGCTGAAGGCCTCGCTCGACGGCCTCACGGCGGAGCAGGTGGCGACCGCGGTCGTCGCGTACGAGCCCGTCTGGGCCATCGGTACGGGGAAGGTCGCCGGTCCGCGGGAGGCGCAGGAGGTCTGCGCCGCGCTGCGGACGGCGGTGGCGGAACTGTTCGGTGACGGCGTGGCCGAGTCCGTCCGGCTGCTCTACGGGGGCTCGGTGAAGGCGTCGAACGCCGCCGAGCTGTTCGGTGAGCGCGACATCGATGGCGCGCTGGTGGGCGGTGCCAGCCTCGTCGTGGAGGACTTCGCGGGGATCGTACGGGCCGCCACGGTGTAGCACGGCCTAGCACCGAACCGGTAGCTCCGCACACGGCGGCGGGGACCCCGCGGGGTCCCCGCCGCCGCCGTCGTCTCCGCGGCGCCGCGCGGCGGGCCGACAACCCGTCAGAAGCCGCTATCCTCTGTCGAGGAACACGCAGCTTCCTTCGCATTTGGCCGGATTTCTGGCTGTGGCCATGTCCGGCGGAAGACAGATCCGGGGCGCGTAACGCTTCGGTGTCGGCTGCGTGCCTGTTGTCGCACGGCTCGGGGGCGGGCCTAGAGTCCGCACACCGGTTATCAACCGCTACCGCAACGGAGTCCGCGGCCACGACCCGCGGGACGAGGAGGCACGACAGTGCGCAGGAACAGCAAGCTCGTTGCTCTGGGGGTGCCGATCGCGGTCGTCGCGCTCGGTGCCGCCGC
>JAOPWU010000203.1 GCA_025965515.1 Mycobacterium sp.
CCGGCGCGGCTGCGGGCCGCCGCGCCGCGGCTCTACCGGACGCTCGAGCGCGCGTTCGGCTGACCCGCGACGACCCGCAGCCCACCGACGCGTCCCCGCGCCGCGGCGAGTTCGGCCCGCACCGCGCCGGCGATGCCGTCGGCGTCCAGGCCGGCGGCCGCCAGCAGGTCGACCCGGCGCCCCTGGGCCAGGAACCGCGGCGGCAGCCCCAACGACGCCACCGGCGTCCGCACCCGCGCCACCCGCAGCGCCCGCGCAACCGCGTCCCCGACGCCGCCCGCCAGTTCGCCGTCCTCGACGGTGACGACCAGGTCGTAACCCGCCGCCAGCCACACGAGGTCGCCCGCCACCGGCAGCACCCAGCGCGGGTCGACGACGGTGACACCGATGCCGTCGGCCCCGAGCTCCGCCGCGGCGGCCAGCGCCGGCCCGGCCAGCGGCCCGACGGACAGCAGCAGCACGTCCCGGTCCGGGTCGCGGCGCAGGACATCCCCGGGCCCGATCCGGTCGAGCGCCGGAAGCAGTTCCCCCACCGTCGCCTTCGGGAAGCGCAGCACGGTCGGGCCGGACGCGTCGTCCGCCGCCTCGGTGAGCAGGGCCGCCAACTCTGCGGCGTCGCGCGGCGCCGCGACCCGCATCCCCGGCACCGCGCCCAGCAGCGCGAGGTCCCACATGCCGTTGTGGCTGGGCCCGTCGTCCCCCGTCACGCCCGCCCGGTCGAGGACGAACGTCACCGGCAACCCGTGCAGCGCCACGTCCATGAAGACCTGGTCGACCGCCCGGTTGAGGAACGTGGCGTACACGCAGACCACCGGGTGCAGCCCCCCCATGGCCAACCCGGCCGCGGACGTGACGGCCTGCTGCTCGGCGATGCCCACGTCGTAGGTGCGCTCCGGGAACCGCACCGCGAACGGGTGCAGCCCGACCGGCCGGAGCATCGCCGCCGTCACGGCTACCACGTCCGGGCGCCGCTCCCCCAGCGCGGCGAGCTCCTGCCCCAGAACGTCGGTCCAGGTGGGCGGGGAGCCGACCGGCGACGCGCCCGTGGGGGGCGTGCGGCTGGGCGCCGCGCGCCGCGCGCCGACGCTGTGCATCCGGTCGTCCTCGTGCTCCTCCGCGGGGGCGTAACCGTTGCCCTTGCGGGTGACGCAGTGCACGACGACCGGGGCGCCCCATGCCCGCGCCTGCTCCAGCGCCTGTTCGACCGCGGCGATGTCGTGCCCGTCCACCGGGCCGACGTAGGCCAGCCCGAGCTGGGTGAACAGCGACGGCTCGGCGCTGCCGGGCTCCCGCCCCCGCAGCACGGCGAGGTGCGCCGCGAGGCCGCCGACCGTCGGGTCGTACGAGCGGCCGTTGTCGTTGAGGACGACGACCACGGGCCGCCCGGGCGCCCCGCCGAGGTTGTTCAGCGCCTCCCACGCGAGCCCGCCGGTCAGCGCGCCGTCGCCGATGACGGCCACGACGGACCGGTCGGGCCGGCCGGACACCTCGAAGGCCTTCGCCAGCCCGTCGGCGTACGCCAGGGCCGTCGAGGCGTGCGAGTTCTCGACGTGGTCGTGAGGACTCTCCGCCCGGCTCGGGTAGCCCGACAGGCCCTCCGGCTGGCGGAGCACCGTGAAGTCCGCCTGCCGCCCGGTGAGGAGCTTGTGGACGTAGGCCTGGTGGCCCGTGTCCCACAACAGCACGTCGTGCGGCGAGCGGAAGACGCGGTGCAGCGCGATGGTCAGCTCGACCACGCCGAGGTTGGGGCCGAGGTGGCCGCCGGTGCGCGTGACGTTCTCGACGAGGAACGCCCGCACCTCGGCGGCCAGCTCGGTCAGCTGCGCGGCCCCGAGCCCGCGCAGGTCCTCCGGCCCGGCGATCCCGGGCAGCAACCGACTCACCGGCGGACCATCAGGCGGTGGCGGCCGCACGGATCGACTCCCGCAGCGACGAGGTCGTGGCGAGCACGGCGCTCGGCTCGTAGCCGCAGTGCGCCATGCAGTTGGCGCAGCGGTCGTCCTTGCCCCGGCCGTAGGAGTCCCAGTCGGTCTCCTCGATCAGCTCCTTGTAGGTCTTGGTGTAGCCGTCGTCGAGCAGGTAGCAGGGCTTCTGCCAGCCGAGCAGCGAGTAGGACGGGATGGCCCATGCGGTGCAGTTGAGGTCGCGCTTGCCCTCGAGGAAGTCCAGGAAGATCGGCGAGTGGTTGAGCCGCCACTTCTTGCGGCGGCCGTCGTCGAACGCCTTCTTGAACAGCTCGCGGGTCTCCTCCACGCCCAGCCAGTGCTCCTGGTCCGGCGCCTTCTCGTACGCGTATCCCGGCGAGATCTGCATGTTGTCCACGCCGAGGTCGTCGTTCAGGTAGTCGAGGACGTCGATCACGTCCTGCGGCGAGTCCGTGTTGAAGAAGGTCGTGTTGGTGTTGACCCGGAAGCCCGCCGCCTGCGCCTGCTTGATGGCGGCGACCGCCTGGTCGAAGACGCCGTCCTTGTTCACCGACTCGTCGTGCCGCTCGCGCAGCCCGTCGATGTGCACCATCCACGCGAAGTTCCGGTGGGGCTTGAACTTGTGCAGGTGCTTCGGCAGGAGCACCGCGTTGGTGCAGAGGAAGACGATCTTGTTGCGGTCGAGCAGCTGCCGCACGATCTCGTCGATCTGCGGGTGCATGAGCGGCTCGCCACCGGCGATGGACACCATCGGGGCGCCGCTCTCCTCGATCGCGGCGATCGCCTGCTCGACGGGCATCCGCTGCTTGAGCAGCGACGCCGGCTGGGCGATCTTGCCGCAGCCCGCGCACTTCAGGTTGCAGGCGAACAGCGGCTCCAGCTCGACGAGCAGCGGGAACTTCTCGTTGCGCAGCAGCTTCTGCTTGAACAGATAGGTGCCGAGCCGAACGTTCTGACGTAGCGGCATGCTCACGTCAGCTCACCTCCTTGGGCAGCGTGAAATGGACGTCCTCATCGGTGACGCGCTCCTCCCGCACGTCGACGGGGCCGAGTCCCCGGAGGCAATGCACGAGGTCGTCGACCAGGTGCGGTGGGGCGGACGCGCCGGCCGTGACGCCGATGCGGCGTGCCCCGGCGAGCCAGGCGAGGTCGATCTCGCCGGCGTCGTCGACCAGGTGGGCCGGGGTCCCCTCCCGCTCGGCGACCTCCACCAGTCGCCGGGAGTTCGAGGAGTTCGCGGAACCGACCACGAGCACCAGGTCGCAGGCCGCGGCGATCGCGCGGACGGCGGCCTGCCGGTTGCTCGTGGCGTAGCAGATGTCGTCGGTCCGTGGCGCGGCGAGCAGCGGGAAGCGACCGCGGAGCGCCGCCGCGACCTCCTGCGCCTCGTCCACCGCGAGCGTCGTCTGCATGACGTAGGCGACCCGCGCGGGATCGACCGGCTCGACGGTCGCCGCGGCGGCGGCGTCCTCCACGACCAGCACCGAGCCGGGCGCCTCGCCGAGCGTGCCCTCGACCTCCTCGTGCTCGCGGTGCCCGACGAGGAACACCGTGTCCCCCCGCCCGGCGTACCGGCGGACCTCGTTGTGCACCTTGGCGACGAGCGGGCAGGTGGCGTCGATGACCGACAGCCCCCGCTCCTCGGCCTGCGCGCGGACGGCGGGCGCGACCCCATGCGCGGCGAGGACCACGCGGCCGCCCTCGGGCACCTCGTCGACCTCGTCGACGAAGACCGCGCCGCGGTCCTGCAGGTTCTGCACGACGTGGGCGTTGTGCACGATCTGCCGCCGCACGTGGACGGGCGCGCCGAACCGGTCGAGCGCCCGCTCGACGATGTCGATGGCCCGGTCCACGCCCGCGCAGAAGGACCGGGGCGAGGCCAGCACGACGTCGCGGCGGTGGACCGCGGCCGCCCACTCCTGCAGCGCCGGGGCCGCGGCCCGCAGCGCCCGCAGCGCAGTCACGCCCCGCACCACCGTGCCGGGCCGCAGCAGCGGGTGGTCGGGGGTGTCGACGACCGCGCGCACCACGGCGAACGGCCCGCCCGCGGCGACGCCGGCGACCGCGCCGGACTCCATGTCGACGGCCAGGGCGCCGGTCGCGGCGAGCTCCTCCCGGCGCTTGCCCCGGACGAGGGTCGCGCTCGCCAGGAGCGGACCGACGTGGACGCGCAGCCCGCGGCGCCGCAGCGCCCCCGCCAGCAGCGGCGCCGACGGGATCGGGATGCGGCCGGTCTCGGTGATCACCTCCGAGGCCACCACCAGGTCGCCCGGCGCCACGCCCGGCGCGAGTCCCCCGGCCACTCCGACGAGCAACAGGCCACGCCGCCCGCCCGCGAGCCGACCGGCGCGGGCGGGGCCCATGCCGATCGTGAGCGCCGGCAGGCCGGGCAGCCGACCGGCGAGCGCGGCGCGCTCCACACGGAGGGCGGTGACGACCGCCGGCTGCGCCGGGTCGGTGGTGGCGGCGGGCGCTGTCACGGCCGCCCTGCCAGGTAGCGCCCGAGCGCGCTCACTGGGAAGACCAGCCGGTACATCCCGTAGTTGATGTAGAAGTCGCCCGGGAAGCCGGTGCCCGAGTAGAGCTCCTCGTCCCAGCCACCGTCGGGCCGCTGGGTGTCCGCGAGCCAGCGGACCCCCCGCTCCACGGCCGGGGAGTCCTCCCCCGCCGCCAGCAGCGCCAGCAGCGCCCAGGCGGTCTGCGAGGCGGTCGGGGCGCCCCGGCCGATCCACGCCGGGTCGTTGTACGAGCGCAGGTCCTCGCCCCAGCCGCCGTCGGCGGCCTGGTGCTCCTCCAGCCAGGCGACGGCGCGCCGGATGGCGGGGTGGCTCGCGGGGACGCCCGCGGCGATCAGCGCCGGCACGACCGCCCCGGTGCCGTAGACGTAGTTGACGCCCCAGCGCCCGAACCAGGACCCGTCGGCCTCCTGTGCCGCCAGCAGCCACGCCACGCCCCGGCGGCACTCCTCGGTGTCCACGCGACCGGTGTGGGCCAACAGCTCGACGACGTGCGCGGTGACGTCCGCCGACGGCGGGTCGGTCACGGCGCCGAAGTCGCAGAAGGGCAGCCGGGCCGGCCAGCTGCTGGTGTTGTCGGCGTCGAAAGCGCCCCAGCCGCCGTCCTTGCTCTGCATGCCGACGGTCCAGGTGATGCCGCGCTCCACGGCCGCGGCCGCGCGCTCGGGGTCCGACGTCGCGGCCCGGCGCAGCGCCAGCACGACCTCGGCGGTGTCGTCGGTGTCCGGGTAGATGTCGTTGTCGAACTCGAACGCCCACCCGCCCGGCGCGAGCCCGGGCCGCTGGACCTGCCAGTCGCCGGGGACCCGGATCTCCTCGTCCAGCAGCCAGTCGGCGGCGCGGACGACCGCCTCGTCGTCGGCCGGCACGCCCGCGTCGAGCAGTGCCGTCAGCGCCAGCGCCGTGTCCCAGACGGGGGACTGGCAGGCCTCGAGCCGGCGGACCGGGCCCTCGGGCGTCTCCTCGACGACCGTGAACGCGTCCAGCCCGGCGAACCCGGCCTTCACGGCCGGGTGGTCGAGCGAGTAGCCCAGCAGGTGCAGCGCCAGCAACGAGTACACCCACGGCGGCTGGATGCCGCCCCAGGAACCGTCGGCCTCCTGACGCGCGAGGATCCACTCGGCGGCGCGGCGCAGCGCGTGCTGCCGCACCACGCGCAGCGGCCGCCGGGCGTAGGCGTGCAGGACACCGTCCAGGCGCTGGAACGCGCCCGCCCAGGTCAGCAGGCCGGCCTTGCGCGGCCGGGGCGCACCCGACAGCAGCGGCTCGACGTCGAACGGCACCGGGCGGCAGGGCTGCAGCGTGCCGACCACGGTCAGCGGGACGATGGTCTGCCGCGCCCAGCAGGCGAAGTCGTAGACGTTGAACGGCATCCACGACGGGAACAGGACCAGCTCCGGCGGCAGGTTCGGCAGGTCGTCCCACGACCACAGCCCGAACAGCGCCAGCCAGATCCGGGTGAACACGCGGGAGGCCTCGAGGCCGCCGCCCGCGACGACGAACGCCGCCGCCGCCTGCATGTGCGGGGCGTCGACGGGGTCGCCGGCGAGCCGCAGCGCGACCCAGGCCTCCGCCGTCGTCGACAGCTCGCCGGGGCCCCCGGCGAACGTGGCCCAGGTGCCGTCCTCGCGCTGCTGCGAGCGGATCCACCGCGCGGTCGCGTCGGCGACCTCCGGGGTGAGGATGCCGAGGAACTGCCGCAGCAGCAGGTCCTCCGCCTCCATCGTGACGTTGGTGGCGAGCTCGCCCTTCCACCAGCCCTGCTCGTCCTGCAGCGACCGCAGGTGCGCGACCGCGGCCGCCACGGTCCGCGCCGCCTGCACCCGTGTCGAGGCGATGCCGTCGTTCCCGGCGGCGTCCCGCGTGTCGCCCAGCACCAGCTCGGGCTCGTCGCCGAGGGGCGCCTCGTTCAGCGGCCCTGCGAGCTGCGTCATCAGAACTCCCTTCCGATCACAAACCGACCGAGTGCGCACAGCGCCTCGTGCACGGGCGGCGCGAGGCCGAGCCCGCCCAGCGCCTGCTCGCCGACAGCCATCCGGCGCTGCGCCTCGCTCACGGCCCAGTCCCGGCCGCCGGCCGCGACGACCAGGTCCGCGGCGTGCCGCAGGTCGGCCTCCGTGGGCTCCCCGTCGGCGCTGATCCAGCGGGCGAGCTCCTCGCCCGCGGCCGTGCCCGACCGCATCGCGAAGGTCACCGGGAGCGACTTCTTGCGGCTCCGCAGGTCGTTCAGCACCGGCTTGCCGGTCTGCGACGACTCGCCCCAGATGCCCAGCAGGTCGTCCACGAACTGGAACGCGAGCCCCAGTTCCCAGCCGAACACCGAGAGCCCCTCGACGACGGGGGACGGCGCGCCCGCGAGGACCGCTCCGATGGCCGCGCTGGCCCGCAGCAGCGCGGCGGTCTTGCCGCCGGCCATCGCGACGCACTCCGCGGCCGTGACGTCGTCCCGCCGCTCGAAGGCGAGGTCCTCCACCTGGCCGCGCATGAGCTCCTGGGTCGCCTCCGCCAGCAGCCGGGTGGCCGCGGCGGCCTGCGGGGTCTCCGCGTCCAGCAGCACCTGCGTCGCCAGCGTCAGCAGCGCGTCCCCGGTGAGGATCGCGCTGGCCGGACCCCACAGCGCCCACACGGTCGGCCGGTGGCGGCGCTCGACGTCGCCGTCCATGAGGTCGTCGTGCAGCAGCGAGAAGTTGTGCACCAGCTCGACGGCGACGGCGCCGGGGACGCCGACCAGCGCGGGGGCGCCCGCGGCCTGCGCGGAGAGCAACGCGAGGGCCGGGCGGACCGCCTTGCCGCCGGGGGCCTCCCGGGGCCGGCCCTCCGCGTCGGTCCACCCCAGGTGGTAGCTCGCCAGCGCCCGGCTGGTCGGGTCGAGCCGGTCGAGGGCCTCCCGCATGGCCGGCAGCACGGTGGCGCGGCTCTCGGTCAGGCTGGGCAGCGTCAGGACGCTCATGCGGCTGCTCCCAGGATGTCGGGTCGGGGGGAAGGGATCGACAGGAGGGCCGCGGCGGCGCCTTCGCCACTGCGAACGGCACCCTCCATCGTGGCGGGCCACCCCGTGTCGGTCCATGCACCCGCGACGACCAGGCCGGGGACGGCGGTCGCCGCCCCGGGGCGCAGGGCGGCGCTGCCCGGCTTCGGACGGAACGTGGCCGCGCGCTCCCGGGTCACGAACACGTCGGTGACGACGGCCTCCCGCGCGGGCGGCAGCAGCGCCGCCAGCGCGGGCTCGATGAGGGCGCGCAGCTGCGCGGTGGGCAGGTCGATGAACGCGTCGGCGGCGGACAGCGACACCCCGATGCACTGGCCGGTGGCGAGCCCCACCTGCTCGGTGCGGTCGAACGCGAACTGCACCGGCGACCCGAGCGCCGCGACGAACGGCTCGGTCAGCACCTGCCGGTCGTAGACGACGTGGACGTTGACGATGGGCGAGGCGCCCAGCTGCTCGGCCCAGCCGGCGGGCAGGTCGACGGCGCCGGCGGGCAGCAGCTGCTCCGCCTGCGGCGGCGGCACCGCGAGGACCACCGCATCGGCGCGCTCCTCGGCGCCGGACCGCAGCTGCACCCGCCAGCCGTCCGGGTCCCGCACCAGGCCGTCGACGCGGGCGCCGGTACGCACCTCGGCGCCCGCCGCGGCGAGCGCGGCCGCGGCCGGCTCGGCGTGCAGCCGCGCCAGCGGCACCATGGCCCAGCCGATGTCGCCGGCGTCGGCGGTGTTCAGCAGCCCCAGCTGGAACACGGTGGCGGCGAGCGCCAGCGAGGCCTGCCCGGCGGGGGCGTTGAGCGTCGCGATGCCGACGAGGTCCCACAGCGCCGCGACCGTGCGGGGGTCCTGCCCGTGCTCGGCCAGCCATTCCCCGAAGCTCCGCTGGTCGGTCGCCGGGTCCGCCGGGTCGACCCGCGTCAGCGCCAGCGCGCCGCGCACGGCGGCGAGCCGCTGCCGCAGCGAGAGCGGCCCGTACGTCGCCAGCGACCGGGACAGGTGCAGCGGGGCGGGCAGCCCCGTCCGTCGCAGCCGGGCCGGGGGCCGGCCGGGCTCCAGCACGGGCACGTCGAGCCGCGGCTGCAGGTGCACCAGGGAGGTCACCCCGAGCCGCTCGAGGAACGCGCGGTACCGGTCGCAACAGCGGAGGAAGACGTGCTGCCCGTTGTCGACCAGCAGGTCGCCGTGCCGGTAGGAGCGGGTCAACCCGCCGAGCCGCGGGCTGCCCTCGAGCAGCAGCACGGGACGCCCCGCGTCCGCGAGCGCGATCGCCGCGGTGAGGCCGGCCAGCCCGCCGCCGACCACGACGACCCGGCCGGGCGCGTCCCCCACGGCGGCCGTCATGCCGACCTCGCCAGCAGGGCCCGGCCCGCGACGCCGAGCTTCTGCCGCCCCGAGAGGGACAGCCGCCGGTCGAACACCTGCGTGGGATCCGCGGCGATGCGACCGAGCAGGTGGGCGTAGATGCCGGCCATGGCCGAGCAGCAGGCGGCGCTGCGGCGGTCCAGCAGCGGGACCAGCCGCAGCCCCTCCTCGTACCAGCCCTGGGCCCGCTCGGCGCTGTCCCGCACCAGGGCCGCCAGCCCGCCGTCGCGGTCGATCAGCCGGCCGTCGTCGTCGAGCTCGAGCTTCACACCGAACCGGTCGAGGTCCTCCTGCGGCAGGTAGACCCGGCCGTTCGCCAGGTCCTCCCGGATGTCCCGCAGGATGTTCGTCTGCTGCAACGCGATCCCGAGCTTGTCGGCGTACTCGGCCGCCCGGGGGTCGGGGCGGCTGCCGAACACGCCGAGGCAGAGCCGGCCGACCGAGCCCGCCACGCAGCGGCAGTAGGTGACGAGCTCGTCGAACGTCTCGTACCGGCGCCCGGCGAGGTCCATCTCGACGCCGTCGACGAGCTCGTCGAAGGCGGCCAACGGGACGGGCAGGCGGCCGGCCGCGTCGAACACGGCGGCGAGGACGGGGTCCGCGGCCTCGTGCCGGGCCAGCTGCCCGCGCAGCGCCGCGAGGCGCTGGTGCTTCTCGGCCGCGGGCAGGTCACCGTCGCCGATGTCGTCGATGCGGCGGGCGAGGGCGTAGACCGCGCACAGCACCGACCGCTTCTCCGCGGGGAGCAGGCGGATGCCGTAGTAGAAATTGCGGGCCTCCGACCGCGTGATGTCGACGCACGCCGCGTAGGCGGCGTCGAGCGCCGCGTTCACCGGGCCGCCCGCAGGAGCAGGCGGGCGAGCTCGACCAGCATGTCGCGCCGGCGGGGACGCGGCGTCGCGGCGAGGACGTCGGTGCCCGGTCGGCGGAGCGCGGCCACGGTCGCGCGGCCGCCCGCCACGTACCCGGCGACCGCGACCCGCGCCCAGCCGTGCAGCAAGCCCACGAGCGGCGCGCCCGCGTCGAGCATCGCGGCGGCGCGGTCGGTCTCCGCCGCGATGAGGCGGCGCACGGCGGGCGAGGAGGTGGCGGCGTCCAGGTCCGCCGGGGAGACGCCGTGGGCCGCCAGCTCCTCCGCGGGGAGGTAGACCCGGCCCGCGCGGCGGTCCTCGGCGACGTCCTGCCAGTGCTCCAGCAGCTGCAGCGCCGTGCAGACCCGGTCGGACAGCCCGACGGTCACGTCGTCGGCGGCGTCGAACAGTTGGAGGACGATCCGGCCCACCGGGTCGGCCGACAGGCGGCAGTAGGCGAGCAGGTCGCCGACCGTGGCGTAGGCGTGCACCGCCTGGTCCTGCAGGTTCGCCTGGACCAGCTGGTCGAAGGGCTCCTGGGTCAGGCCGGTCTCCCGGACGGTGACGGCGAGCTGCTGCAGGACGGGGGCCACGGGCGGGCCGTCCTGCCAGACGCGGGCGAGGTCCGCCCAGAAGGCCTCGAGCAGCGCGACGCGGTCGCCCACCGCCTCGTCCCCCAGGTCGTCGATCACCCGGGCCACCGCGTAGACCGCGCGCAGGTGCCGCCGCAGCCGCGCGGGGAGCGCCCGCAGGGCCACGGGGAAGTTCTCCGCGCGCTCCAGCGCCGGCAACGCGGGGCGCGTTCGCCCGGCGGCGGGCGTGGACATGGTCATAGCGGCCATGCTGCTCCTGTCCTGTGCGTGTGGTCCGCTACCGCATGGAACACGTTGGCGCCGACCAGTTGTTCGCCGTGTACAACCGGCGGGCACCAATTTCTCAGGTTGGCGACCCGCGACGCGACGAGCGGGAACGGTGGGTGATGTTGGTGACGCAGGCGGTGGAGCACGAAGGCGCGGCCACGCTGGGCGGGTTGCTGCCGGCCCTCGTCGCCGAACTGCCGGCCGTCCTCGACGACGTGAGCCGCATGCTCGAGGGGTCGTGGCCCGGCTACGCCGACTTCCTCACCCGGGAACGCAGCAGCGTCACGACCGCGGGGCAGGACGCCCTGCGCCGCATCGTCGACACCGCCTGCCGGACCCTGCGCGGCCTGCCGCCCCGCGAGCGGCCGGAGGAGCCCGACGACGAGCTCGCGGTGTTCGAGGAGGTGGGGCGCGCGGAGTGGCGCGCCGGGACCGGGCTGACGACGCTGCTCACCGCCTACGGAGCGGCGGCGGCGGCGGGCTGGCGCCGGATGGCAGCCACGGCCGTCGAGCACGGGGTCTCCGCCGACGCGATGGCGCAGCTCGCGGAGGCGGTGTTCGTCCTGGTCGACCAGCTGTCTGCCGCGTCGGCCCGGGGCTACGTGCAGGAGCAGGAGCGGTCGGCCGCCGAGCGCGAGCGGGCCCGCGGCGACCTCGTGGAGCTGCTGCTCTCCGACCGGTCGGACGAGCGGCTCGTCACCGCGACCGCGGACCGCGCGCGCTGGCACCTGCCGGCCACCGCGGCGCTGGTCGTGGTCGACCCGGACGACCAGGTCGCCGCCCGCGCACTCCCGCGCCTGCCGGGCGCGTGGCTGTCCGTGCGGCGCCCCGGCCTGGTCGGCGCGATCGTCCCCGACCCGGGCGGCCCCGGCCAGCGCGCCCGGCTCACCCAGGCGCTGCGCGGCGTCGAGGCCGTCGTGGGCCCCACCGTGGCACTGCCCCGGCTACCGGCCGTGACGCGCTTCACGCAGGTCGCCGCGCGGCTGCAGCGGGAGGGCGCGCTCACCGCGCGTCCCCTCTTCGTCGACGAGCACCTCGACGCGATCATCGTGCACAACGACAGCAAGCTCCTCGAGGCGCTGGCGCAGCGCGTGCTGGAGCCGCTCGCGACGCTGCCGAAGGACACGCAGCTGCGGCTGGAGGAGACGCTCACATCCTGGCTACGGCACCTGGGCGACCAGACGGCCGTCGCGGCCGAGCTGCACATCCACCGGCAGACCGTCCGGTACCGGATGGGGCAGCTGCGGGAGGCGTTCGACGGCCGGCTGGACGACCCGGAGACCCGGTTGCAGCTGCTGCTGGTCCTCGGCTGGCGTTCCCCCGCCGCCGCGCCCGCGGGCATCCCGCAGCAGGGCCGCCACCGCCCGTAGGAGGCGTCAGACCGTGCGCGCGGGTTCGGCCGCGCCGGCGGCGAGCGCCCCGAAGACGGCCATCATGGCCTCGCCGAACGCCGCGGCGTCGGGCAGCAGCCCCGGGTCGGCGCTGATCCCGACGCACAGAGTGCCGTTCCACCCCAGCGTGCCGACGGCCAGCGGGACACCCGGCGCCAGCGGCAGCAGCGGGGAGGCCGCCAGCAGCGGCGCGTCGCAGAGCGAGAGCTGGATGGGCGGCCCGGGCATGTTCGAGACGATCGCGGAGAAGTAGCGCGGCCCGTACACCGTGCGGGCGAACCACCCGTGCAGCGGCGGGGGCAGCACCTCCCCCGCCACGGTCATCACGAAGCGGCTCGCGAGCGCGCGGGTCGGCGTCCGCAGCCGGGCGCTCTGCCGGGCGACGGCCAGCAGCCGCTGCGACTCCCCCGCCGGGCCCATGTCGCCGAGCGGCAGGTCGAGCATGACCGCCGCGGTGACGTTGCCGACCGCCGTGTCGCGGGGGTCCCGCACCATGAGCGGCACCGACGCGCGGGCGGTCTCGGGCGGCGTGTGGTGGCCCTGCAGCAGCACCTGCCGCAGCGCCCCGGCCACAGCCGTCAGCAGCACGTCGCTCACGCGTGCGCCCTGCGTGCGGGCGATGGCCCGGACGTCCTCGAACGGGACGCGGGCCAGGGCGAACCGGCGTTCGGCCGTGCCGGCGCTCGGCAGGGTGCTCGGCGCCGTGCCGTCCGTCGCGAGCTGGGTGAGGCCCACGACCGTGCCGAGCGCCGTCTGCAGGGGCCCGGGTCGCGCCGGGCCCCCGAGCGTCCCGTCCGCGGGCTCCGGCAGCTGCGGCTCCAGGATCTTGAGCGCCTGGCCGACGGTGCCGATCCCGTCGGCGACCACGTGGTGCACCAGCAGCACGACGCCCGCGACGCCCGGCTCGATGTTGTGGACGACGACCATGCGCCACAGCGGCCGGTCGCGCGGCAGCCGGGTCGCGGCGAGCCGCGCCACCAGCGCCTCGAACGCGGGCAGCCCGCCCGACGTCCCGTCGGGGCGCGCCAGGTCGACCAGCGGCACGTGCCACGTCCAGTCGATGTCCGTGGTGTCGCGCCAGCGGGCGCGCCGCCAGCGGCTCGCCGGGGCCAGCGTCTGCCGGAACGGCCGCAGCGGGCCGAACCGCTCCCGCATCAGGTTCTCGACGTCTTGCCGGGAGGGCGCGCCACCCGAGCGGGTCGTGGTGTCGAGCAGGACCACGCCGCCGACGTGCTGCGGCGCGGCGTCCGTCTCCACGTGCAGGAAGAAGGCGTCGGCGGAGGGGATCAGGCGGCCGCTCGTCCGGTGCCAGCGGCCGGCCAGCAGCACGGACACCTGGATGAACACGAACGCGGCGATCGCGTCGAGCAGGTAGTGGTTGGCCGTCGCCAGGATGACCCAGAGGGTCAGCAGGACGTGCAGCGCGCTGACGAGCTGTGTGCGGCGGCCGCCCGAGACCTTCGCGAGCACCACGCTCACCCACAGCGCCCAGCCGAAGTGCAGCGACGGCATGGCGGCGAGCTGGTTCGCGTGCGCCACGAACGGCGAGCCCCACGACCCGACGGTGTGCCCGAGCCGCACGGTGTCGACGAACCCCGTGCCCGGCACCAGCCGCGGCGGCATGAGCGGGTAGACCGCGAAGCAGCACACCGCCAGCACGGTGAGGATGCCGAACGACGTGCGTGCGGGGCGGTAGACGTCCGGCCGCTTCCGGTAGAGGTAGATCAGCAGCGCCAGCGCGCTGATCACGTACGTCGTCGCGTACTCGTAGTTGGCGAACACGCGGAGCGCGTGGTGCGGCGCCAGACCCCGGTTGAGCGCGGGCTCGAGGTCGATGTGCAGGTACCGCTCGAGGGCCATGACGTCGTGGGCGTGCCGGCTGGCCGCAGCCTCGCGGCCGGCCCAGTCGAGGCCCGTCACCACGCTGTAGAAGGCGAAGACCACCAGGCCCAGGGCGATCTCCCCGGCGACGGACGGTCGCAGGGCACGGCTGCGGGCGGCCGCGTCCTCCGCGACCATCCGCTCGGCGGTCTCGGCTACCGCTGTCACAGAGCGTGGTCTACCACGGCCGCCTCGGGGTCGGCGCCGACGGGCGCGAGCGCCGCCCTGAGCACCCGGCACACCTCCGCCTCCGCCTGCGGGGACGACCGGCACACCCCCGGCAGCGAGAAGAAACCGTGCATCATCCCGACGTAATCGGAGTGCCGGGTCGGGACCCCCGCGCCCGCCAGCCGCCGTGCGTAGCGCGTGCCCGTCTCCCGCAGCAGGTCGTGCTCCGCCGTGATGACGAGCGCGGCCGGCAGGCCGGCGACGCTGGCGGCGCGCAACGGCGACACGTACGGATCGGTCGGGTCGCCGTGCTCGCCCAAGTACCAGGTGAGGAACTGCCGGGCGTCGGACTCGCGCAGCATCGACGTCTCCGCGCCGGGCGGCCCGGTCGTCTCCGCCAGCGCGTCGACCGCCGGGTACAGCAGCACCTGCTCCGCGATGCGGGGCCCGGCGCCGGTGTCGCGCAGCCAGAGGCACGCCGCGGCGGCCAGGTTCGCACCGGAGCTGTCGCCCATGATCGCCAGCCGCGTCGGATCGGCGGACAGCTCGGCGCCGGAGTCCGCCACCCAGCCGAGGACGTCGATCACGTCGTGCAGCGCCGCCGGGTACGGGTGCTCGGGCGCCAGCCGGTAGTCGACGGAGACGACCAGCGCGCCGGTCCCCGCGGCCACGCGGCTGGCGAGCGGGTCGTTGGAGTCGAGGTTGCCGAGGGCCCAGCCCCCGCCGTGCAGGACGACGATCACGGGCGGCGTGTCCCCGGCGGCGTACGGCCGGTACAGCCGCACCGGCACCGGGCCGCCCCGGCCCGGCACCTCCCGGTCGGTGATGGCCACGTCGGGCGCGACGGGACCGACCAGCCAGTCGCTGAGGCGACGGGCGAGCGGGCCGCGCGGCGGCTTCTGCGCACGGAGCCGCGCCAACTTCTCGGGTGTTCCGCCGCTGACGTCGGTCGCACCGGTCACGCCGGCGAACCACAGGAACGCCCGCAGCCGCAGGTCGAGCCGCATCTTCACCTCCGGGACGAGGGGTTTCGTCCACCGTAGGCGGGCGGGACCGCGGCGCGGGGCCCGGGGCGGGCGCTCACCCGCCGCCCTCGGCCAGCGCGGCGCCCAGCGGCGTCCGCCCGTACAGCACCTGCCGGCGGTCCCGCCGCGCGGCGACGAGCCCCGCCGCCCGCAGCACGGCGAGGTGCCGGGACAGCGTGCTCGCCGCGGGCCGGGTACACGACCGTCGGCTGCCACGGCGGGTCCAGGACCGTGAGCAGCCCGACCAGCCCCGTGTCGGCCAGCTGCCGCGCGCGGTAGGCGATATCGGCGTCGAGCAGCCGGCGGATCCGCTCCCACGGTCGGGCTGCTCGCCGTCGCGCTGCTCCGCCCGCGACGCGCTAGACGCCTGCGAGACGGGCCGCCCGGTCCAGCAGGATCTGCACCGCCCCGCCGAAGTGCGCGAAGCGCGGGTTCGTCGTCTGCCCGGCCCGGTAGCGACCCCAGATCTGCTGGATGATCACCGCGAGGCGGAACACGCCGAAGACCTCGTAGAAGGTCCAGTCGTCGACGGCGAGCCCCGTGCGCGCCAGATAGCGGGCGACCATCTGCTCGCGGGTCGGCATACC
>JAOPWU010000209.1 GCA_025965515.1 Mycobacterium sp.
GCCCCGCCGGTCCTGCGGCTGCCGTTCGCCCTCGCCGCCGCGCCGCCCGCCGGCTGGACCACCGAGGTGCGGCTGCCGCTGCGCGACGCTGCCGCGGCGGAGCTCGCCGGTCGGCTGCTGGACGAACTGGACCCGGCGCTGCTGCTCACGCTGCCCGGCCTGGCGGAGGTGGAGGTGCTGCGCCCGGACCGCCCCGCCCGGCTGCTGCGGTGGACGGCGGCCCCGGTGCCCGACGCGCCCGGCACCGACCTCCTGCAGCTGACGGACGGTGGGTCGACGTCGCGCTGGCTGCGCCGCTCGGCGACCGTCGAGGTCCCCGCCGCCGAGCTGGCGGAGCTGCCCCCCGAGGACCGCGGCGCCGCCGAGCACGCGTCGGTGGCGGTCCTGGTGCCCCTGGCCGACGACGGGGGGGTCGCCCCGCTGCCCGCCGCGGTCGCCCCCGTCCTGCGCGCGCCGCAGCCCACGGAGGAGCGCATCGCGCTGCCGCTGTTGGTCGTGGGTGCCTTCCCCGTCGAGCCCGACCGCCGGCGGACCCGGCCGGGCCGGGTGCGCGACCGGCTGCTGGCCCGGGCCGCCGCGCTGGCGGCGGAGCTGGCCGCAGGCCTGGCCGATCCGTTCCCCCTCATCCCCGCCGGGCTGCCGGGCTCCGCCCTCGACGCGCAGCTGCGGGACGCGCTGCGGCCCGCTCTGGTCGGCGCGCGGCTGTTCCCCACCGCCGCCGGGGACCGGGTGCGGCCTGGCGACGCCCTGGTGCCCGACCTCGGCGCCGCGGCGGACGCGGCGGTGGAACTGCTCGCCGACGAGGTCGCCGGGCTGCTCGGTGCCCGCTGGGCGGCGCCGGCGCGGGCCGCTGCGGCGGTCGGCCTGGGCGCCCGCCGGCTGGACACCGGCGGCGTCGTCGAGCTGCTGGCGGGCATGGACCGGCCGCCGGAGTTCTGGGCGCGGGTCTACGCCGGGCTGGCCGGCACCCGCGGCCGCGTGCCGGACGTCGACGCACTCGCCGGCCTGCCCGTGCCGCTGGCCGACGGCCGCCGCGTCACCGGCGCCCGCGGCGCGCTGCTGCCCGCCCCGGGCATCGATGCGGCGGCGTTCGGCCGGGCCGGGATCGGGTTGCGCCTGGTCCACCCCGATGCCGCCGACGAGGCGCTGCTGGGCCTGGGCGCCCGCTCCGCGACCCCCGAGCAGCTGCTGGGGGAGCCCGCGGTCGCCGACAGCGTGACGTCGGCGGCCGACCGCTGGGAGGACGGCGAGGACCCGGAGCCCGGGGCGGCCGAGGCCCTCGCCGACGCCGTGCTCGGGCTGCTGGCCGCGACCGCGCCCTCGGCCACCGGCACCGGCGACTGGCTGCCCCGGCTGCTGCTGCCCGACGACGACGGGGGCCTCCGCCCGGCCGGGGAGCTGCTGGTGGGCGGGTCGCCGCTGGCGGCGGTCGTCGATCGGGAGGCGGGCTTCGGCCTGCTCGACCCGGCGCTGCTGGACCGCTGGGGGCTCGACGTGCTGGTGCGCGCCGGGGTGCTGGCGACGGTCCCGGTGCTCCGGTTTTCGGACGTCCCCCTCGACCCGGACCCGGCCGCCCCCGAGCTGGTGGCGCTAACCGGGCTGGACGGTTACCCCGACTGGGTCGACGCGGTGCTGGACGGCCTCGCGGCGGCGGGAACCGGCAGCGGCCCGCCGCTGGCCGACGAGGTCGTCGCCCTGGGCGACCTCGACCTGGTGGCGGACTGGCCGGCGGCGCTGCGGCTGCTCGCCGGGGACCCGGAGGCGCGCGCCGCGATCGAGCGGCCGACCGTCGTGCGGCTGCCGGAGGGAGGGCGGCGGGAGGTCGAGCCCTACGCGCGCTGGTGGCTCCGCACGCACCCCGTCGCCGCCGGGCACACGCCCGGGGAGCTGCTGCTGCCCGACGCCGACCCGCTGCTCGTGGGGCTGTTCGCCCCCGCCCCGGCCGGGGTGCCGGCGGAGCTACTGGCCCGGCTGGGCGCCCGCCGCGACCTCGCCGGGCTGCTCGCCGACCCGGCCGCGGCCTGGGACCTGCTCGACCGGCTGGGCGACGCCGAGCGCGTGGTGGGCCGCCGGCAGGCGCGGCTGCTGCACGCGGCACTCGCGCCCGTGCTGGCCGCCGACCTGGCGGCGAGCGGCGAGCCGCCAGCCCCGCCGCTGGCCGTGCGGGCCGTCGCGGGGGAGGAGCTGGTCGTCGTGCCGCCCGAGCGGGGCGTCGTCGTCGATGCACCCGACCTGCTGCCGCTGGTCGACCGGCCGGTCCTGCCCGTCCCGTTGCGGTGGGCGCGGGAGCTCGCCGACGTGACCGGCGCGCCGCTCGCCTCCGAGCTCCACCCGTACGGGGTGGCGTCGGAGGGCGTCGGGGAGGCGGTGGCGCTGCCGCTGCTCGGGCGGGTCGCCGTGGTGCGGCACGACCGCCTCCTGGTCGACACTCCGCGCGGGCCCCGGGAGACGGGGTGGCGCGCCGTCGGCGGCCGCGTGCACTGCGGGCCCGACGTCCGCGACCTGGCCCGCGCCGCCTCCTGGGCG
>JAOPWU010000058.1 GCA_025965515.1 Mycobacterium sp.
ACCTCGACCAGCCCCATCATCCCGGCGTCCTCGTGATCGAGGATGTGGCAGTGGTAGACGCTGCGGCCGGTCACGTCCGCGAAGTGCACCCGCAGCGTCGCGGTCCCACCGGCCTTCACCAGGACGACGTCCTGCAGCGACCCCGACAGCGGGGCGCCGCTGCTGTCGGCGATCACCAGGAACGGCCAGACGTGCAGGTGGAACGGGTGGTCCATCAGGCTCGCGTTGACGACGGTCCACTCCTCCGTGTCCCCGAGCCGCACCGCCTGGTCCACCCGGTCGTGGTCGAACACCTTGCCGTCGATCGTGAAGGACATCCCGCCCGCGGTCATCGCGTCCATGCCCGCCATCCCGGACATCGATGGCATCACGGTCGCCGACCCGGCCGCGGCCGGCATCTCCGCCATGACCAGGCGTCGCCGCTGCGTCACCGCGGCAGTCGGTAGCGGCGCCGAACGCAGTGCCGTCGGCAACGTCGCGGCGGTCATCGGTACGCCCGCGACCGCGAACGTCGCCAGCTCGACCGGCCGGGTCGCCGACGCGGGCTTCGCCGAGCCCATCGAGGCCGTCCCCCTGTCGTACGGCTCGGCGACCAGCCGGTACGACCCCGCCGCACCGGCCGTGACGACCACGTCCGCCCGGTTCCCGGGGGCCAGCAGCAGCCGGTCCGCCTGCCGCGGCGCCGGCAGGGCCGAGCCGTCCAGCCCCACCTGCGTCCACGCGTGCCCCTCGAGGCGCAGCGACAGCACCCGGGACGCGCTCGCGTTCACGATCCGCCAGCGCTCCGCCGCCCCGGGACGCGCCGAGAGGGCGGGGGCCAGCTGGCCGTTCACCAGGACCCAGTCGCCCTCGCGGCCGGCCGCGCGCTCGTCGGAGGTCGCCGGTACCACCCGGCCCTCGCCGTCCAGCGTGGTGTCGTGCAGCACCAGGACGCGCTCCCGGCTCACCGGCAGCTCGGTGCCCCCCTCGACGATCAGCGCCCCGACGAGGCCGCTGAACACCTGCTCCGCCACGTAGGGGTGCTGGTGCGGGTGGTACCAGAACGTGCCCGCCGGGTGGTCGGCCGGCAGCTGGATGTCGTAGTCGAAGGTCGCGCCCGGCGCCACGCTGAGGAACGGGTTGTCGCCGTTGCCCTCGGGCGAGACGTGCAGCCCGTGGGTGTGGAGGTTCGTCGGCTCCGCCAGCTGGTTCACGAGCCGGACCCGCAGCCGGTCCCCGGGCTTCACCCGCAGCGTGGGCCCGGGCGCCGAGCCGTTGTAGCCCAGCGCACGCGTGCTCCGCCCCGCCAGCGGCACCCCGGCCGCCGCGGTCAGCGTCACCGCGAGCACCCCCTCCACCGAGCGCAGGACCGGCGGTTCGGCGAGCGGCGCGCCCGTCCGCGCGGGCGTCAGGCGGTCGGCCGACCGGGCGGCCCCGATCCCCCACCCCGCGCCGCCGACGGCGACCGCCCCGGCCCCCAGCCCCGCCAGCTGCAACACGCGGCGGCGGCTCAGGGGGAAGGCGGACACGACTCCATGGTCCGCCCCCACCCTGGGGAACGCCCGAGGGACCGGCGCGGAGTGCTCGACGCCACCCCCACGTGACGATCCGGCCGGCGCTGGGCAAGGTGGACGCATGACCACCCCGCAGGCCGCCCCGCGCCAGGACGACGTCCAGATCCGCCGCGACGACGACCGGGGGCGCTACTGGCTGCTCGTCGACGGCGCGCACGCGGGCGAGGCGGACTTCACGCGGTCCGGCGTCGTCCTGACCGTCCACCACGTGGGGGTGGAGCGCGCCCGCGAGGGCAACGGGCTCGGCGGCCGGTTCGCGCAGGCCGTCCTGGACGACCTCCGCGCACGCGGCGAGAAGGTCGTCCCGGTCTGCCCGTTCCTGCACGCCTGGATCGGCAAGCACCCCGACTACGCGGACCTCGTCGCGGCGTGACGGAGGCGCACCCGGTCACGGTCACCTGGGTCGCGCCGGCCGACCCGGCCGCCGCGCCGCTGCTCGCCGCGCTGCGCGTCGAGTACGACGAGCGGTACGGCGACGGCGAGGGCGAGCTGGCCGCGTACCCGCCGAGCGACTTCACCCCGCCCGCCGGCGGCCTGGTGGTACTGCAGCTGGCCGGCACGACGGTCGCGGGGGGCGCCTTCCGACGCCACGACGCGGCGACCGCCGAGCTCAAGCGGATCTGGACCGCGGCGAGCCACCGCCGGCACGGCCTGGGGCGCCGGGTCCTCGCCGAGCTGGAGGCGGAGATCGCGCGGCGCGGCTACCGCCGGATCCGGCTCACCACCGGCCCCCGGCAGCCCGAGGCCATCGGCCTGTACCGGACGACGGGGTACGTGGTGCTGCCCGACGACCCCGGGCCGTGGAAGCTGCACCACTTCGGCAAGCAGCTGCCGTAGCTGCGCTGCGAGCGGCGACGTCGCGGCCCCTGCCGCCCATCGCGACCGGTTGCGCCGCTGGGCCCTGCTCGCCTCACCCGTCCGGGGGTCGGGACGGCACCCGTTCGGCTCCGATGCACCGGACGTGTCGTCCCGTCCCGCCCCCGGCCGCCGGCGTGCGCTGCGGCTGGCGGCGACGCTGGCCCTCGCCACCGGTGCGCTCGGCGCTGCCCCGGCCATCGGGGTCGTGGCCGGCGCCGCGGTGTGGGCCACACCGGCCACCGCGACCAGCACCGCCGGCTATCCGTACGCAGACCCGGCCACGTACCCGAACGGCTCGGCCGACCCCGCCGGCTGGCAGGTGCGCAGCTGCACCAGCTTCGTGGCCTGGTGGCTGGCGGCGCACGACGGCGTCCACCTGACCGCGACCGGCTGGACGGGCCCCAACGGCAGCAGCGTCGCCTGGGGCGACGCCGCCGGCTGGGCGCTCGCCGCGGCGCAGGTCGGCGTGGGGGTCGGCGTCGGCTCCGGCGCGATCCCCGTGGTCGGCGCGGTGGCGCAGTTCGACGCGAACGCCACCCTCACCGGCCCGTCGCTGTCCGGCGGCACGATGAGCACCACCTGGGGGCCCCAGGGTCACGTCGGCATCGTGACCAAGGTGTACGGCTCCGACCTCATCGAGATCGAGAGCTACGACGGTGACACCGGCCGGCACGCCGTCACCGTGACCACCCCGCAGCACTTCCTGTACGTCGGGATGCCCCGCCCCACGCGCATGCCGGCCCCGTACGGGCAGGCCACGCCCGGCCCCGCGGGCACGGTCGCCCCGCCCGCGGCCAGCCCGGCGCCCGGCGGCGCGGGCGCCCGCGTGAGCAACGGGACCCGGGTCTACTCCGCGCCGCCGCCCGCCTACCTGCCGGCGGCCGCGCTGCCGAGCCCCGGGGCCGTCCCCGACCCCCAGGTGGCGCCCGACGACGGGACGCTCGACCCCTCCGCCCCCCAGCTGGGCGCCGAGGTGGCCCCCGACACCACGGGCAGCGCGACCGACCCCGCCGCCGACGCCGCGGCGGACCAGCCCACCGGCCTGCGCACCGTGGCAGCCGCCCGGCCCCTCTCGGGCGTCCCGCGGACGACCACCACGCTGGTGCTCTCCGCCACCGTGCTCCTCGGCGCCGCGGTCGTCCGGCAGCTCCGCCTCAACGCGGCCGAGCGGCCCCGCGCCCGGCACCGTTCCGTCTCTCCCGTTCCCACCGGCCCCCTGGGCGGTCACCGGCGCTGAACCGCGCCACCATGGGGTGTCCGCTGCCCCGGGGAGGAGGCGGCCCGTGCACCGCTTCACCGATCGGTCCCAGGCCGGGTCGGCCCTCGTCGCGCCCGTACGTGCCCTCGGGCTCCGGGACCCGGCCGTCCTCGCGCTCCCCCGGGGCGGCGTCGTGGTCGCCGCGGAGCTGGCCGCCGCGCTGGGCGCCCCGCTCGACGTGCTGGTCGTCCGCAAGATCGGCCTGCCGGGCAGGGAAGAGTACGGCGTCGGCGCGATCGCCGAGGGCGCCGAGGTTCCCGTGCTGCACGACGAGGCGCTGGCCCTGCACGGCCTCACCCCGGCCGACCTGGCGCCCACGGTCGCCATGGAACGCCGGGAGCTCGAGCGCCGCGTGGCGCGGTACCGGGGCGGTCGGCCGCCGCAGCCGGTCGACGGGCGGGCCGTCGTGCTCGTGGACGACGGTGTCGCCACGGGGGTGACCGCCCTGGCCGCGCTGCGCGCCCTGCGGGCGGGCGGGGCCGCGCGGCGGGTGCTGGCGGTCCCCGTCGGCGCCGCCGATTCCCTGCGGGCGCTCGCCCCGGAGGCCGACGACATCGTCTGCGTGGTGCGGCGCGAGCGCTTCGGCGCCGTCGGGAACTACTACGAGCGCTTCGACCAGGTCGGCGACGAGGAGGTCCTGCAGCTGCTCGCGGCCGGGGCGTCGGCACCCCGGGAGTGACCGTGCCGTGGGTCACATGACCTTGCGGCACAATGGCTCGCATGATCGTGCCCCTGACCACGCAGCACTTCATCGAGCGCGCCGCCCTCGCCTACCCGCAGCGGCCCGGAACCGTCGACGACCCGGACACCACCGACAGCCTCGGCACCCTCACCTACGGGGAGGTGGCGGCGCGCGCCCGCGCGATCGCCGCGGGCCTCGACGAGTTGGGCATCGGGTTCGGCGAGCGGGTGGCCGTCGTCAGCCACAACTCCAGCCGGCTGCTGGAGCTCCTGCACGCCGTCCCCAACGCGGGCCGGGTGCTGGTCCCGATCAACTTCCGGCTGCAGGCGCCCGAGGTCGAGTACATCGTCGGGCACAGCGGCGCCCGGGTGCTGCTCCTCGACCCCGAGCTCGACGCCTCGCTCGCGGGCGTGACGGCGGAGCACCGCTTCCTGCTGGGCAAGGAGTCCGACGCGGCGCTACTGCGCCCCGGGGTCGAGCCGCGCCCCTGGACCGACGTCGACGAGAACGCCACCGCGACGATCAACTACACGTCCGGCACGACGGCCCGGCCCAAGGGCGTGCAGCTCACCCACCGGGCGCTGTGGACGAACGCGACGACCTTCGCGCTGCACACGGGCGTCACCGACCGGGACGTTTACCTGCACACGCTGCCGATCTTCCACGTCAACGGCTGGGGGATGCCGTTCGGCATGGCCGGGCTGGGCGTGCCGCAGATCCTGCTGCGGAAGGTCGACGGCGCCGAGATCCTGCGCCGCGTGGAGCGGCACGGCGTCACCATCCTGTGCGGCGCCCCCGCGGTCCTGTCGGCGGTGCTGGCGGCGGCCGAGCACTGGGACGGCCCGGTGCCCGGCCGCGACACCGTCCGGATCTTCTGCGCGGGCGCCCCGCCGCCCACCCGCACCATCGAGCGGGTCGAGGAGGAGCTGGGCTGGGAGTTCGGCCAGCTCTACGGCCTGACGGAGACCAGCCCGCTCATCACCATCAACCGCCGCCGGCAGGAGTGGGACGACCTGTCCGTCACCGAGCGGGCGCAGAAGCTCGGCCGCGCCGGCACGCCGGCGCTGGGCGTCCAGGTCTCGCTGAGCGGCGACGGCGAGGTGCTCACCCGTACCAACCACGCGCTGGCGTCCTACTGGGAGAACCCCGACGCGACCGAGGAGGCCCTCGCCGACGGCTGGTTCCACACCGGCGACGGCGGCCGGCTCGACGACGAGGGGTACCTGACGATCACCGACCGCAAGAAGGACGTGATCATCACCGGCGGCGAGAACGTCGCCTCCATCGAGATCGAGGACCGGCTGTTCCGGCACCCCGCCGTGGCGGAGGTCGCCGTCATCGGCGTCCCCGACGAGAAGTGGGGCGAGACGGTGAAGGCGCTGGTCGTCCTCGAACAGGGGCAGCAGGTGACGGCCGCCGAGCTCATCGCCCACTGCCGCGAGGGACTGGCGCACTACAAGTGCCCGACCTCCGTCGACTTCGTGGAGTCCATCCCGCGCACCGCCACCGGCAAGACGCAGAAGTTCAAGCTGCGGGAGCCCTACTGGGCGGGCCGGCAGCGCCAGGTCGGGTGAGGCGGCGGGGGGAAGGTTCGGGCGTCCGGGACACTTGAACCATGGGAGGGGCTGACGCCCGCCCCCCGTCGGCCCCCGCGGCCGCCCCCCGCTTCCGAAGACAGGTGTCGTGAGCCCCGTCCTGACCGAGCTGCAGTCGCGGCTGCCGGCGCTGACCCTGCGTGACGAGCGCCGGATCGGGCGGCGGCTCGACGGCGTGCGCCGGATGACGGACGCCGACCGGCAGGCCGAGGCGCTCGCGCAGATCGCCGACGACCTGGGCGCGGCCGAGCAGCGCGTCGCCGCCCGGGCCGCTGCCGTCCCGGCGCAGCTCAACTACCCCGAGCAGCTGCCCGTCAGCGCCGAGCGCGAGCGGATCCTGGCGACCCTGCGCGACCACCAGGTGGTCGTGCTGGCCGGGGAGACCGGCTCCGGCAAGACCACCCAGCTGCCCAAGATGCTGCTGGAGATCGGCCGCGGGGTGCGCGGCATGATCGGCCATACGCAGCCCCGCCGGCTCGCCGCCCGCAGCGTCGCGGAGCGCATCGCCGAGGAGATCGGCACCCCGCTGGGCGACGCCGTCGGCTTCCAGGTCCGGTTCAACGACCGCAGCTCCGAGCGCACCCTGGTCAAGCTCATGACCGACGGCATCCTGCTCGCCGAGATCCAGAGCGACCGGATGCTGTCGAAGTACGACACGATCGTCATCGACGAGGCGCACGAGCGCAGCCTCAACATCGACTTCCTGCTCGGCTACCTCAAGCAGCTCCTGCCGCGGCGCCCCGACCTGAAGCTGGTCATCACGTCGGCGACCATCGAGACCGCGCGGTTCAGCAAGCACTTCGACGACGCCCCCGTCATCGAGGTGACCGGCCGCACCTACCCCGTCGAGGTCCGCTACCGGCCGCTGCAGGAGGACGAGACCGCCGACGTCGACGTCGACGACGCCGAGGACGACGGGCCGACCGGCGGGCAGCCGCCGCGCAAGGTCGCCCGCGACCCCATCCAGGCGATCTGCGACGCGGTCGTGGAGCTGCGCGGCGACAACCTCGGCGACGTCCTGGTGTTCCTGTCCGGCGAGCGGGAGATCCGTGACGCCGCGGACGCCCTGCGGGCGCTCGAGCTGCCGACGGTCGAGATCCTGCCGCTGTTCGCCCGGCTGTCGGCCGCCGAGCAGCACAAGATCTTCGCTTCGCACACCGGGCAGCGCATCGTGCTCGCCACCAACGTCGCCGAGACGTCGCTGACCGTCCCCGGCATCCGCAACGTGGTCGACACGGGCACGGCCCGCATCAGCCGGTACAGCCACCGCACGAAGGTGCAGCGGCTCCCGATCGAGCCGGTCAGCCAGGCGTCGGCGAACCAACGCGCCGGCCGCTGCGGCCGCACCTCGGACGGCATCTGCATCCGCCTCTACAGCGAGACGGACTTCGTGAGCCGGCCGGAGTTCACCGACCCGGAGATCCTGCGCACGAACCTGGCCAGCGTCATCCTCCAGATGACCGCGCTGGGCCTCGGGGAGATCGCGAAGTTCCCGTTCGTCGACCCGCCGGACCGCAAGGCGATCACCGACGGACTCCGGCTGCTCATGGAACTCGGGGCGCTGGAGTCCCGGCCCCAGGACCCGGAGGCCAAGCTCACCGCACTCGGCCGGCAACTGTCCCGGCTCCCCGTCGACCCCCGCATGGGCCGGATGATCCTCGAGGGCGACCGCAACGGCTGCCTCGACGAGGTCCTCGTCATCACCGCCGCGTTGTCCATCCAGGACGTCCGCGAGCGACCCAGCGACAAGCAGGAGGCGGCCGACGCCGCCCACCGGCCGTTCCGCGTGCCGGGTTCCGACTTCCTGAGCCTGCTACAGCTCTGGCGGCACCTGCAGGAGCAGCAGGACCTGCTGTCCTCCAACGCGTTCCGCCGGCAGTGCCGCGCCGAGTTCCTCAACTACCTCCGCGTCCGGGAGTGGCAGGAGCTGTACGGCCAGCTGAAGCAGATCTCCCGCGAGATGGAGCTGACCCGCAACACGACCCCGGCGCCGGCCGCCGCCGTGCACCAGGCGCTGCTGTCCGGCCTGCTGTCGCACATCGGCCTGCGCGACCCCGAGAAGCGCGACTACCTCGGCGCCCGGGGCAGCCGGTTCAGCATCTTCCCCGGGTCCGGCCTGGCGAAGAAGCAGCCGGACTTCGTGATGGCGGCCGAGCTGGTCGAGACCTCGCGGCTGTTCGCCCGCACCGTGGCGAAGATCGAGCCGGAGTGGGCGGAGAAGCTCGCCCCGCACCTCGTGACCCGCAGCTACTCCGCGCCGCACTGGTCGAAGAAGCGGGGGAGCGTCGTCGCCAGCGAGAAGGTCACGCTGTTCGGCGTCCCCCTCGTGGCCGGCCGGACCGTCGAGTACGGGCGCATCGACCCGGAGCTGTCCCGCGACCTGTTCCTGCGCAACGCCCTCGTGGAGGGCGACTGGAACAGCCACCACGCGTTCCTGGTCGCCAACCGGGACCTCATCGCCCGCGGCGAGGAGCTGCAGGCGCGGGCGCGCCGCCGCGACCTCGTCATCGACGACGAGTCGCTGTTCGACTTCTACGACAAGCGCGTGCCCGCGAGCGTCGTCTCCGGCGGGCACTTCGACGCCTGGTGGAAGCAGGAGCGGCGGAACCGCCCCGACCTGCTGACCCTGACCGAGCAGGACCTGCTGGCCGAGGCCGCCGACGACATCACCGCGTCGGACTACCCCGACCACTGGATGTCCGACGACCTCGCGCTGCCGCTCTCCTACCAGTTCGAGCCGGGCACCGACGCGGACGGCGTCACCGTCCACATCCCGGTGGCCGTGCTGAACCGGGTCCGCCCCGACGGGTTCGACTGGCAGATCCCCGGGCTGCGCGACGAGCTCGTCACCGCCGCGATCCGGGTGCTGCCGAAGGAGCTGCGCCGCTCGTTCGTGCCGGCGCCCGACGTGGCCCGCCACCTGCTGAGCGTGCTCCGCCCCGAGGACGGCCCCTTCGCGACGGTGCTCGCCCGGGAGCTCACCCGCCGCAGCCGCGTCGAGGTGACGCCCGCCGACGTCGCGCTGGAGAAGCTGCCCGACCACCTGCGGATGACCTTCCGCGTCGTCGACGGCCGCGGCCGGACCCTCGCCGAGGGGAAGGACCTGCCCGCCCTGGCGGCCTCCCAGGCCGGGCGGACGCAGCGCGCGGTGACCGCGGCGGCCGGCGCGCTGGAGCGGGCGGGCCTGACGAGCTTCGACGTCGACGACGTCCCCACGCAGGTGAGCCGGGACCGCGGCGGTCACGCCGTGCACGCCTACCCGGCGCTGGTCGACGAGGGCGACACCGTCGCGCTGCGCGCGCTCGCCGACCCGGTGACGCAGGAACGGGCCCACCGCGCGGGGGTGCGCAAGCTGCTCCTGCTGAACCTGCCCAGCCCGGCCAAGCTGCTGCGCGACCGCCTCACCGTGCCCGTGAAGCTGGCGCTCACGGGGGCGCCGCACGCGGACCTCTCCGCCCTGCTGGCGGACGTGCAGGCCGCGGCGGTCGACGCGCTGGTCGCGGAGTGCGGCGGTCCGCCACGGGACAAGGCCGACTACGAGCGGGTCCTGCTGCACGCGCGGCAGCACGTCCACGATCGCGACGTGCAGCTGCTCGCGCGGGTCACCGCCACGCTGCAAGCGGCGCAGGAGGTGCGGGCGCGGCTGGCCACGCTGCGGCAGCCGGCCTACCAGGCCGCCGTGGCGGATGTCACCGCGCAACTCACGGCGCTGGTGCACCCCGGGTTCGTCACCGAGACGGGCGCCGCACGGCTGGCGCAGCTGCCGCGGTACCTCACGGCCATGGAGCGCCGGCTGGAGCGGCTCACCCGCGACGTGCCGCTCGACACGGAGCTGATGCGCCGCGTCCACGGGGTCGAGGGCGCCTACCGGGCCGCCCTCGCGGCGGTCCCGGTCGGGCGGCCCGTCCCGCCGGTGCTGGGGGAGGTGCGCTGGCTGCTCGAGGAGCTGCGCGTCAGCCTCTTCGCCCAGCAGCTGGGAACGCCGGTGAAGGTCTCCGAGGAGCGCCTGTACCGGATGCTCGACGGCGCGCGGTAGCGCGCACCGCCCCGGCGGCCTCCGCCGATGCGGCGGCGGGCCGAACGAGGGTCAGCTGGCCGTGATCACCACGGCGCCGGGGCAGCTGTCGCCCTTGTGGTAGCCACCGTTGCCGGGCGTGACGAGCCCGCTCGGCGCGGTGCCGCCGCTGGAGTTGTGGCCGCAGTTGCCCCAGCCGTGGTCCCCACCGTTGACCGACGTCGGGTCGGGCGTCGCGGCCCCGGCGAAGGCCGGCGCGGCGCCGGCCAGGCCGAACGAGAGCGTGGCGGCAGCCAGCAGGACGGCGGCGCGGGGCTTGCGCATGGGGGGCTCCTTCAGGACGGGGATGCCCGCCTATCGGCCGACGTGCCTGCCACCTGAGCGATCGTCGCCGCCGTGGCCTGAGTTCTCCCCGCCCTTGCCCTGCTCGGCGGTGGGGCGGGCAGTCGGCGTCGACGTCGTGGGCTGGTGACTCCGCTCGTCGTCGTCGCCGCGGCCCGGCTGCCGGGTGACGGCAGGCGCGGGACCGCCCAGGACCGTGGCGCAGAACGCGTCGATCGCCGACGTGCCGCCGGCCCGGCTGATCAGCACCGAGAAGGCGTGGCTCTCGCCCTCGTGGCCCCCGCCGGCCCGCCAGGCGTTGCAGAGCCCGGCGAGGGAGGGCCCGGGGCCGTCCGTCGGGCGGACCGTCGGCGCGGCGGTCGGCTTCCCGGTGGGCTCGGCAGGCTCGGGGGTCTCGGTGCCCTCGGTCTCCGTCGCCCCCTCGCCGGTCGTCGGCGAGGCCGTCGGGGTGCCCGTAGCACTGGGCTCCCCCGTCGGGGTGGCGGTGGGCTCGCCAGTGGCCCCCGGGATCGGGGACTGCTCCGTGCTCCCGTCCTCGGCGGCGGTGACGGTGACGGAAGCGCCCGGCGCCGGAGCGGCGAACGCGTTGTGGGCGACGGTCTGCAGGGGAGCCGGCAGGCTGCCCGTGGCGGCGGCCACCGCCACGGTGCCGACGGTCGCGGACGCCACGGTCGCGGCGGCAATCTTGGCGGCGAACAGCTTCGCCAGCGCGGTGGTGAGCAGCGGAATCCTCCACGTCCATGGGGTTCCGGCGTTCGACCACCGGCGTCCCTGCGGGACCACGACCCCTGTCCCCAGACGTAACGGCATCGGCGGCCGCCCGTCTGGAGGGCCGACAGGGTGACCCGGTACGCCGCTAGGAGATCCGCTGGCCGCCGCCCGGGGGCACGATCCGGTAGACGGCCCCCGCGGCGTCGTCCGTCACGTAGAGCGCCCCGTCACGCCCCATCAGCGCGTCGACCGGGCGGCCCCACCGGTCGCCCGACGCGTCCTGGAAGCCGCCGACGAGCGTCACCTGGCCGCCCAGGCCCGTGCCCTGCCAGGGCAGGAACGTCACCTGCGGCGCGCGCGGCGGGGTGCGGTCCCAGGAGCCGTGCACGCCGACCAGGGCGCCCGCGCCGTAGGGCGCTGGCAGCGGCGGGGCCGCCACTCCCACGCCCGTCGTGCTGCCGGGGAAGCTGAGCCCCAGCGGGGCGCTGTGCGCCGGTAGTCCCTGCTCGACGCGGGGCAGGGTGGCGCAGTCGAGCTTCGAGCCGTCCGCGTTGAACTGCACGTCGCGCGCGAAACGCAGCTGCTGGAGGTGCTGCGTGCCGCCGATCGAGCCGGGAAGGGTGTCCGGGTCCGGCTCGCAGTAGGGCCAGCCGAGCTCCCGACCGGGCGTGAGGCGGGCGACGGCCTCGGCCGGGTGGTCCCTCACGTACTTCTCGTCGACCTGGCCCACGGCCAGCGGGGCGCCCGGGCGCGCGACCGGGTAGCCCAGGTCGTCGCGCTCGTTCACCGCGGTCCAGAGGCTGCCGTCGGGGGCGATCGCGAGCCCCTCCCCGTTGCGGATGCCCTGGGCGAAGGTCGCGGCCCGGGTCGCGGGGAGCGTCGCGCCGAAGGGCACCGCCAGCACGACCGCCCGGGGCGGGGACGCGGTCCGGTCCTCGACGCTGACGTTGCCGGTGCTGCCGACCGTGACGTACACGGTGTGGTCGGGCCCGACCATCACGCTCTTCAGCGCGTGCGCGTACCGGCCGTGCAGCTCCGGGCTGCGGCTGTCCGGGAGGCCGCTGAGCACGATCGTGCGCGCCCCGAGGGTGCCGTCGCCCCGCCAGACGTAGCGGTCGATCGCGTTGCTCTCGGCCACGTAGAGGAAGGGGCCGCCCGGGGCGGTGAGGTCGAGGGCGAGCCCGTGCGGCTGGTCCAGGCCCCGGACGAGGGACGTGACCGCGGGGGCCGCCGACGGGACGGCGGCGGGGTGCAGCAGCGCGACGGATCCCTGGCCCGGCTGCGAGACCAGCAGGTCGCCCTCCGGGGTCGCCGCGGCCAGCCGGGCACCGGGGACGCGCGCCCAGACCTCGGCGGTCCAGCCCGGTGGCAGCGTCACCCGGCGCGGCGTGTCGAAAGGCGCGCCCACGGCGAGCCCCGCCGCGCTGCCGAGCCGGACCACCGGGCCGGGCGCCGCGGGCAGACCACCGACGGTCGACCCCGCCCGGCTGCGATCCGGGCCGGGGCTGCGGGAGGCCGGCGCGCCGCCCGCCCCCGGCCCGCTGCACGCCGCGAGCCCCAGCGCGCCGACCACCGCAAGGGCCGCGGCACGCCTCGGAAGGGACGGATGTGTGGCTACCACCCCAAAGTTCTACCCCCGTGATCGCGTTCTCGCCCGTCACTGAGCGAACCCGACCGGGACCGGCACCTAGACTTGGCCCCGTGAAGGCCGACCCGCGGCGCGCGGTCCCGCGCACCGACCGGATCCTGGCCGACCCCAGGGTCGCGGCGCTGCACCAGCGGCTGGCCGTGCCCGTGGTCCGCGAGCTGGTGCGCGAGGCCCAGGACCGGGTGCGGGACGGGCAGCTGCCGCCGGACGCCGTGGTCGACGCCGTGCTCACCGCTGCCGGTCCGGCCGCCACCACCCTGCGGCCCGTGCTGAACGCCACCGGCGTCGTCGTGCACACCAACCTGGGACGCGCGCCCCTGTCGGTCGCGGCGGTCGAGGCCGTCACGGCGGCGGCCGGGTACACCGACGTGGAGTTCTCCCTGGCCACCGGGCGGCGCGCCCCCCGCGGCCGCGGGGCTCTCGCCGCACTGCGGGCCGCCCTGCCCGAGGCCGGCGACGTCCTGGTGGTCAACAACGGGGCCGCCGCGCTCCTGCTCGCGGTCACCCTGCTGGCCGCCCCGGGCCGGGAGGTCGTCTGGTCCCGTGGCGAGCTGGTCGAGATCGGCGCCGGGTTCCGGCTGCCGGAGTTGGTCGCCAGCACCGGAGCGAGGGTCCGAGAAGTCGGCACCACGAACAGGACGACGGCGGGGGACTTCGAGCGCGCCCTCGGGCCCGACACGGGCTGCGTGCTGAAGGTGCACCCGTCCAACTTCCAGGTCGTGGGTTTCGGGGGCGTACCGACGGTGCGGGAGCTGGCCGCGCTGGACGCCACGCTCGTCGTCGACGTCGGGTCCGGCCTGCTGCGCCCGCACCCGCTGCTCCCCGACGAGCCGACGCTGGCCGGCGCGCTCTCCGACGGCGCCGACCTGGTCACGGCCAGCGGCGACAAGCTGCTCGGCGGTCCGCAGGCCGGGCTGATCGCCGGGCGGGCCGACCTCATCGAGGCCCTGCGCCGGCACCCGATGGCCCGAGCACTGCGGGTCGACAAGCTCACGCTCGCGGCGCTCGAGGCCACGCTGCGGGGGCCGGCCACGCCGGTGGCCACCGCGCTGGCGGCAGACCCCGTCGAGCTGGGGCGCCGCGCGAGCGCCCTCGCGGACCAAGTGGGTGGCGTGGCAGAACCGACCCGCGCGGCGGTCGGGGGCGGGGGTGCCCCCGGCGTGACGCTGCCCAGCTGGGCCGTCGCGGTCGAGGAGGCCCTGGCCGCTCCGCTGCGGGCCAGGGGCGTCGTCGGGCGCGTCGAGGGCGGCCGGCTGCTGCTGGACCTGCGCTGCGTGCCGCCGGCGGACGACGCGCAGCTGGCCGCTGCCGTGCGGGCCGCCCGCTCGGGGACGGCCGGCTGACGTGCACGTCGTCGCCACCGCCGGGCACGTCGACCACGGGAAGTCGACCCTCGTCCGCTCCCTCACCGGCATGGAACCGGACCGCTGGTCGGAGGAACGCCGCCGCGGCATGACCATCGACCTCGGCTACGCCTGGACCCGGCTGCCGACGGGCGAGCAGCTCGCGTTCGTCGACGTTCCGGGGCACGAGCGGTTCACCACCAACATGCTCGCCGGCGTGGGGCCGGCCCCCGCGGTGCTGCTGGTCGTCGCCGCGGACGAGGGGTGGTCCGCCCAGACCGGGGAGCACGTGGCCGCCCTCGACGCCCTCGGCGTACGGCACGCCCTGCTGGCGGTCACCCGCAGCGATCTCGCCGATCCCGGCCCCGCCACGGCGGACGCGCTGGCGCGGCTGCGAGGCACCAGCCTGGGCACGCCCGAGGCCGTCGCCGTGTCGGGCGCCACCGGCGCGGGCCTCGACGAGCTCCGCGCGGCGCTGCACCGGCTGGTCGCCGGGCTGCCGGCGCCCCGGCCGGCCGACCGGGTGCGGCTGTGGGTCGACCGCGCCTTCACCATCACCGGGACGGGGACGGTCGTCACCGGCACCCTGCAGGCCGGGGCGCTGGCCGTCGGGGACCGGCTCGAGCTCGGCGGCGAGGTCGTCACCGTCCGGGGCCTGGAGTCGCTCGGGGAGCCGCACGAGCGCGTGGCGGCCGTGGCCCGCGTCGCCGTGGCGCTGCGAGGGGTGCCCCGCACCGACGTGCGCCGGGGCCGGACGCTGCTCACCCCCGGCGCGTGGCTGCCCACCACCGTCGTCGACGTCCGGACGACGAGCGACCCGGGGGAACTGCCCCGCGAGTTGGTGCTCCACGTCGGCTCCGTCGCCGCGCCCGTCACCGTCCGCGCCTTCGACGCCGGCACCGCCCGGCTGACCCTCGCGGCCGCCCTGCCGCTGCAGGTGGGGGACCGCGGGCTGCTGCGGGACCCGGGCCGTAAGCAGGTGCTGGCGGGGATCACCGTCCTCGACCCCGCCCCGCCGACGCTGGCCCGCCGGGGGGCGGCAGGGCTGCGCAGCGCGGCGCTCGCGGGCGCCACCGGGGCGCCATCGGC
>JAOPWU010000228.1 GCA_025965515.1 Mycobacterium sp.
CCGGTTCGTCGCCGAGGTTGAGCGCCAGCAGGAGCCGGCCGTCGGCGTCTCCCCGCACCTCGAGCACGAGCCGGGTGTTCGACAGCGTGAGCGGCGTGGTCCGCGCCCGGTGGAGCCACGGGTGCCGCCGCCGCACCCCGATGAGCTGCTGGTGCAGCCGGAAGGTGTCCCACCCGAAAGGCGCGAGGTCCCCCGGCGTGGCGGGGAAGGCCGGCCTGACCGCGTCGTCACCGCCCGCCCGATCCTCCTTGACGCCACGGAAGGCCTGCTCGTCGCCCGCATAGATCGCGGGGGTACCCGCGACGGTGAGCAGCACGGCCAGGGCGTGCGGCAGGTGGCGCTCGTCCGCCAGCCGGCTGGCGATCCGGGTGACGTCGTGGTTCCCCACGAAGGTGAAGGGGACGAACGTGTCCAGCAGGGCGTCGTGGCGCTGCAGCGCGTGCGCCAGCTCGAACAGGTTCCCGTCGTTCAGCGCGCTCCACAGGGCTTTCCAGAGCTCGTACTGCGTGGCGGCGTCCATGCCCGATGCACGGACGATGGCCGCGTAGTCGCCGTGGATCACCTCCCCCACGACGTAGCAGTCGGGGTGGGCGGCCCGGACCGCCGGGAGCACCCTGGCCCAGAACTCCGGCGGGACCGCGTAGGCCGCATCCAGGCGCCAGCCGTCCGCGCCGCGGTCCAGCCAGTGGTTCATCACCGCGGTGACGTGCTCGGCCACGCCCGGCGCCGCGTGGTTCAGCGCCACCAGCTGCCCGTGGCCCTCGAAGGTGTCGTAGCGAGGCTCGACGCCCGGGGCCCACGGCGTCGGCCACGACAGCCGGAACCACCCGGCCGTCGGCGCGTCCGGGCCCTGCTCGACGACCGCCCGGAACGCCGGGTGGCCCCGGCCCACGTGGTTGAACACGCCGTCCAGCAGGACGCGCAGCCCGCGGTCGTGGGCGGCTTTCACGAGGGCGTCGAAGTCCGCGTCGGTACCGAGCCGCGGGTCGATGGCGAAATGGTCGACGGTGTCGTAGCCGTGCGTCTGCGACGCGAACACCGGACCGAGCGCCAGCCCGGAGACGCCGAGTTCCACGGCGTAGTCCAGCCACGCGATCAGGTGCGGCAGTCGGTGCACCAGGGCGCCGTCCGCCGACTGCGGCGCCCCGACGAAGCCGAGCGGGTAGACGTGCCACCAGAGCGCGTGTTCGACCCAGCCGGGTTCCGCGACGGCGGTCACCCGGCCGCCCGGCCGCCCGGTCGGGTCATCCGGCGGGATGGTCGGGCGGAACGGAGGGCCTGCGGGCGGGGGATCATGCCCCGTCCCTTCCCCGTGCCGCCCCGCTCAGGCGGGCAGCGGCAGCCGGACCTGGAACCGGGTGTCGCCCGGCACGGACACCACGCGCAGGTCGCCGCGGTGCTTCTTGACGATGATGCGCCAGCTGATGTCGAGCCCGAGGCCCGTGCCGGCGCCGACGGGCTTCGTGGTGAAGAACGGCTCGAAGATGCGGTCGGCGATCTCGGGCGCTACGCCGGGGCCGGTGTCCCCGATCTCCACGAGCGCACGGTTGTCCTCCGCGCGGGTACGGACGGTGAGGGTGCCCTGGCCGCCCATCGCCCCGAGGGCGTTGTCGATGAGGTTGGTCCAGACCTGGTTGAGTTCCGCGGCCCGCACGACGAGGTCCGGCGGGGAGCGGTCGTAGTCCTTCACGACGGTGATACCCGGCCCGAACTTGCCGGCCAGCAGGACCAGCGTGCTGTCCAGCAAGGTGTGCACGTCGACGGTCTGCTCGGGCGCCCGGTCCAGCTGGGAGTACTGCTTGACCGCGCCCACGAGCTGCGCGATGCGTGCGGTGGCGTCCGTGATCTCGTCCAGCAGGAGCTCCGTCTCCACGCTGCTGGCGAGCCAGCGGACCACGCTGCCGATGCTCTCGGCCGGGACCGCGGCAGCGACGGTGTCGAGCCAGGCGGGGTCGAGTCCCGTCTGCGCCAGGGGTGGCGCGAGCTCCCAGGGCCGGTCGAGGCCGTGGTCGTCCAGCCAGTCCGCGAGGGCGTCCTCCCGGTCGGAGGCCTCCAGGACGCCCAGCCGCGGCGCCCTGGCGACGTGCGCGACGGCCTCTTCCTGCAGCCGCACGAGGGTGTCCAGCATCGCCCGCTCCCACTGCGCCCCCGCCACCGTGCCCAGCTTGTGGCGCATCTCGGCGACGCGCTCCCGCAGGGCTGCGGCGGCCCGGGACGCTGCGGCGGCCGGGTTGTTCAGCTCGTGCGTGAGCCCCGCCGACAGCGAGCCCAGCGCCAGCAGCCGCTCCCGCTGACCCACGGTCTTGTACGAGTCCTGCAGGCCGAAGAAGATCCCCTCCAGCAGGTGCAGCGCCATGGGGAACCAGGCGGTCACCATGGCCGCGAAGACGTCGGCGTCGACGACGAAGAAGCTCGACGGCTCGGTGGCCCGCAGCGAATTCATGTAGCTGGTCGGTGCCCGCTCCCCCAGGTAGGCCTGCCACGCCCCCGCGTAGGCGCCGCGCTGTGACGTGCGGGTGATCTCGACGTCGCTGGGCCCGACCAGCCGGGAGAGGACCAGGCACCCCTCGAGCAGCACGTAGAAGGCGGTGGCCGGCTCGCCCTCGGCGTACACGGGGCCTGGCAGGACCTCGACGACGTAGCCGTCCCGGGCGAGCCAGTCGAGCTGCTCCGGCGCCAGCTTCTCGAAGAGGAACAGCGTGCGCAGCTCGTCGACCCCGAGCTGCCGGCGGGTGGTCCCGGCGGTGGTCACCGCTTGGCCAGGTACTGGTGCGCGAGCGTGACGGCCATGGCGCCCTCCCCCACGGCGGAGGCCACGCGTTTCACCGACCCGGCACGGGCGTCGCCCGCCACGAACACCCCGGGCAGGCTGGTCTCCAGGTGGTACGGGTCGCGATCCGGCTCCCACCCCGGGGGCCGCCGGCCGTCGACCAGCAGGTCCGGGCCCGCCGTGACGAAGCCGCGGCCGTCGCGGACGACGGTCCCGTCGAGCCAGTCTGTACGCGGGACCGCCCCGATGAAGACGAACAGCCACTGCGCGGGGACGGTCCGGACCTCCCCCGTGGCGTTGTCCCGCAGCCGCACCGCCTCGAGGTGCCGGTCGCCCTCCCCGCCGACGATCTCGGTGCAGGTGGCCACGGTGATGGCCGGGAGGGCGGCGATCTGCTGGATCAGGTATGCCGACATCGAGGTCGTCAGCGAAGGGCCACGCACCAGCAGCGTCACCGAGCGGGCCGACCGCGCGAAGTAGACGGCCGCCTGCCCCGCCGAGTTGGCGCCGCCGACGACGAGGACGTCCTGGTCGGCGCAGTTGGCCGCCTCCGTGATCGCGGACCCGTAGTACACGCCCCGGCCGCCGAACCCCGCCAGCCCCGGCGCGGTGAGCTGCCGGTAGGACACGCCGGTGGTGAGGATGACCGTGTGGGCGGCGAGCTCACCCCCGTCGGCGAACCGGACCACCCGGGCGGACCCCTTCGCGGCGAGCCCGACCACCTCCCGGGTCGTCAGCACCTCCGCCCCGAACTTCGTGGCCTGCCGGTGGGCGCGCCCGGTCAGCTGGGCGCCCGAGACGCCGTCGGGGAAGCCGAGATAGTTCTCGATGCGGGAACTCTGGCCGGCCTGCCCCCCGGTGGCGCTGCGCTCCACGAGCACGGTCCGCAGCCCCTCCGAGGCGCCGTACACGGCCGCCCCCAGCCCGGCCGGCCCGCCCCCGACGACGATCAGGTCGTAGAAGTCCTCCGCCGGCTGCGTCGCGAGCCCCAACCGGGCGGCGAGTTCGGCGTCGCTCGGCCCGACCAGCACGTCCCCGGCCGGCGTGATCACCACCGGCAGCACGTCGCCGCCGACCCCCGCGGCGGCCAGCAGGCGGCCGCCCTCCGGCTCGTCGGCGACGTACCACCGGTAGGGCAGCAGGTTGCGTGCCAGGAAGTCGCGGACCGCGTGGGAGGGCGCCGACCAGACATGGCCGATGACCTTCGTCTCGGGTACGGCCCGGTGGTCTGCCACCCGCCAGGAGTCCAGCAGCGCGTCGACCACCGGGTAGAGCTTCTCCTCCGGCGGGTCCCACGGCTTGAGCAGGTAGTGGTCGAGGTCGACGAGGTTGATGGCGTCGATCGCGGCCTCCGTGTCCGCGTAGGCGGTGAGCAGGACGCGGCGGGCCTGCGGGTAGATGTCCATGGCCTGCTCGAGGAACTCGATGCCGTTCATCTCGGGCATCCGGTGGTCGGCGAGCAGCAGCGCCACCTGGTCGCCGCGCAGCTTCATCGAGCGTAGGGCTGCCAGGGCGTCGGCCCCCGACTCGGCCCGGACGACGCGGTGGTCCTCGCCGTAGCGGCGCCGCAGGTCCCGGGCCACCGCACGGGACACCCCGGGGTCGTCGTCCACGGTGAGCAGGGCGGTGCGGCGCGGGTCGGGCTCGGTCATCGCGGCCTCCCGGCGGCTGGGGAGCGATGCCTCGTCCCTACCGAACACCTCGGGCGCGGGGCGGGCAAGCGGGGCCGCGTTCCGGCGGCGACGCGCCCCCTTGCGGCCGTTAGCGTGGCGCCATGACGATCCGGTGCGCCGGAGGGAGCCGCGGATGAGCGCCACCCTGCAGGTGGTCGGCCTCGTCGTCGTCGTGGCGGTCGTGGCCGGGAGCTGCCGGCGGGTCGGCATCTCGGCGCCCGTGGCCCTGGTGGCTGTGGGGGTCGCGCTGTCCTTCGTCCCGGGCGTGCCGCACGGGACCATCGACCCGCACCTGGTCCTGACGGGGCTGCTCCCGCCGCTGCTGTACGCCGCGGCGATCCAGATGTCGCTGGTCGACCTGCGGGCCAGGCGCGTGCCGATCCTGCTGCTCGCCGTGGGACTCGTGGGGTTCACGACCGTCGTGGTGGGCGTCGTCGCACACGCCGTGGTGCCGGGCCTGCCGCTGGCGGCGGCCCTGGCGCTGGGCGCGGTCGTGGCCCCGACCGACGCGGTCGCGGCGACCGTCGTGGCCCGCCGCGTGGGCATGCCGCGGTCGCTCGTCACCGTGCTCGAGGGCGAGAGCATGGTCAACGACGCCACGGCGCTGGTGGCGCTGTCGGCCGCCAGCGTGGCGATCACCCAGCACGTGTCGGTGGTCGGGGTGGGACGCGAGTTCGTCGTGGCCGTGGCGGGCGGCCTGGCTGTCGCGGCCGTCGCCACCGGCGTGCTGGCCGCCGTCCGGCAGCGGCTCACGGATCCGGTCCTCGACACGGTGCTGTCGTTCCTGGCGCCCTACCTGGCGTTCCTGCCGGCCCAGGCGATCGGCGGGTCGGGCGCGCTCGCCGTGGTCGCGACCGGCGTCCTGCTGGGGCACAAGCGGCACAGGCTGCAGACGCCGGGCGCCCGGATCGCCGAGGACCTCACGTGGCGCAGCGTCCGGTTCCTCCTGGAGAACGCCGTCTTCCTCCTGATCGGCCTGCAGCTCCGGGACATCCTGCAGGCCATCGGCCGGTCCGGGCTGTCCGCCACGACGGTCGTCGGGAGCTGCGCAGCGGTGCTGGCGGCCACGATCGCCGCGCGCTTCGTGTGGCTCTACGCCGGAACGGCGGCCTACCGGCTGGCGCGGACGCCCGGACGCGGCTGGACGTTCGGGGCGTCCACCGCGATGGCCTGGAGTGGCATGCGCGGGGTGGTGACGCTGGCGGCAGTGCTGCTCCTCCCCGCGAACACCCCGCAGCTGGACCTGCTGCGCCTGGTCGCCTTCGTCGCCGTCGCGGGGACGCTCGCCTTGCACGGGCTGACGCTGCCCTGGCTGCTGCGGCACCTGCGCCTCGGTGCCCCGGACCCCGCGGAGGACGCGCTGGCGGCGGCGGCGTTGGTCACCGAGGCGGGCCGGGCCGCGCTGGCCCGGCTCGACGAGCTGGCGAGCCACGCCGATCCGCCCGAGGTCCTGCAGCGCCTGCGGGACAAGGCCGCTGACCGGACCAACGGCGCGTGGGAGCGGCTGGGCCGGGCCACCGCCGAGCTGGAGCCGCCGTCGGCCGTCTACCGCCGGCTGCGCGGGGAGATGCTAGAGGCGGAGCGGACGTCGATCCTGCGGACCCGCGCCCTGGGCAGCGTCGATGAGGAGGTCCTCCGGGCGGCGCTGGACGCCATCGACATCGAGGAGACGCTGCTGGACCGGGCGCAGCGGGCGGAGTCGATGCTCGACCACGACCTGGTGGTGGCCAACGGCCGGACGGGAGACTGCGAGCACCTGCGCCGGGCGCCGCTGGCCGTGGCGCCGCGCACGCCGGCGGGCTGCGAGGAGTGCCTGCGGGACGGCACACGCTGGGTGCACCTGCGGTTGTGCCTCGGCTGCGGGCACGTCGGGTGCTGCGAGAGCTCGGTGGGCAACCACGCCACCCGCCATTTCGAGGACAGCAGCCACCCGGTGATGCGCAGCCTCGAACCCGGGGAGGCGTGGCGGTGGTGCTACGTCGAGGAGCTCCTGGGCTGACTGTGCGCCGTCACCCCAGGCCGATGCCCGGGGGCAGCTCGTCGACGGCCCGTAGCCGCAGCACCCGCGGGTGCGTGGTGCTGATGACCATGAGCACGTAGCGGCCGGTGGCCTGCGGGTAGCCGGCCAGGCTGCCCGGCGGGTAGGGGCCCCGGTAGCCCACCAGGCAGGCGCGCACGGACGAAGGGGACGTCGGGGACGGCGTGGGGGTGGCCCCGGGCGACGGCGCGGTGGGCTCGCCGGGGCCGGGTTCGACCAGCAGCGGCAGGCCGTTGCGGATGCTGTACGGCCGGACCCCGAGCAGTGCCCCGTGACCGCCCACCACGTCGCGGGCCACCGGCAGGACCACCGCGCAGCGGCCGGTGGTGTACCGGCTCGACCGGGGGGCGTCGAGACCGCAGCCGCTCCCCGCCGTCGCCAGGAGCCCCAGCGCGACGCACGCGAGAGCGACCACCCTACGGCGGGGCCGGGGGGCGCTCACGCCACCGCTCCGGAGAGGCGCGGCCGCCGCCGGGCGCGCACGTGCAGGGCGCCCCAGCTCGCCAGACCGACGGGCAGGATGCCCCAGAAGCTGATCAGGCGGTACAGCAGTACGGCCACCAGGGTGTCGCTGCTGGAGCCGCCGTAGGCCACCAGCGCCACGGTCAAGCTGCCCTCCACGACGCCGAGGCCTCCCGGTGAGATGGGCAGGGACGCGGCGAGCTGCGCGGCGCCGTACGCCAGCAGCAGTCCGCGCCACGGGACGGGCTCGCCGATGGCGGGGAAGGCCAGCGCCAGGCAGGCGGCGTCCAACAGCCAGGAGACCGCCAGCAACCCCGCGCTGGCCAGCCAGTCCCGCCACCGCGGCTGGAACGCCCCCATGCTGTCGAGCCAGCGCGTCACCGCGGCGCGGCTGCGGTCGGCCCGGCCGAACGGCCGGCCGGCCGACCCGGCGGCGGCCACCAGTACCGGCCGCAGCAGGTCGCGCCGCGACAGCACGACGGCGGCGGCCACCAGCGCGACGCCGATCAGGAACACCGCTCCGGCGAACGGCGCCAGGTCGGGGATGCCGGCCCGGGCCGCGGGCCCCGCGATCTCGCCGCCGGCGAGGGTCAGCACGGCGAGCACCACGATGTAGAGGACGCTGTTCGCCGCCAGCACCCAGGTGGAGACCGCGCGCCGGGCCCCGAGCAGCCGGAGCTGGCGGTACGAGAAGACCGTCGACAGGGCAGCCCCGCCCGGCAGGCAGTCGGCGACGGCCTGGCTCGCCACCGCCTGCGCCACGACGGACGGCAGCGGCAGCGGCTCGCCGCCCGCCCGCAGGAGCACCGCCTCGCTCGCGCCGTAGGCGGTGTAGTTGCCCACCTGGGCGGCGATCATCGCCAGCACCCACAGCGGCTGGACGCGCCCGAGCGACGACAGCGCCGACCCCAACTCGGCCGAGTCCTGCCACACCACCACGCCGCCCACCACGAGCCCGGCCGCCCCGACCAGCCACATCCACCAGGCCGGACGGCCGAGCCGCTGGGCGGTCCCGGCAGGCGCGCTGTCCGGGTTCGTCGTGACGGCCACGACGCCACTCTGCCCGGTCAGTGCCCTGCTCACGACCTCGGCCGTGTGGCCCTCCGCTGCGAGCCCGCTGATCGGCGGTCCCGCGCGCCGTGCTGTCCGCGGGGTCGCCCGTGTGGCAGGGTCGTCGCGTGGAGCCTGCCGCCGGTCCGTTCACCTACCTGCTCGTCGACGGCGAGAACATCGACGCGACGCTGGGCAACAGCGTCCTGGGACGCCGGCCCCACCCGGACGAGCGGCCGCGCTGGGAGCGGGTGCGCGAGTTCGCTGCTGCCACGTGGGGACAGTCCGTCCGGGGCCTCTTCTTCCTGAACGCCTCGTCGGGCGCCATGCCCATGCCGTTCGTCCAGGCCCTCATGGCGATGGACTACCGGCCCGTGCCGCTGGCCGGCGGCCCGGGGCAGAAGGTCGTCGACATGGGTATCCAGCGGATGCTCGAGGCGATCGTCGACCACCCCGGCGACGTGCTGCTGGCCAGCCACGACGGCGACTTCCTGCCGCAGGTCGAGGCGCTGCTCGACGCCGGTCACCGCGTCGGGCTGCTCGGCTTCCGGGAGTTCATGAACGCGCGCTTCTCGGACCTGGTGGAACGGGGCCTGCGGCTCATCGACCTCGAGGAGGAGGTCGGTTGCTTCACCGGCATGCTGCCGCGGGTGCGGATCATCCCGATCGACGAGTTCGACCCGACGCGCTACCTGTGACGGGGCGGCCCTACGGCCGCAGCAGCGTCTTCACCGCCCGGCGGGTGTCCATCGCCGCGTAGCCCTCCGCGACCTCGGCCAGCGGCAGCTCCAGGTCGAAGACCGCGCCCGGCCGCAGCGAGCCGGCCAGCACGTCCGCCAGCAGCTCCGGGATGTACCGGCGCGCAGGCGCGACCCCGCCCGCCAGGGACACGTTGCGGTTGAACAGGGGCCGGACGGCCAGCGTCTCCGCGTCGCCGTAGGGGGCCCCGACGTACCCGACGGTGCCGCCGGGCCGGGCGCTCGCGATCGCCTGCCGCATGGACTCCGCGGTCCCGACGCACTCCAGCACCACGTCCGCGCCCAACCCCTCGAACAGGTCACGGACGCGCGCGACGCCCTCGGCACCCCGCTCCGGCAGAACGTCCGTCGCGCCGAACTGCTGCGCCAGGGCCTGCCGCGGCGCGTGGCGCGACATGGCGACGATCCGCTCGGCGCCCAGCCGCCGGGCGGCCAGCACCCCGGACAACCCGACGGCTCCGTCCCCGACGACGACCACCGAGCTGCCGGGGCGCACCCCTGCCGTGAAGGCCGCGTGGTGCCCGGTGCTCATCACGTCGGAGAGCGTCAGCAGGTCGGGGACGAGCTCGGGGTCGGGCGCATCGTCGAGCCCGACCAGCGTGCCGTCGGCCAGCGGGACGCCGACGTACTCGCCCTGTGCGCCGTCCGCGCTGACCCCCTCGGAATTCGTCGATCCCCAGAAGCCGCCGTGCAGGCAGGAGGTCTGGACGCCGTGGCGGCAGGCGGGGCAGGTGCCGTCGCTGAAGGCGAACGGCGCGATGACGAACTGGCCCGGCCGGACCGTGCGGACGTCCGGACCGACCTCCCGGACGATGCCGACGAACTCATGGCCGATGCGGCGCGGCTCGGTCACCGGGCTCACGCCCCGGTACGGCCAGAGGTCGGACCCGCAGATGCAGGCCGCCACCACCTCGACGACGGCGTCGCCGGGCCGCCGGACGGCGGGGTCGGGGACGGTCTCGAGGCGGACGTCACGGGGGGCGTGGAGCAGGGTGGCACGCATGACGATGTCCCTACCCAGCGCGGCCACCCGCGCACGGGCCGGTTCCGGCGTCGCTCCGCGGGGCTCCCGGGCGGCCGGATAGCGTGGGCGCATGACCGGCTCCCCCGTCGATCCGGCCGACGACCTGCTGCGGTTCATCGACGACTCCCCCTCCCCGTTCCACGCCGTCGCCACCATGACGGCCCGGCTGGAGGCGGCCGGATTCCGTCCCCTCGACGAGCGCGACCGCTGGTCCCTGTCGGCAGGCGACCGGCGTTACGTCGTACGCGACGGCGGCAGCCTCGTGGCCTTCCGGGTCGGCACCGCGGCGCCCGCGGACGCCGGGCTGCGGCTCGTCGGGGCCCACACCGACTCGCCGACGTTGAAGCTGCGGCCCCTGCCGGACGTCCGCCGGGTGGGCTGGCGCCTCGCCGGGGTCGAGCCGTACGGGGGGCTGCTGGCGCACACGTGGCTGGACCGCGACCTGACGCTGGCCGGCCGCGTCGCCGTGCGGGACGCGGCGGCCCCGGACGGGCTGCGGCTGGAACTCCTGCGGCTGCCCGGCGCGCCGCTGCGCATCCCGAGCCTCGCCATCCACCTGGACCGGTCGGTACGGGAGGGCCTGCAGCTGGACCCGCAGCGCCACCTCGTCCCGCTCTGGGGGCCCGACACGGACGGCGCCCCCGACCTCGGTGACCTGCTGGCCGCGACCGCCGGCTGCGAACCCGACGACCTCCTCGGCTGGGACCTCGTCGCCGCCGACACCCAGCCCGCCGCCCGGTGGGGGCGCGACGGGGAGCTGCTGGCGGCCCCGCGCCTCGACAACCAGGCGAGCTGCTACGCCGGCACGCTCGCCCTGCTGGCCGCCGCCGAGGCCGCGCTGCCGCACACCGTCGTGCTCGTCGCCAACGACCACGAGGAGGTCGGCAGCGGGTCGGCGGAGGGCGCGCGGGGCCCGTTCCTCGAGGACGTGCTCGGCCGGCTGCACGCGGCGCTCGGCGAGACCGACGGGCAGGCCGTGGCCCGCGCCGCCGCCCGGTCCCGGCTGATCTCCGCGGACATGGCGCACGCCGTGCACCCCAACTACGCCGACCGGCACGAGCCCGGCCACTCCCCCGTCCTCGGGGGCGGCCCGGTGCTGAAGACGAACGCGAACCAGGCCTACGCCTCGGACGCGGGGACCGGCGGCTGGTTCGCGGCGCGCTGCGCCGAGGCGGGCGTGCCGCTGCAGCACTTCGTCACCCGGGCCGATCTGCCCTGCGGCTCCACCATCGGGCCGCTGTCCGCGACCCGCCTCGGCATCCCGACGGTGGACGTGGGCGCCCCCATGCTCGGCATGCACTCGTGCCGCGAGACGGCGGCCGCGGCCGACGTGCCGCTGTACGTGGCGGCGCTGACGGCGTGCCTGCGCCGGGGTTGAACCGCGGTGCCGGCCGACGGCTGCTTGGATGGACCGCATGACCGAGAAGCCTGAGATCGAGTTCCCCGGCGGCGAGCCCCCGACCGAACTCGTCATCACCGACATCACCGAGGGCACCGGCCCGGAGGCCACGCCCGGCGCGAGCGTCACCGTCCACTACGTGGGGGTCGACTTCGAGACGGGCGACGAGTTCGACGCGTCGTACAACCGCGGCGAGGCGATCACGTTCCCGCTGCGCGGCCTCATCCAGGGCTGGCAGGACGGCATCCCCGGCATGAAGGTCGGCGGCCGCCGGCAGCTGGTCGTCCCGCCCGCGCTGGCCTACGGCACGGCCGGGGGCCACCGGCTCGCGGGCCGGACGCTCATCTTCGTCATCGATCTGCTCGACGTCCGCTAGGTAACCGGCAGCGCCCGGCCGCCCCTGGCGGCGGCCGGGCGGGTACTGTCCTCGCGTCACCGCGGGAGCTCGGGCGTCACCGGGCTGAGAGGACGACTGGCCACGGGCCCGTGTCGTCGACCGCAGAACCTGTCCGGGTAATGCCGGCGTAGGGAGCTGTTCTTCTCGATGACCGTCCTGTCGCACCGTGCCGACCTTCCCGAGCCGCCGATCGGGGACGCCCCCCGTGCCGAGGTCGCCCCCACGCTCGAGGGTGCGGTCCCCCGCACGCTCGGGCTCTGGGACCAGGTGGGCCTCTGGGGCAACCTCGGGGTGAGCCTGCTCGGCTTCACCGGGGCCGTGTTCGTGCTCTCCCCCGGGGGCGACGGCGCCCCCGCCCTGGCGCCGGTGGCGGCGCTCGCCGCCGTCGTCGTCGGCACCCTGCTGGGTACGGCCGCCCTCTCCGCCAGCGCGGTGCCGGGCGCCCGCACCGGTGCGCCCGCGATGGTGTTGCTGCGCGGGCTGTTCGGCGCCCGGCTGTCGGCCCTGCCGACGATCCTCAACATCGTGCAGTGCGTCGGCTGGGGCACCTTCGAGCTGGTGACCATCGCCACGGCGGCGCATACCGTGGCCGGCGACGTCCCCCGGTGGGTGTTCGTCGTGGTGGCCGGGGCGGTGACGACGGGCCTCGCGCTCCGGCCGCTGGGCTCGGTGCGGCTGCTGCGGCGCTACGTGACGGTGCTGGTCGTCGTCGCCCTGGCCTACCTGGCCGTGCAGCTGCTGCGGCACCCGCTGCCACCCCTGACGCGCGGCAGCTGGCACGGGTTCTGGGCCGCCACGGACTCCGTCGTCGCGGTCGCGGTGTCGTTCGTCCCGCTGGCCAGCGACTACAGCCGGCACGCGACCTCGGTGCGCACCGCCTTCTGGGGTTCGTACCTCGGCTACGGCGTGACGCAGGTGGCCTGCTACGGCCTGGGTCTCGTCGCGCTCCTCACGGTGGCCCGCAGCGGCGACGACATCTACGGCGCGTTCATCGCCGTCCCGCTGGGGGCGTTGGCGTTCGGGGTGCTGGCGCTGCGCGAGCTCGACCAGAGCTTCGCGAACGTCTACTCGACCGCGGTGTCGGTGCAGAACCTCCGGCCGCGGTGGGACCGCCGCGTCCTGGCGCTGGCCATCGGGGCGGTGACGACCGTGCTGGCCCTGATCCTGGACGTGGCCCAGTACCAGAACTTCCTCTACCTGCTCGGGTCCGTGTTCGTGCCGCTGTTCGCCGTGCTGATCGTGGACTTCCTGGCCCGCCGGGGCGTCTGGGACACCTCCGCCGACGCGCCCGCCCGGCCGCTGATGCTGCTGCCCTGGGCCGCCGGCTTCGTCGTCTACCAGCTCGTGAACCCGGGGTACCTCGCCGGCTGGTCGGGTGCGTGGACCGACCTGCGGCAGACGCTCGGCTTCACCCCGCCCGGGTGGGCGAGCGCGTCGCTCTGGGCGTTCGCCGTCGCTGCCCTGGGGACGGCCGCCGTGGTCGCGGGGACCCGACGCCGGGCGCGGTGACCGGGCTGCTCGTCCACGGGCTGGCAGGGGACCTGGCGCCCGGTGACTGGCCTGCCCTGACGGCGCCCGAACTCGCCGCGGTCGTCGCCGCCTTCCCCGCGGCCGGCACGCTGCTGCGGGTCGGGCGGCCCAGCCCCCGGCCGCAGTCGGCTGCCAGCGCCGTCACGACCACCACCGGACAGTGGGTGGTGAAGCGCCACGCGGCCGCTGTGCGCCGGCCGGCGGACCTGGTGCCCGAGCACCGGTTCGGGGAGCACCTCGCGGCCGCCGGCCTCCCCGTCCCGCCATGGGCCCGCACCGGCGACGGCGCCACGGCCCTGGGGCGGGACGGCTGGACCTACGAGGTGCAGCGGGCGGGCGCGGGAACGGACCGCTACCGCGACGCGGCCTCCTGGGAGCCCTACCGCGACCCTGCCGATGCCGCGGCGGCGGGCGGGCTCCTGGCCCGCCTGCATGCGGCGGCGGCCGAGCTGCCCGAGCCGGCAAGGGGGCCGCGCCTGCTGTCGGCCTCGGCTGCTCTGCTCCACTGCCCCGACCTGGTGGCGGCCGTCGCAGCGTGGGCGGCCGGTCACCCGCCCACCGCCCGTCAGCTCGCCCGCCGCCCGTGGCAGGACGACCTGGCCCGGTCCGGGGCGCAGCCGCACGCCGCCGCAGCCGCCGCGGTCCGCGGGCTGCCGCCGCTCTGGGGACACCACGACTGGCACGGCTCCAACCTGCTGTGGGCCCCGGACGGGGCGCCCCGCGTCACGGCCGTGTTCGACCTGGGCCTGGCCGACCTCGGCTGGGCCGCGTACGACATCGCCACCGCCCTGGAGCGCGCCTGCGTCGGGTGGCTGGCCCCCGCCCCCGAGCTGCGGACGGACGACGCGGCCGCGCTGCTCGCCGGCTACGAGGAGGTGCGGCCGCTCCCCGGCCCCGAGCGGGCGGCAGTCGCAGCCCTGCTCCCCGTCGTGCACGTCGAGTACGCCCTGTCGGAGCTGGCCTACTACGGGGAGCTCCTGGACAGCCCGGTCCGGGCGGCCACGGCGTACGAGCGGTACCTCGTCGGGCACCTCGACTGGTGGGCGCGCGACCCCGCGGGTCGCCGCGCGCGGGCCTTCCTGGAGGCCTGGGCCGGGGCCGGCTGAGGGGTCAGCGCCCGAGGAGCGCGGGGGTGTCGTCGGCCAGCAGCAGGGGGGCGGCCTGCGACCGCTCGACCGGCTGGAACCGCACCGCGGGCAGCCCCTCCGGGTGGTACTCCCGCAGCCAGGTGAACACGAATTCCCGCAGGTCGCAGCGCAGGTCGAACGCGCTGGGCGCATCCCCGGCGCTCGCGAGGATGCGCACCACCATCGTGGTGGGCGTGGAGTCGGTCACCTGGAGCACCCAGTCGCGGCGGTCCCAGAGCGGGTTGCCCTCGAGGTGGCCGCGCACCGCGCCGCGCAGGTCGTGCAGCGGCGTCAGGAAGTCGAGGTGCAGCTCCACGGACCCGAGCACGCGGGCCTCAGTCCGGGTCCAGTTCTGGAACGGCGAGGTCGTGAAGTAGCTGGTCGGCAGCACCAGGCGGCGCTCGTCCCACAGGTGGAGCGTCACCGACATGAGGTTCAGCGCCTCGACGCGGCCCCACTCCCCCTCGACGACCACCACGTCGTCGAGCCGCAACGTGTCGGTGAACGCGAGCTGCAGCCCGGAGAAGATGCTCTTGAGCGTGTTCTGGCTGGCCGCGGCCGCGATGATGCCGACGAGGCCGGCCGACGCCAGCAGCGACGCCCCGACGGCCCGGAGCTGGCCGAAGGTCGTCAGCGCGCCCGCGAGCGCGAGGAGGCCCACGCAGGCGGCGGTCAGGTTGCGCAGCAGGCTCACCTGCGTGCGGAGCCGCCGGGCCCGCCGGTTGTCCGCGGTATCGATCCGGACACGCGCGAACACGAGGTCCTGGACGACGAAGAGCGCCTTGACCAGCAGCCACGCGGCGGTGCCGATCAGCGCGATCACGGCCGCGTGCTCCAACGCGTGGCCCACCGGCCTGGGCAGCCCGGCCAGCGGGACGGCGATGACCAGCCCGGCGCTCAGGATCGTCGCGGTGCCGGCGCGGCGGCAGTGCTTGTGCACCAGCAGCAACGGGCGGTTGTGCGTGCGGCGCCCGAGCCGCCGGGTCACGCTGCCGCCGGCGACCCCGGCGAGGACCCCGACGGCGGCGGTCGCCCCCACGATCAGTCCAGCCATCGCCCCGTCGCTCATGTGGTGCACCTCCCGGCGGTCGTCGTCCCGTAGGTTGCGATCCGCGTCGGCCTACCCGTCGGTGCTGGTGCCATGACGGGTCGGGCGAGAGCGTGACGGGTGTAACGCTCGTGCGGCGAGGCAGACTTTTCCGGGGCCGGTCGGCGTTACCGCCCCACGGGGCAGAAGGGAGTCGGCGTGCGGAGGACACTCGCGTCGCTCGCCGAGCGCCTCGTGGACCACCTCGTGGCCGGCGATCCCGGGCTGAACCGGCTGCTGACCGCGAGCCGGGCGCTGGTCGCCGTCGTCACGGTCGGCGCGCTCCAGTTCGGCATCGCGCAGGCGACGCACCAGCCCGCGCTCCCGGCCATGCTGCTCGGCGGCCTGGTCTCCGTGCAGGCGGCGTTCGGCCCCCACGAGGACACGGTCGGGGAGCGGCTCATCACGTCGGTGACCCTGCTCCTGGCGGGCGCCGCCGGCCTGTCCGCAGGGTCGCTGCTCGGCCGGTACTCGTTCTGGTCGCTGGCGGCGTTCGTCGGTGTCATGTTCGTGGCCGTCGCCGTCCGCCGCCGCGGGCCGCGGGCCTTCATCGCCGGCATGGTCGCCTGGGCGGGCTACTTCTTCACGGCGTTCACGCACACGTCCATCGGCCAGCTCCCGGCGGCGCTGCTGGTGCTGCTGACGTCCGCCGTCCTGGCCGCGGTCCTCGACGCGACCCTGTTCCGGCACCGGAACGGCCTGCGCGTGCGGCTGGCCCTGCGGTCCTACCGGCTGCGCGCCCGGCGGCTCGTGGCGGACTGCGCGCGCGTCCTGGGGCCGGAGCCGGAGCGGTCCCGCGCCCGGGCGCGGCTGCACTCCCGGGCGCTACGGGTGAACGAGGCGGCCCTGCTGCTGGACGGCCTGCTGGCGAGCCCGGAGGCGTTGCCCGCGGGGTGGTCCGCCAGTGCGGTCCGCCGCAGCGTCCTGGACACGGAGCTGTCCCTCGGCGAGCTGTCCATCGCCGCACGGCGCCTGGCGGACAGCGACGACCCCGACGCCGACATGGTGCGGCGGCGGTGCCGCGCGGTGCTCGCCGCCCTCGCGACCGGGGACATCGAGGAGACCCGCCGCCTGGCGCGCGTGCTGCGCGACAGCCTCGGCGCCGTCGACCGCCACGACCGGGCTCCGGGGAACAGCCTCGTCCTGGGGCGCCGGATCGCCGCGACGGTGATCACTCTCTGCGACGAGGTGCTCTCCTTCCGGCGGAATCCCGCGGCCGGCGGGCAGCAGGAGATCGAGGCGGCCGTGACCCTCTTCTCGGGCAACCTGCCCGGCACCGGCGCCCTGGCCCGCTCGTCGCTGACGGAGAGCGACCGCTGGATCGACCGGCACGTCGACCTCAGCACGCGGCAGGCCATCCAGGTGGCCATCGCCACGTCGCTGGCCATCCTCGCGGGGCGGGCGCTGGACCCGCAGCGGTACTACTGGGCCGTCATCGCGTGCTTCGTCGCGTTCACCGGCACCTTCACCAGCGCCGAGACGGTCGTGAAGTCGGTGAACCGGCTGCTGGGGACGCTCGCCGGTCTGGTCGCCGCGACGCTGCTGGTCCGCGTCACCGGCGGGACGCACACCGGGCAGCTCGCCGTGATGGGCGTCTGCGTCTTCTTCGGGATCTATCTGTTCCGGGTCAACTACGCGCTGATGGCCTTCTTCATCACCGTGCTGATGGCACAGCTGTACGAGATCCTCGGGGAGTTCAGCGACAAGCTGCTCCTGCTCCGCGTCGAGGAGACGCTGATCGGCGCGATCATCGGCACCCTCGTCGCCGTCCTGGTACTGCCGCTGCACACCCGCCACCTCACCCAGGCGGCCCGCAGCGCGTTCTTCTCCCAGCTGGCGGCGCTGCTCGACGAGGCGGCCCGCGAGCTGCGGGGGGAGCAGCCGGACGGCCAGGCCGCCGGACGGCTGGAGTACGCCGCACGGTCCCTCGACGCCACGCTGCAGCAGTTGATGCTGGCCGGCCGGCCGCTGGCGGGCGCCAACCGGCTGGGGCTGCGGCACAGCCCGGTCGTGCGGCGCCTCGCCGCGTACTCGGCGTGCGCCTTCTACGCCCGCCGGCTCGCCGGGGCGCTGTCCGCCGCCCTGGCCGGAGGGGGGTTGGCGCCGGACGTCTCGGAGGCGTTGGCGGGGTGCCTCGACCGGCTGTTGGAGCAGGCGCGGGCGCTGTCGGCGAGCGACCTGCCGGTCGAGGTGCCGCGCCTCGAGCAGGCGCAGGTGGACGCCGCCCATCTGCTCGTGGCCGAGGACGACGCGGTCGCGGACGAGCTGGTGCACCTGGTCGAGCGCCTCGCGGGCACCCTGCAGCGACTCGCGAAGGACCTGTCCGTGCGGACCGTGGCAGCCGCCCCGTCCGGCGCCGGCTCGACCGACGGACCGCGGCCGGCCGGGGCACCCCTGGGGGCAGGAGACCCGCGCGAGGGCGTTGGTACTACCGCGCCCGGCGGCTGAGCCCCGCGGGAAAAGTCAGTCGTCGGCGGCGAGCCGGCCCACCAGGAAGGCGCGCTGGACCTCGTCCAGCGGTCGGGAGCACGTGGCGTCGTAGTCGTACCGGACCAGCACGACCTGCACGGTGGCGCAGCGGATGTCGCGCTGGGAGACGACGAGCCGCAGCCCGAAGGAGCTCGACCCGATCCGGGTCACCTCCACGGTGACCCGCAGCGGCCCGGTGCCGATCTCGTGGTGGTAGTCGACGGTGAGGTGCGGTGCGATGACCTGCTCGGCGAAGACCTCGGGCCCCGGCTCCAGCAGGAAACGCATCCACGCTTGCCCGCATCGCCGCAGGATGCGGTCGAACGTCAGGTGGCGGCCCATGCCGGGACCGGTGGGGTCCGCCTCCCCGGCGAGCAGGGACGCGATGTCGTCGTCCAGCACCTGCGTGGTGACGGCGAAGATGTCGGATGCGGCCGCGCGATCGCTCGCCGGCCCGGTGGTGGTGTCGGTGGTCAGGGCGGCAGTCTCGGCGGTCATCCCCCCGCACGATACGGCGCGCGGCATGACGTCCCCGGTCGTTCAGCGGAGGCGTTGCGCACCTCACGTCCCGGGGGCAGGCAGGGGCCCCCGGCACCAGCCGGGGGCCCCTGGTGGTTCAGCCGTGCGGTGGCTCAGCTGCCGGTCGCCGTGATGTGGGCGACGCCCACCGGCGCGTAGTCCGGGATGGCGTTGGCGGGAGCCCCGAAGTAGCTCTCCAGCGCCCGGGCGGCGGCGGGGAGCAGCTTCACGACGGTGCCGTCGAGCATGTAGGCGCCGCTGGTCGGGCCGCTGATCGTCAGGTTCGAGCCGTCGAGGAAGAACAGCGGCGTCGACGCGCCGTTGATCGTGGCCGTCAGCATCGAGGTGCCCGGGTCCACGACGAAGTCGGAGGCGGTGAGGGTCTTGCCGCCGGCGGTGAAGGTCAGGCCGCTGCCCTTGTGGTCGATGCTGCCCTGCACGTACGGCTGGATGCTGTGGGGCGGGTAGACGGTGACGTGGCCACCGGTGATCGGGAAGGCCACGGCTGCGCCGTCGGACAGCGTGACGTTGGAGGCGGTACCGAAGCCACCGACGGTGACGCCGAGGCTCTTGAGCGCGCCGATGGTGCTCATGTTCAGCGTCACGGCGGTCTGCTTGCCGGAGAGGGTGGCGACCGCGGCGAGCGGCGTGGGGGTCGCGGCGGTGCTGCTGCTGGAGCCGGCGGCGGTCGTCGAGCTGGAGCTGGAGCTGCCGCACGCGGCGGCGCCGAGGGACACGGCCAGACCGAGACCGACAATGCCTGCGTAGCGCGTCTTCTTCACGGTGGTTCTCCTCGCTGGGTGCTTGCTGCAGTGCGACTGCAGGGGACGCCAGGTGTTCGTGCCGGATGTCGCCGCCGGATGTCACGGAACGGTAACGGCACCCTCGCGGGCCTCGCGGGCCTCGCGGGCGCCCGGGGGCGCAGGGGTAGCTGCGGGGCCCGCGGGGCAGAGGTCGATCGAGTGCGTCGATCACCGTGGATCGATGAACGGTGAACCGAACGGCCCCTCGCCGTCGAACACCGGGTATGGACAGGAGCACAGTCGTGGCCGAGGCCGACGAGCGCCCTCACCGCGACGTGCCCGCCGAGGCGGCACCCGGGGGGCTCCCGGAGCTCTCGGACGCCCGGCTCGTCGAGTTGCTCGCAGCCGGCCGGGGGGACGCACTCGAGGTCCTCCACGGCCGGTACGCACGGCGGTGCCTGGCCCTGGCCAGCCGCCTCCTCGTGGACGAACGGCTCGCACAGGAGGTCGTGCAGGACGTGTTCCTCGCGCTGTGGCGCAATCCTGGCCGCTACGACCCCGGGCGCGGCGTGCTGGTCTCCTGGCTCCTGGCCGTCACGCATCACCGGGCGGTCGACCTGGTGCGCCGGGAACAATCCATCCGCAGCCGGCGGGTGGACCTGGCGGCGGCGGACGACCGTTCCGACGACACGGACGTCGCGGAGGACGTCGCCACGCGGCTGCAACGGGAGCGGGTCCGCAGTGCGCTCGGCACGCTGCCCCTCGCACAGCGGGAGGCCCTGGTGATGGCCTACTTCGG
>JAOPWU010000031.1 GCA_025965515.1 Mycobacterium sp.
AACGCGATGTTCGTGCTGGGCGGTGGGATCGCCGGCGGGAAGGTGTACGGCGGGTGGAACGGGCTGGCGCCGGCCGCCCTGGATGCGGGCGACCTGCCGAGGACCACGGACTACCGGGACGTCCTGGGCGAGCTGCTGGTCAAGCGATGCCGGGTCGGGAGCCTGTCGACCGTGTTCCCCGGCCTGGCCTACACGCCGCCGGGACTCGCCCGGCAGGCCTGACGAGGGTCAGCCGATGCGGCGCACGCGGCGCCGCTCACGCTCGGACAGACCGCCCCAGATGCCGAAGCGCTCGTCGTGGGTGAGGGCGTACTCCAGGCACTCGGCCTGGACCTCGCAGCTCTGGCAGACGCGCTTGGCCTCCCGGGTGGAGCCGCCCTTCTCGGGAAAGAAGGACTCCGGGTCGGTCTGGGCGCAGAGGGCCTTCTGCTGCCAGCCCAGCTCCGCGGGGTCGTCCTCGCCGGCAAGAGCGCTGAAGTCGAAATCCAGCTCCCCGATGTCGACAAGGGTCAGGCTGGACGCAGCGCGCTCGCTCATCGCGTGGCCTCTCCGTGCGGGAAGGTCTGGACGGTGGACCGGGCGCCCGCACTGCTTCCGGCCGGCGGGGAGGCCGACCGGGTATAGCGCCCGGGAGCCATTCCCCGAGGGAATGACACACGTGTGATTACACGCGTGTCCTCAGCAAGCGTCAAGTCGCTTGAAGATGTTCGCCCCTTCGGATATCCCACAGGCAGCGACCAGGTAGTCACTCAGGGTGACGACCCTGGCGAACCGGGCTACTCCCCCGGCAGGTCGGTCGGGCGCGGCCGCGGCGAGGGCCGCGAACCTGCCGGTCGCACCGTGGGGGTCGGCCGCCGCAGCAGCCCAGCGGGCTGCCCGTCACGGCTCTCGCGGCGCCGGCGCGTACCCGCCATGGGCGGTTCCCGGCGCGCCGCCGGGGCGGGGTCGGTGCTCGGCGCGGGCTCGGGCTCAGCCGCCTCGGCGAGCAGCTCGACCTCCGGCGTCTCGTCCGCGGCCTCCGCCTCGTCCTCTTCGGCGGTCCCGTCGAAGTCCTCGTCGACCTCGGCCAGGTCCTCGAGGCCGACCCCGTCGACCTCTGCCAGCTCGTCGACCTCGTCGAGCTCCTCCGCCTCGTCGAGCTCGTCGACCTCGTCCGCCACGGCCCCGTCGGCCTCCTCGCCGAACTCCGCCAGGCGCGCCTCCGCCAGCAGCTGCTCGGCCAGCGTCGCCGTGCGCCCCTCGGGCGCCTCCTCGGCGGTCCCGTCGGTCACGTGGTCGGCTTCCCCGGCCGGCTCCAGGACCTCGCCGCCCGCAGCGGCCGGCGCCGGCCCGGGCCGCGACCGCTCCCCGCGCGCCCGGCGCAGCCGGCCCATCCCGCCGACCGGGGCCGCGTCCGCCGCGTCGTCCGCGCGCGCCTCGCCCCCGGCCTCCTCGAGCAGCGAGGCGCCCGGCCCGCTCGGTTCGGTCCGCTGCCCGACCGGCCCGACCGGCCCGACCATGTCGTCCTCGACGGCCTCCGGGTGCTCCTCGCGCCAGCGGGCCGCGTCCCGGGCGTCGCGACGCCGGTCCAGCGCGTCCTGCACCCGGTCGACCAGTGCGCGGCGCTCGGTCGACAGCAGGCCGCCCGCCACCTCGGTGAGCAGGTCCCGCAGGATCGCCGCCCGGTCCCGGTCGAGTGCCGCGCCGACGCCCTCCAGCAGGCCCACCAGCTCGTTCTGCCGCGTCTGGAGCTCCTGGCGGGCCGCGTCCAGCTGCTGCTGCGCCGAGAGGACCCCGGCCACCGTCTCCGACAGCCCCTCGGCGGTGGCGTTGAGCCCGGTCCGCAGCGCGGCCTCGACCGCCCCCAGCCGGCCCGCGAGCGTCGCGTCGACGTCCTGCAGCCGGCCACCCAGCGTGCCGTCGAGCGCGCCGAGCCGGCTGGCGAGCAGCTCGTCCAACCCGCCCAGCCGCGTCCCGAGCTGCGCCTCCACGCCGCCGAGCCGCTCCCCCAGCAGCGCGTCGACCGCGCCCAGGCGCTCGGCGAGCACCCCCCGCACGGCCTCCAGCTGCTCGCGGGCCGTGCCGTCGACGGTCCGCAGCCACTCCCGGACCTCGCCGGTCAGCTCGCCGCCGAGCGACGCCACCGCGGCGGACGTCACCTCGACCGCAGCGGCGGATGCCGCGTCGGCCGCCGTGGTCGCGGCACGCTCGCCGATGCGCCGCACCAGCTCGTCGGTCTGCTCGACCGCGCCCTCGACGCGGGACGCCACGACGCCGTCGAGCCGCGGGCCGAGCACCTCCACCGCCGCGGCGACCGCGCGGTCCAGCTCCGGCCCGAGGGCCATCGGCAGGACGTCACGCAGCGCCGGCGCCATCTGCCCGTCCAGCGCGGGGGCGAGCCCCTGCGTCACGGCGGCGACGAGCCGGGTGTCGAGCGCCCCGCCGAGCGACACGTCGAGCGCGGCCGGCAGCTGGCCGCCCAGCACGGCGGCCAGGACGGGGTGGAGCGCCTGCTCGAGCGTCGCCGCCAGCGCCACGTCGAGCGCGGCACCGAGGGACTCGCCCACGTTCTCCCCGACGGCCTGCTGCACGGCCGGGACCACCACGTCGCCGACGCTCGCGTCCACCGTGGTGCGGACGGCCCCGAGGATCGCCTCGTGCACCAGGCCCGCCACCGGGGCGGGCAGGCCCTGGTCCAGAACACCGGCGAGGGCGCCCCGCAGCGCCTCGATGACCTCCGCGGTGGGCAGCTGCGGCGGGGCGGCACGCAGGGCGCGCGCCACGGCCTCGGACAGGGTCTCGGCCAGGACGCTGCGGACCGTCGGCGGCAGGGACTGGGCGATCCCGTCGACGAGGGCCTGCGGGACCAGCTGCTCGACGGCCGCGTTCACCGCGTGGGCCACGGCCTCGGGGACCGCCCGGGCCATGCCCTCGCCCACCGAACGCTCGATCTCGCCACCGACGACGGTGTCCAGGTGGCCCGGGACGAGGGCGTGCAGCTGCTCGGGCACGAGCCGGTTCAGGGCCTCGGCGAGCTGCTCGCGCACGGCCGGGGCGACGTGCTCGGAGATGGCGGCGGCCAGGGTCTCGCCGACCGCCTCCCGCACCGGCGTCCGCACGGCCAGCGGCACGGCCCGGCCGAGCGCTACCTCGAGCGCCCGCGGGACCAGCGCCCCGAAGGCCTCCGGCAGGGCAGCGCCGACCGCGCGGGGGACGGCGTCGCCCAGCCCCGCGGCGACGGCCGACTCGACGGCCCGGGAGAGGTTCTCGCCGAGCGCCTCGTCCAGCCGCCCGAGGAGCGCTGCGGTCACCTCGGGCGCCACCTGCTCGGCCAGCGCCCGCCGGGTCCCGTCGGAGACGGCGCTCCCGACCGCGTCGCCCAGCGCCGGCACCACGACCGCGTCGATCGCCGCGTCCACCGCGACGGCGACCGTCTGGCCGACCGCGGACCCCACGGCTTCGTGCACGCTCCGCTCGACCGCCCGCTCGACGGACTCGGCGACCGCGCGCGCGACGGCCGCGTCGACCGCTCCGCTGACCGCGGGGAGCACGTCGGAGCCGACCGCCACGGCGACGGCGGCCGTGACCGCCGGGCCCACCGCCCGCTCGATGCTGTCGTCGACGGCCGGGCTGATGGCGCTGTCCAGCGCCTCGCGCACCGTCCGGGACAGCTCGTCCCGCAGCGTCCCGGTCAGCGGCTCGCCGAGCCGCGCCGCGATCTGGCTGCCCAGATCGGGCAGGCGGTCGCCCAGGAGCCGGTCCAGCGTCGCGGGCAGCACCTGGCCGACCGCGATGGACGTCGCCTCCGCGGCACCGCGCCGGATCTGCTCCCGCTGGTCCGGCGCGGCCGCCGCGAGCGCGTCCCGCTGCGCGTCGGTGACCGTCGCCAGCAGCGACGGCCGCAGCTGCTGCACCAGGTCGGCGAGCGCCTCGCCGTCGAGCCGCAGGGCGCGGGCCTCGGCCATCTCGGAGACCAGCGCCGCGAACCGGGCGTCGAGCGTGCTGTCCTGCGCGCGCAGCAGCCGCAGCGCCTCGGACTGGGCGCGGCCGTGGGTCTCCAGCGCCTCCGTGGTGGCGCGGGTGATGCTCGCGGCCAGCGCCGCCAGGCTCTCGGCCTGGGCCGCGGCGACCTCGGCGGGTAGCCGCTCGACCGAGGCGTCCTGGGCGATCGCCATCCGCTGCCACAGCTCGTCGAGGGCGTCCGCCAGGTCGACCCGCAGGGCGCCGAACGAGTCGCGCACCTCGCCGACGGCGGTCGTCATGCCCTCGCGGAGCCGCTCGACCAGCGCGTCGCTGTCGACGGGGGCGCCCGCGGCGGCCTGCGGTGCGAGCGTGCCGAGGTCCGCGCGCAGCCGCGCGAGCTCCGCGCGCACGGCCGCGAGGCCGTCGGCGCCGGCGAGCTGACCGCGGGCGGTGAGGAGCTGCCGGACGTCGCCCTGCAGCTGCTCGAGCACCTCGGCGGTGCCGTCCTGGCCCTGCGGCACCTCGGTGCGTTGCGAGGCGAGACCTTCGACGAGCCGGACCAGGGAGCCGGTCTCGCTGCGCGTCGCGGACAGGCTGCCGGTGACCCGGACGCCGACCGAGTCGACCTCCGCCCGTACCCCCGACAGGTCGCCCCGCAGGCCGCCGACCTCCGCACGCAGGGCCCCGAGCTCGGTGCGCAGCGCCGCGACCGCGGCGGTGAGCGAACCGTCGGCGGCGCGGTGCGGCGGCTGCGGCGCGTGCG
>JAOPWU010000173.1 GCA_025965515.1 Mycobacterium sp.
GCGCAGGCCGGGCCGCCGCCGGGTCGCTCGCCGGCCGGTGGACGGCGGTCCCGCCGCGGGACCCGGAGCCGACCCGGCGGGCCTCGACGATGGCCCAGCTGCTGCTGGAGCGGTACGGCGTGCTGACGAAGCCCGCGGTCGCCGCGGAACGGCTGCCCGGCGGCTTCGCCGGCATCTACCCGGTCCTCAAGGCGCTGGAGGAGGCCGGGCGCGTCCGGCGCGGCTATTTCGTCGAGGGTCTCGGCGGCTCGCAGTTCGCCGTGGAGGGGGCCGTCGACCGGCTGCGCGCGGTGGCGGACCGGCTCCGGGACGAGGCGGCTGTCGAGCCGTGGCCCGAGCTGCCCGGGGCCGCCACCCCCGTGCCGGTCGGCGGCGTGACGCCGCTCGGCGATCAGAGCGCGTGGGCCACGCCCGTCCCGGGCGGCTGGGGCGCCTCCCCCGAACAGCGGCGGGCCGCCACCCCGGGGGCCCGGGTCTGGGTGCTCGCCGCGACCGACCCCGCCAACCCGTACGGCGCGGCGCTGCCCTGGCCCGAACGCGCGACCGACGTGCCCGGCGGCCACCGCGCCGGGCGGAAGGCCGGCGCCGTGGTGACCGTCGTCGACGGCCGGCTGGTCTTCTACGTGGAGCGGGGCGGCAAGAGCCTGCTGTCCTTCCCGGACGCCACACCGGAGCGCAGCCTGCTCGCCGCGGAGGCGTTGGTGGCCGCGGTGCGGCGCGGCAGTCTCCCGTCCCTCACGGTGCAGACGATCGACGGTGCGCCCGCGCTGGGGGGCGCGCTGTCGCCCGTCCTCGAGAAGGCGGGCTTCTCCGCCACCCCGCGGGGGTTGCGATGCCGCGCCTGACCCCGCCCGTCAGAGGGGGTGCCGATGCCCGAGGGTGACACCGTCTACCTCGCGGCGAAGCGGATGCGCGCCGCGCTGGCCGGGGCCGTGCTGCTGCGCAGCGACTTCCGCGTCCCCGCCCTGGCCACCGCGGATCTCCGGGGACGGACCGTCCGCACGGTCGTCCCGCGCGGCAAGCACATGCTCACGCGCGTGACCCCGGCGCCCGGCGACCCGGACGACAGCGGGCTCACGCTGCACACGCACTTCCGGATGGAGGGCAGCTGGCGACTGCAGCGGGCCGGCAGCCGGCTGCAGGGCGCCCCCGACTGGCAGGTGAGGGTCCTGCTGGGGACCGCCGACTGGGACGCGTACGGGCTGCGCCTACCGGTCGTCGACCTGCTGCCCACGAGCCGCGAGAACACCGCCGTCGGCCACCTCGGCCCCGACCTGCTGGACCCCGACGTCGACCTGGCCGTGGCCGTGCACAACATCGCGGCCCACCCGGACACGGAGGTAGGGACGGCGCTGCTGGACCAGCGGCTGCTGGCGGGTCTCGGCAATCTCTACCGCTGCGAGGCGTGTTTCCTGCACGGCGTCTCACCGTGGCTGCCGGTGGGGAGCACCCCCGACCTGAAGGGCCTCGTCGCGCTGGCGGCCCGGCTCATGGACGCGTTCAAGGACCGCTGGGAGCAGCCGACGACCGGCGACCCGCGCCCGGGGCACGACCACTGGGTGTTCGAGCGCGCCGGACGCCCGTGCCGGCGGTGCGGCACGACCATCCAGGAGTACGACCAGGGAACACCCCCGACGGACCGGATCACCTACTGGTGCCCCCGCTGCCAGGCCGGGCCCATGCCCACCCCCGCAGCGGTCGCCGAGCGCCGCGCGAGGCTGCGCGAGCGCGACCGGCGCCGCGCGGCCGTCGGCGTGCGGTTCCGCGGCCGGCCGACCCAGCCCTGAGGGCCGGCCTGCGCTAGTCCTCGAGCTGCGGCTTCGGCTCGGGGGCCGGCAGGCTGGCGCGCAGCTGGTCCAGCCGCGCGGCGGCCGCACCGTCGATGCTGGCCTTCTGCACCTCGAGCATCCGGCCCTCCATGGAGTCGGCGGCCAGCTCCTGGCGGCCCATGGCCGTGGCGTAGCGCTGCTCGATACGGTCCCGCACCGTCTCCAGCGACGGGGTGTCCCCCGGCGCGGCCAGCTGCCCGACGGAGCTGATCGCGTTCGCCATCTGCTCCTGCATCTTGGCGGCCTCGAGCTGACTCAGCAGCTGGGTGCGCTCGGCGAGGTTGCGCTGCAGCCGCTGGGAGTTCTGCTCCACGGCCTGCTTCGCCTGCTCGGCGGCGCCGCGCGCCTGGTCGTGCAGCTTCTTGAGATCCTCGACCTGCGCCTCGACGCTGATCAGCTGCGAGGCGAACGCCTGCGCGGTCTCCTCGTACTGCTGGCGCTTGGCAGCGTCCCCGGCCGCACTGGCCTGGTCGGCGAGCACGAGCGCCTGGCGGGCGGAGGCGGTCAGCCGGCCCTGCTCCTCGAGCTGGCGGGCGAGCCGCATCTCGATCTGGCGCATGTTGCCGATGACCGTGGCGGCCTGCTGGGACAGCGCCTGGTGCTGGCGCTGCGCCTCCTGGATCGCCTGCTCGATCTGCACCTTCGGGTCGGCGCGCTCGTCCAGCTGCTTGTTGGCGGCCGCGCCCATGTACTTGTACAACCGGCGGAAGAAACCCACGGCGGTCACCTTTCCTGCACCTGCGTCACTGCGACACCGCGCGTGCGGACCGGACGGCCCGCGCTACGACCCCCGGCCACCGGGGACTCCAGCAACCCTAATGGGCGGCCGCGCCGCCGTCCGCTCAGGCGGCCGCTACGGCTTCCGCGAGCACAACCGGGCCGAGGGCACCGAGGCTCGCGTCGCCGCGCCCACCGGCCGGCGGGGCGCCCACCACGTTGCGGGCCCGGGCGACCACGGGCGCGCTGGCACCGTCGCCGCCCCGGACGGGGACGAGGACCGGCACCGCGGTGCGGGCGCGGACCTCGTGGGCTGCGTCCTCCAGCAGATCGGCCAGCGGGGTCTTCAGGGCGTCGCAGATGGCGGCGAGCAGCTCGGACGAAGCTTCCTTCTGTCCCCGCTCGACCTCGGAGAGATAGCCGAGGCTCACCCGGGCGGCCGCGCTGACCTCGCGCAGCGTCCGCCCCTGGGTCTGCCGGCGATCGCGCAGGCAGTCACCGAGCACCTGACGCAACACCACGCTCATGCGACCTCCTGTCGGGGCGGCTCCAGGCCGCCCCTCGTAGAACACAGCCTACGGTGCCTAGCTTCCCCCAGGGTGGACATCGGCGCCTGTCCGCCCGTCGCGAACGGCGTCGGCCACTGCCCACAGCGCGGCCGCCACCGCAGCCTGCCGGATCGCCGGCCGGTCGCCCGCCAGGGCGAGCCGGGTCACGGCGTCGGAATCCGGGCCGGCGACGCCCAGGAACACGGTCCCGACGGGCTGCCCCTCCTGGGGCTCGGGGCCCGCGACGCCGGTCAGGGACACCCCCCAGTCGGCGCCGCACAGCGCCCGCACGTTGCGGGCCATCGCCCGGGCGGTCGGGGCGCTCACCGCGCCGTCGCGGTACACGTCCCCCACGGCGAGCAGCCGGGCTTTCAACTCCGTCGCGTAGGCGACCACACCGCCGCGCAGGACAGCGGAGGCGCCCGGGACGTCGGCGAGCGTGGCGGAGAGCAGCCCGGCGGTGAGCGACTCGGCGCAGGCGACGGTCTGCCCTGCGGCGGCGAGGGCTCGGACGGCGAGCTGCGCCGGGGTCGCGTCCGTCAGGGTCGCCGCCCCAGCGCGGTCCGCCGCAGCGCGAGCGCGCGCACGACGTAGTCGAGCCCGGTCAGGACCGTCGCCACGACGGCCAGGCCGAGGACGAGCACCTCGAGGATGGTGAGGGCGAACGTGTCGACCGGGACGAGGCACAGCACCACGGCCATGCCCTGGAGCAGGGTCTTGACCTTGCCGCCGCGGCTGGCCGGGATGATCCCGTGCCGGATCACCGCGAAGCGGAGCAGCGTCACCCCCACCTCCCGGGCGAGGATGACGACGGTGATCCACCAGTCGACGACGTCCAGGGCGGACAGGGCCACGAGCGCCGCGCCGATGAGGGCCTTGTCGGCGATCGGGTCGGCGATCTTGCCGAACGAGGTGACGAGGTTGCGGCTGCGGGCGATCTCGCCGTCGAGGCGGTCGGTCACGCTGGCGGCGACGAAGATGCCGAGCGCGATCCACCGGCCCGGGCGGCTGGCGCCGCCGTGGGCCAGGAGCGCGACCAGGAAGACCGGCACCAGGAGGAGCCGCAGGCACGTGAGCGCGTTCGGCAGGTTCCAGTTACTGACCCCGGCGGCGGGCGGGTCGCCGGCCGGGTCGGGGACGAGTCCCGCGTCCGGGCGCAGCCGGGCGGCGACCGCGCGCGGGTGCAGAAGGTCGGCGGGCTGCGCCGGAGCGGGATCGACCGGCGGCGCCGAGGGCTCGGCGGCTGCGGTACCGGTGGCCGTGGCGCCGGGTGCGGATGCCCCGGGGAGCGGCTCGCTCACCTGCCCACCGCGGCCACCACGGGGATGTCGGCGAGCGGGTCCGGCGCCACCAGCAGGTCGACGCCGTCGGTGTCCGTCACCGTGCAGCGGACGAAGGCGCCGACGCCCACCCCGGGGGGCAGGCCGGTGATCCGGCAGGAACCGTCGACCTCGGGCGCCTGGTGCTCGGCGCGCCCCTCGGCGCGGCCCCCGGCCCCGATCTCTTCCACGAGGACGTCGACGGTCGTCCCGATCCGGTCGGCCGCGCGCTGCGCGGTGAGCTCCTCGGCGAGCGTGGTGAGGCGCTCCACCCGCCGCCGGATCACGGCGTCCGGCAGCTTGTCCGGCAGACGCTCGGCCTCGGTCCCGTCCTCGTCGGAGTAGCCGAAGACGCCGATGGCGTCGAGCCGCGCACCCACCAGGAAGCGCTCGAGCTCCGCGACGTCCTCCTCGGTCTCGCCCGGGAAGCCGACGATGACGTTGCTGCGCACGCCGATCTCGGGCGCGGCGGCCCGCAGGCCCGCGATCAGTTCGAGGAAGCGGTCGGTGTCGCCGAACCGCCGCATGCGGCGCAGCACCGTGGCGCTGCTGTGCTGGAACGACAGGTCGGCGTAGCGCGCCACCCCGGGCAGGGACGTCAGCGCGGTCACCAGCGAGCTGCGCATCTCGGCCGGCTGCAGGTACACCACCCGCACCCGCTCGATGCCGGGGACGTCGACGAGGCGCGGCAGCAGCTCCTGCTCCAGCAGCCGCAGCTCCCCGAGGTCCTTGCCGTACGACGTGGAGTTCTCGCTGACCAGGACCAGCTCCCGCACGCCGTCGGCGGCCAGCCAGGCGGCCTCCGCGACGACGTCGGCGACGGGGCGCGAGACGAACGAGCCGCGGAAGGTCGGGATGGCGCAGAACGCGCACCGGCGGTCGCAGCCCGAGGCGAGCTTCACGGCCGCCACGGGGCCACCGGTCAGCCGGCGCCGCACCACGGGCGGCCCCGACCGGTCGGCCGGGCCGACCGCGAGACCCGCGTGGCCGGGCGGCGGCGCGGCCTGCGCCGCGGGCCCGCGCTCGGCCGGGGTGATGGGCAGCAGCGTCCGCCGGTCGCGGGGCACGTGCGGGGTCAGCCGCTCGCCGTCGAGGACCGCCCGGACCCGGCCGCCGATGTCGGCGTAGTCGTCGAAGCTCAACACCGCGTCGGCCTCGGGCAGCTGCTCGGCGAGCTCGGCGCCGTACCGCTCGGCGAGGCAGCCCACGGCGATGACGGCGCGGGTGCGGCCGCCCTCCTTGAGCTCGGCGGCCGCCAGCAGGGTGTCGATGGAGTCCTTCTTGGCCGCCTCGACGAAGCCGCATGTGTTGACGACGACGGCGTCGGCCTGCTCGGGGTCGTCCGTGAGGCGGAACCCGGCGAGGTCCAGCCGGCCGGCCAGCTCCTCGGAGTCGACGTCGTTGCGGCCGCAGCCGAGCGAGACCACGGCCACCGCCGGGCGCAGGGGCACGGCAGGGGTCGTCACCTGTCCAGTTTAGCGGTTGCTCAGGGGTGCTCCGCACCCCTGGCCGGTGACGTCCGCCGGCTCAGGCGGCGTTCTTGGCGGTGGGGTCGCCGGGGCCGAACTGGAGGCTCACCACCTGCCCACGCGCTCCGACCGTCCCGAGGGACCGGCCGTTCACGGTGAGGGCCACGCCGCCCGCGTTGCCCAGCCGGACGCTGAGCTGGTCGGTGGCGTGGAAGTCCTTGGTGTCCCCCGCGGACAGGACGCCCTGGAAGAGTTCCCCCTGGGTGGGGTCCGTGACGCTGATCCAGCTCGCTGCGCTGGCCAGCACCTGCATCGAGACTCCGCTGGACCCGCCGCCGGGGGCCGGGGCGACCGCCGGGGGCGGCGACGGCGGTGTCGTGGGCGTACCCGCGGCGGCCGGGGGCGTGGGGCTGCCGGCTGGGGGCGGCGCCGGGCTGCCTGCCCGGACGGTGCTGGGCGAGCCACCGGCGAACAGGTTCGCCCCGACGAGCGCGATGACCGCGACCAGCACCACCACGGCGGCGGCGAACCAGGGGGACGGGCTGCGGCCGGGCCGCCGGCCTCCCGCCCGGTCCGGCTGGTCGACGACGACAGGGACGGGCGTCGGCTCGGGGGCGCTGCCGTGCTGGGCGTCGAACTCGGCGACGAGCGGTGCCGGGTCGAGCCCCACGGCCTTGGCCACCGCGCGGATGTGCGCCCGGGCGTAGACCGCCCCGCCGCAGCCGGCGAAGTCGTCCGACTCGATCCGCGAGATCAGGGAGGCACGCAGGCGCGTGGTCCGGGCCAGCGCGTCGAGGTCCAGGCCCCGCTCCGTCCGCGCTGCCCGCAACGACTCACCGATGCTCATTCCCACACCACCCTCCGCACACGTGCCGGCCCTGACTCCGTGTCACGTCCGGCGGTCGTTACCCGGATACACCGGGTTCGCCTCCGAGTCTAGGTGCCGGAGGAGTCGATGAGCAGACCCGGGCGGGCGATGGGTATCCACGGCGACCCTACGCGGCGCCGGGATCCGGGCGTCAGCTGCCGTTGCGGATGAGGAACAGGGTGCCGTCCAGCTCCTCGGGGCGGATGAGCACGTCCCGCGCCTTGGACCCCTCGCTCGGGCCGACCACGCCGCGGCTCTCCATGAGGTCCATCAGCCGCCCGGCCTTAGCGAACCCGACGCGGAGCTTGCGCTGCAGCATCGACGTGGAGCCGAACTGCGTGGTCACGACCAGCTCGACGGCCTGGCACAGCAGGTCCAGGTCGTCGCCGATGTCGGAGTCGACGTCCTTGCGCTTGTCGCCGTCCGCCACCACGGCGACGTCCTCGCGGTACGTGGCCTGCCGCTGCGCCTTGCAGTGCGCCACCAGCGCCTCGATCTCCTCGTCGGAGACGAACGCGCCCTGCACGCGGAGCGGCTTGCTGGAGCCCATCGGCAGGAACAGGGAGTCACCCTTGCCGATCAGCTTCTCCGCGCCGGGCTGGTCGAGGATGACCCGGCTGTCCGCGAGGCTCGACGTCGCGAGCGCCAGCCGGCTGGGGACGTTCGCCTTGATGAGGCCGGTGACGACATCGACGGACGGGCGCTGGGTCGCCAGCACCAGGTGGATGCCGGCGGCTCGGGCGAGCTGCGTGATCCGGACGATCGAGTCCTCGACGTCCCGGGGCGCCACCATCATGAGGTCGGCGAGCTCGTCGACGATCACCAGCAGGTAGGGGTAGGGCCGGTAGACCCGCTCGCTGTTCTCGGGAGCCGTGAGCTTGCCGGTCACGACGGCGCTGTTGAAGTCGTCGATGTGCCGGTACCCGCTGGCCGCCAGGTCGTCGTAGCGCTGGTCCATCTCCCGCACCACCCACTGGAGGGCCTCGGCGGCCTTCTTCGGGTTGGTGATGATGGGGGTGATCAGGTGGGGGATGCCCTCGTAGGCCGTCAGCTCGACGCGCTTGGGGTCCACCAGGATCATCCGCACCTGGTCCGGGGTGGACCGGGCCATGATGCTGGCGATCAGCACGTTGATGTACGTCGACTTGCCGGCGCCCGTGGCACCGGCCACCAGCAGGTGGGGCGTCTTCGCGATGTTCGCGACGACGAAGCCGCCCTCGATGTCCTTGCCGAGGCCCACCAGCATCGGGTGGGCGTCGCGCACCGCGACCTGGCTGCGCAGCACGTCGCCCAGGCTGACGAGCTCGCGGTCGGTGTTGGGGATCTCGATGCCGACGGCGCTCTTACCGGGGATGACGTCGATGACGCGGATGTCGGGCGACTTCACCGCGTAGGCGATGTTGCGGGTGAGCTGGGTGATCCGCTCGACCTTGACCGCTGGGCCCAGCTCGACCTCGTACCGCGTGACCGTCGGGCCGCGGGTGAACCCGGTGACCCGCGCGTCCACGTTGAACTGCTTGAACACCTCGGTCAGGGCGGCGATGACCGACTCGTTCGCGGCCGTCCTCGCCTTCGGGCGCGTCCCCTCCCCCAGCAGGGACATGGGCGGCAGGCGGTACGCGCCCTCCCCCAGCTCGAGCTGCACGGCCGTGGCGGGGAGCCCCGTCGTCGGCGGCGGCTCCGGCGGCGCGGCCGGCGCAGGCACCGGCGGCACGACGGGCGGCTCGAAGACCGACGTGTGCTCGAGCCCGGGCGGCAGCGGCGGCTGCCCCAGCAGGGGCAGCGGCGTGGTGGGGGCCCGCTCGACGTCGTAGGGGATGTCGAGCGACGGGTCGCGCGTCGCGGCGGGGGTCCGCCGGGGGCGCCGACGGGGCGGCTCCTCGTCGAACTCGTCCTCGAACTCGTCGTCGAACTCGTCGTAGGAGTCCTCGAGGTCCTCCTCCACCGGCGGGTGACCGGTGAGCCGGGCCCAGCGGTCCGGCAGCCGGCGCAGCGGCGTGTTCGTGATCACGAGCATCCCGAAGAACATCAGCAGCAGGAGCAGCGGCACCGCGAGCCAGGTGCTGAGCAGCGCGATGAGGGGCGCGCTCATGAGCCAGCCCCAGATGCCGCCTGCGTGCCGGACACCCTGCAGGTTGTCCAGGGCGGACGGGGCGTGCTTCCAGATGGCGATGAGCCCCTGGGTGGAGGCGATGACGAAGGTCTCGCCGACGATCACCCGGCCGTTCTCGCCCGGGACGGCGGGCCGGATGAGCAGCCGCAGCGCCTCGGCGAGGAAGATGAGCGGCGCGAGATCGGCCGTCACGCCGAGCCAGTACCGGACGCCCGAACCGATGGGGGGTAGTACGGCGCCCCCGGTGTGGCCCCACAGCGCCACGCCCAGGACCAGCGCGAGCGCCAGGACGAAGAGACCGCGCCCGTCCCGTCGGTGCTCGGCGTCGAGGGCGGCCTCCAGCTCGTCCTCCCCCGTGACGGTCCGGACGGCGGCGCCCATCGCACGGCCGGAGCCGATGACGAGACCGAGGATGCCGCCCAGCACGAAGCCGATCGGCCCCCGCCCACGGTAGAAGCGTCCGGCGCCGGCCGCCGCCCCCACGGCGGCACCCGCGGCGGCAGCCTCGGCCGTGGCCCGGGCGGCCTGCCGCTGCGCGGCAGCGGACGTCGCGGCCTTGGAGGCCGCCGCGGCCTTCGGGGCGCCCTTCTTCGCGGGCGTCTTCTTCGCGGGCGGGCGCCGGCCCCCCGCGGCAGGCCGGGACGCGCGACCGGCCGCCCCCGATCGGGACGACGAGCCGCGGGACGAGGCGGAGGCAGCAGGCATGGCCTCACCACGGTAATGGCCGTGGCTGCCCCTGGCACGCAGGCGCGCGGCGGGCCGCGTATCAGGGGCGGGGAAGCTCCCGCCCGGCCGCTGCGCAGTCGGCGCGAAGCTGCTCGAGCTCCTCGGGCGTCGCGTCGATGAGCGGGGCGCGGGTCGGGCCGCCCGGCAGCCCGAGCGCCGTCAGGGCCGCCTTCACGAGGATGACGCCCTGCGTGCGGAAGAACCCGGTCATAGCAGGCAACAGCCGCAGGTGGGCCGCCCGGGCGGCGACGAGATCGCCCGCGTCCACGGCCGCGATCATCCCGGCGAGCTCGCGCGCGAACACGTGGGCGACCACGGAGACCAGCCCGCAGCCGCCGACCGCCAGCAGCGGGAGCGTCAGCACGTCGTCGCCGCTGTAGTAGGCGAGGTCGGTGTCCCGCAGCACCGCGGAGGTCGCCGCGAGGGAGCCCTTGGCGTCCTTGACCGCGACGATCGACGGGTGCTCCGCCAGCGCCCGCATCGTGTCGCTCTCGATGGCTGCGGCCGTGCGGCCCGGGATGTCGTAGAGCATGACGGGCAGCTCCGTCGCGTCCGCCACCGTGCGGAAGTGCCGCAGCAGCCCGGCCTGCGGCGGCTTGCTGTAGTACGGGGTGACGACGAGCAGCCCGTGCGCACCCGCCCCTGCGGCCTGCCGGGCCAGCTCCGCGGTGTGCGCGGTGTCGTTGGTGCCGACGCCCGCCACGACGACGGCACGGTCGCCCACGGCGTCGAGGACCGCGCGCAGCAGGGCGGCCTTCTCGGCGTCACTCGTGGTCGGCGACTCCCCCGTCGTGCCGGATATGACCAGGCCGTCGTTGCCGGCGTCCACCAGCGTCGCGGCGAGCTTCTGCGCGCCGTCGAGGTCCAGCACCCCGTCGGCCGTGAAGGGCGTGACCATGGCGGTCAGGAGCCGCCCGAACGGCGCCGGCGGCAGCTGTCCTGCGGCGGGTGCGGCGGCGCCGGAAGCGGCGTCGGCGTTGCGGTCGTCCACGGCGGCAGACTACTCGGCAGGGGGTGTCATGGCGCCACCCGGCCGTTCGCCTCGAACGCCTGGTGGGTGAGGGGCATGAGCCGCGCGAAGTGCTCCTCCATCTGCTCCGCCACCATCTCGATCTCGCGCTGCGGGAAGCTCGGGAAGGCCGCGTGCTCCCGCTTGGTGCGCAGCGCCAGGAACCCCATGAGGGCGCGGGCGTTGCCCGTGACGTACATGCTCGAGTAGGTCGCCACGGGCAGCACGCCGCGGGCGACCTCGCGGGCCACCCCGGCGGCGAGCATGGCGCGGTAGCTCGCGTAGGCCTGCAGGCAGGCCCGGCGGGTCTCCTCGGTCACGAGGGCGTGCTGCTCGGGGGTGCCCGGCACGAAGGTGTAGGCCCCCGGCTTGCCCTGCTGGACCAGGTTCCGGTCCGGTCCGGGCTCGTAGAAGACGGGCGCCAGCTGCCGGTAGCGGCCGCTCTCCTCGTTGTACGAGAACACCCGGTGGCGCATGAACTCGCGGAACACGAAGATCGGCGCGCTGATCAGGAACGTGAAGGTGTTGTGCTCGAACGGGGACCCGTGGCGGTCTCGCATCAGGTACCGCACCAGGCCCGCGGACCGGGCCGGGTCCTCGTCCAGCGCGGCCACCGACTGCTCCCCCGCCGTGCTCACCCGGGCGGCGGCGATGACGTCGGCGTCGCTGGCGAGCGCCTTCACGAGCTCGACGGTCACGTCGGAGCGGAACACGACCTCGTCCGGCTCCGCCGCCCCGGGGGCGCCCGGCGCCGCCGCTGCACTGGTCACGGTCACGGTGCTTCCTCTCGGGCCTCCGCCGGGCGATCCCCGGCGGCGTCAGTCTCGATCGTGGGCGCGGGCCGCGTCAGGCGACGGGCCGGAGGAGCGCTGCGCGGCTTCCAGCCGGACGGCCTGCCGCATCGCCTTGCGCCCGCGCGGGGTGTCGTGCGCGTCGCCGTAGGCCATCGCCAGCCGGTACCAGGCCCGCCAGTTCTCCGGCTCCTGCCGCACGGCGTCCGCCCGGCGGTCGAACGCCTCGTCGGGGTCCGCCTCGTCGTCGGCGGGTGTGTCGGCCGCGGATTCGTCCTCCGGACCCAGGGCGCGGCCGAGCCGCTGCGTCGCCAGCCCGAACCGCACCTCGCCCGCCACGAGCACGGCGCCGACGAGCGGCAGCAGCAACACCCCGATGCCGAGCGCCTTCACGGTCCACCGGTGGTCGCCGAGCAGCTCGACGCCCTGTCGGCCGATGACGACCGCGTAGAACAGGAGGACGGCGACCAGCAGGACGACCACCCGGCGGGCCGTCACGACGACCCGGCCGTCGGCAGGTCGAGGACGTGCTCCAGCCCGACGGTGAGGCCCGGGTGGCGGGGGATCCAGCGCACGCCGAGCAGCACCCCGGGCACGAACGAGGCCCGGTCCATCGCGTCGTGGCGCAGCGTGAAGACCTCCCCCGCCCCCCCGAAGAGGACCTGCTGGTGCGCCACGAGCCCCGCCAGCCGCACGGCGTGCACGGGGACGCCGGCGACGTCCGCACCCCTGGCACCGGGCAGGCTGGCGCTCTCGCTGGTGGCGTCCGGACCGCTCGTGGGCAGACCGGCCACGGCCCGGCCGGCGGCGATGAGTTCGGCGGTGCGCCGGGCCGTGCCGCTGGGCGCATCGGCCTTGTTGGGGTGGTGCAGCTCCACGATCTCGGCGGAGTCGAACCAGCGCGCCGCCTGCTGCGCGAAGGTCATCATCAGCACGGCGCCGATGCCGAAGTTCGGCGCGACGAGCACCCCGGTGCCGGGGGCGTCGGCCAGCCAGCCGCGCAGCGTCGCCAGCCGGTCGTCGTCGAAGCCGGTGGTCCCGACGACGCAGTGCAGGCCGGCGCCGACACACCAGCGCAGGTTGTCCATCACCGCGTCCGGGTGCGTGAAGTCCACGACCACGTCGGCGTCGCGCAGCGGCTCCCGGCTGTCGCCCGCGTCGACGGCCGCGACGAGCGCCAGGCCGTCGGCCGCCTCGACGCCGCGCACGACCTCGGAGCCGACGCGGCCCCGCGCCCCGAGGACGCCGACCGACAGGGTCGCCGGCTGCCCTGCTGCGGTCACGTTTGCTGCGGTCACGCGTTCTCCTCGACGAGACTGTCCAAGCGGGAGCGGGCGGCTGCGGCCTCGGCGTCGCCGCCCGCCGGCCCGATGACCGCCAGGTGCCCGGGGTCGGCGAGCAGGGTAGCCGCGAGCTCCGCGACGGCGTCGGCGTCGACCGCCTCCACCCGGCGCACGATCTCAGCCACCTCGAGCACCTCGCCGTGCACGAGCTCGCCCTTGCCCACCCGGCTCATCCGCGACCCGCTGTCCTCGAGCCCGAGCAGCAGCCCCCCGATGACCTGGCCGCGGCCGCGGGCCACCTCCTCCTCGGTGAGGCCCGCCTCCGCCACGCCGGCGAGCACGTCGCGGCAGACGTCCAGCACCTCCTTGGCGTTCTCCGGCGCGCACCCGGCGTACAGCCCGAACAGGCCCGCGTCGGCGTAGTGGCTGCTGAACGAGTAGACGGAGTAGGCGAGGCCGCGGCGCTCCCGGACCTCCTGGAAGAGCCGGGAGCTCATCCCGCCGCCGAGGGCGTTGGAGAGCACCCCCAGGGCGAACCGGCGCTCGTCGCGGCGGGACAGGCCCGGTCCGCCGAGCACGAGGTGGGCCTGTTCGGTCGGGCGGTCCAACAGGCTGGCGCCCGTGCCCCGCATCGGCACGCCCGGTCCGCCACGGTCCAGCCGGGCGGGCAGCGGCGCCCCCGGGCCGTTCTCGAGGTCGGCGAGGGCCCGCCGGACCAGGTCGACGACGCGGCCGTGCTCCAGGTTGCCGGCGGCCGCCACGACCAGGCCGGGCGGCGCGTAGTGCCGCTCCCAGTACTCGGCGATGCCGTCGCGTCGCAGCCGGTCCAACGACTCGGCCGAGCCGAGCACCGGCCGGCCCAGCGGCGCGTCGCCGAAGACCCCGGCCGCGAACAGGTCGTGGACGATGTCGGAGGGGTCGTCGTCGTGCATGGCGATCTCCTCCAGCACCACCCCGCGTTCCGCGTCGATGTCCTCGGCGGTGAGCAGGCTGTCCGTGACCATGTCGCAGACCAGGTCGACGGCGAGCGGCAGGTCCGCGTCGAGGACCCGCGCGTAGTAGCAGGTGTACTCCTTCGACGTGAAGGCGTTGAGCTCGCCGCCGACGGCGTCCATGGCGGCGGCGATGTCCAGCGCGCTGCGCCGCCGGGTGCCCTTGAAGAGCAGGTGCTCGAGGAAGTGGGACGTGCCGGCCTGGGCCGGCGTCTCGTCCCGGCTGCCGACATCCACCCAGATGCCGAAGGACACCGACCGGACACCCGGGACGGCCTCCGTGACGATCCGCAGCCCGTTCGCGAGCGTCGTGCGCTTCACGACGCCGCCGAAGCCACCCGGCTCACCGGGCGACAGGGTGCGGGTCACGGCCCGGGGCATACCCCGCCGCGGGGCCCCTGCGGGGGCGGAGACGGGACCGCGCCCGACCCCCGGAGGGGTCGGGCGCGGCCCGGAGCGTGCGGACACGTCAGGCGTCGACCGTTGCGGTCTCGGCCTCGTCGACGACCGGGGAAAGGCTGATCTTGCCCCGGCTGTCGATCTCCGTGATCTCGACCTGCACCTTGCTGCCGACCTTGACCACGTCCTCGACGTTCTCGATGCGCTTGCCGCCCGCGAGTGCCTTGAGCTTGCTGATGTGCAGCAGCCCGTCGCGGCCCGGGGTGAGCGAGACGAACGCCCCGAACGCGGTCGTCTTGACGACCGTGCCGAGGTAGCGCTCGCCGATCTCCGGCATCGAGGGGTTGGCGATCGCGTTGATCTGCGCCCGTGCTGCCTCGGCGCTCGGGCCGTCGACGGCACCGATGTAGATCGTGCCGTCGTCCTCGATCGTGATGTCCGCGCCCGTCTCGGCCTGGATCTGGTTGATGATCTTGCCCTTGGGCCCGATCACCTCGCCGATCTTGTCGACGGGCACGTTGATCTGAATGACCCGCGGCGCGAAGGGCGACATCTCGTCCGGCACGTCGATGGCCTCGCTCATGACCTCGAGGATCGACAGCCGGGCCGCCTTGGCCTGCGTCAGCGCGGCGGCCAGCACCTCGGACGGGATCCCGTCGAGCTTGGTGTCCAGCTGCAGCGCCGTGACGAAGTCCTTCGTCCCGGCGACCTTGAAGTCCATGTCACCGAACGCGTCCTCGGCGCCGAGGATGTCGGTCAGCGTGACGTACTCGCCGCCCTCGTGGATGAGGCCCATGGCGATACCGGCGACGGGAGCCTTGAGGGGCACACCGGCGTTCAGCAGCGACATGGTCGACGCGCAGACCGACCCCATCGACGTGGAGCCGTTGGAGCTGAGGGCCTCGGAGACCTGCCGGATGGCGTAGGGGAAGTCCTCACGCGACGGCAGCACGGGCAGGAGCGCCCGCTCGGCCAGCGCGCCGTGCCCGATCTCGCGGCGCTTCGGCGAACCGACGCGGCCGGTCTCACCGGTGCTGTACGGCGGGAAGTTGTAGTTGTGCATGTAGCGCTTGCGCTTCTCGGGCGCGAGCGTGTCGAGCTGCTGCTCCATGCGGAGCATGTTCAGCGTCGTGACGCCCAGGATCTGCGTCTCGCCGCGCTCGAACAGCGCCGAGCCGTGGACCCGCGGCAGCACCTCGACCTCGGCCGCCAGCTGGCGGATGTCCGCCAGGCCGCGACCGTCGATGCGGACCTTGTCGCGGATGACGCGGGCCCGGACGAGCTTCTTGGTGACCGCGCGGTAGGCCGCGCTGATCTCCTTCTCGCGACCCTCGAACGCCGGCGCGACCTTCTCGTGGGCGACGGCCTTGATGCGGTCGAGCTCGGCCTCGCGCTCCTGCTTGGCGGGGATCGTCAGCGCCTGCGCGAGGTCGCTGCCGATCGCCTCCTCGACCGCGGCGAGCAGGTCGTCGCCGTAGTCCAGGAACCGGGGGAACTCGCCCGTGGGCTTCGCCGCGGTCGTGGCCAGCTGCTGCTGCGCCTTGCACAGCGCCGCGATGGCCGGCTTCGCGGCCTCGAGACCCTGCGCGACGACCTCCTCGGTCGGGGCCGTGCCGCCGGCCTCGATGAGGCTGAGCGCGTTGGGCGTGGCCTCGGCCTCGACCATCATCACGGCGACGTCGCCGGACTCGAGCAACCGGCCGGCGACCACCATGTCGAAGGTGGCCTCCCCGAGCTCGGTGTGCGTCGGGAAGGCGATCCACTCACCGTGGATCAGCGCCACGCGGGTGGCACCGATCGGGCCGGAGAACGGCAGCCCGGCGAGCTGGGTCGACGCGCTGGCCGCGTTGATGGCCACGACGTCGTACAGCGCGTCCGGCTCGAGGGCGAGCACGGTGCAGACGACCTGGACCTCGTTGCGCAGGCCCTTCGCGAAGGACGGGCGCAGCGGGCGGTCGGTGAGCCGGCAGGTGAGGATCGCGTCCTCGCTGGGCCGACCCTCGCGGCGGAAGAACGAGCCGGGGATGCGCCCGGCGGCGTACATCCGCTCCTCGACGTCCACCGTGAGCGGGAAGAAGTCGAAGTGCTCCTTCGGCGTCTTCGAGGCCGTGGTGGCCGCGAGCACCGTGGTGTCGCCCAGGCTGGCGAGAACCGATCCGGCGGCCTGCCGGGCGAGCCGGCCGGTCTCGAACCGGACGACCCGGTCGCCGCCGAGCGAACCGGCGACGGTGGGGTTGGTGATGACGGCTTCAGCAGCCGTGATGTCGGGACCCTCCACAGGGCCTCCTCCTGTCGTATCGCGGACGCGGTGCGACCGTCGCGCGATCCGGGGAGGGACGTCAGTGCCGGTCTTCGATCGAAGCGAGCGGAAGATGCTTCCGAGCGCCACCACCGAGGACCGACGTCGTCCCGAGCCCGGGGGCTGCGGTCACAACCGGTGCCGGTTAGGTACTCCTCGCCGCGGGACCTCCCCGCAGCGATCGGGGGAGCGGCCGTGTGGCCGCTCCCCCGTCGTGCGTGCTACCGGCGCAGGCCGAGACGCTCGATCAGCGAGCGGTAGCGGTTGATGTCGGTCTTCTCCAGGTACGCCAGGAGCCGCCGACGACGCCCGACCAGCAGCAGCAGGCCGCGCCGGCTGTGGTGGTCGTGCTTGTGGATCTTCAGGTGCTCCGTGAGGTCGCTGATGCGCTTGGTGAGCATCGCGACCTGCACCTCGGGAGACCCGGTGTCGTTCGGGACCGTGGCGTAGTCGGTCATGATCTGCTGCTTGATATCGCTGGCCAGGGGCACGCGGGCTCCTCGAGTCGGTGCGCAGCCCAGGGTCGTCGACACCCGGGCGAACAGAACGCACGGCCGCAGGTGCGGCTTCCTCTCAGATTACACCGGGGCCCCCCGACGCGAACGGGGGCCGCCGCGCAGGGCGGTCGGGCGCGGAGCTCAGGCGGCGGAGAGGTAGTCCAGGAAGTTGAGCAGTTCCTCGGGCTCGAACGGCTTCGCCAGGAAGTAGTCGACGCCCTCGGTCCACGCCTGCCAGGCCTGACCGTCGTCGGCAGCGGCCGTGAGCATGACCACCGGCAGGCTCAACCCGCCCTCGCTCGCGCGGATGCGGCTGAGGACCGCGTGCCCGTCCATGCCCGGCATCATCACGTCGAGGACGACGCAGTCGGGGCGCTCGCTCTGCAGCTTGCGCAGCCCGCTGAAGCCGTCCTCGGCGGAGACGGTCGTGTAGCCGTACGCCTCGAGGACGTCGCAGACCAGTTGACGCACGGCGGCGTCGTCGTCGATGACCAGGACCTTGGAGATGGCCCCGGACAGGGGTCCGTCCACTGCATCGACCGGCTTGGTCACGTCGCCTCCGACCGTTGGCTGCCGCGTCCGGAACGGACACGACTCGCAGGATGCGTCGGCGGCCGGCCGGACGGACCGAACCCCCCGGCGGGGTGAATGACAACGGGCCACCCGGCCCACCGCCCGGCCGTCAGGCCGCCGGGGCCCCGCCGCCGTCCTCGTCGGCGTCCTGGTCGTCCTTCCCGGCGGCGCCCGCGAGCACCTCGCGGGTCCGCTCGACGTCGCGGCCGATCTGCGCGATCAGCGCGTCGGCGGACGTGTACACCTCCGTGTCGCGCAGCCGCTCGTGTAGATCCAGCGCGACCCGTTCGCCGTACAGCTCGACGGTGACGTCGAGGCAGTAGGCCTCGACCCGGCGCTCGGTGCCCTCGAACGTGGGGTTCGTCCCGATGCTGATCGCCGCCGGGAGCCGCTCCCCCGCCTCGCCGGCGCGGACCAGCCAACCGGCGTAGATGCCGTCCGCCGGGACGGCCGCGTGCGGGCCGACCTCGAGGTTGGCCGTGGGATAGCCGAGCTCCCGGCCCCGCGCGTCGCCGCGGACGACGACGCCCTCCAGCCGGTGGTCCCGGCCGAGGACGTGGGCGGCGGCCCGCATGTCCCCGGCGGCGACCAGGCTGCGGGCGAGGGTCGAGCTCATCACCGCGTCGACGACGGGGTCCCGGAACAGGGAGACGCCCTCGGCGGCGAACCCGAACGTGCCGCCCAGCGTCCGCAGCGTGGCGACGTCGCCCGCCGCCCGGTGACCGAAGCGGAAGTTCTCCCCGACCACGACGGCCCGCACGTGCAGCGCCTCGACCAGCACGTTGTGGACGAACTCCGCCGCCGACAGCCGGCTGAGCTCCTGGGTGAACGGCAGGACGCACAGCACGTCGACGCCGATCCCCGCCATGAGCTCGGCCTTGTACCGCGGCGACGTGAGCATGGCCGGGTGGCTGCCCGGGCGCACGACCTCGCTGGGGTGCGGGTCGAAGGTGACGACGACGAGCGGCAGCCCGAGGGCGTCGGCCCGCTCGCGGGCGCGCCCGATGATCTGCTGGTGGCCGCGGTGGACCCCGTCGAACACGCCGATCGTGGCGACGCAGCGCCCCCAGCCGCTCGGCACAGCCGACAGACCCCGCCAGCGCCGCACGCGCCCTCCTTCTGCCGGCCGGGACGTCCCGGCTCTCGGATCTTCGACCACGCTACCGAGCGGCTCCCGGACGCCGCCCGTGCCCCGCCTCACGCGGGCGCGAACACCACGCGCGGCGCGGCCCGGCCGTCCGCCTCGGCCAGCAACGCGAGCACTGCGCCGTCCGCGTCGAAGGCGCCGACGATCCCCGGGTACCCCGCGGCCGGCAGGCTGCGGCCGTGCCGGACGGCCCGGGCGTCCGCCTCGTCGAGCACGCGGGCACCGAACGCGTCGCGTACCGCCGTCGCCAGCGGGACCACCGCGCCGTCGACCGCGTCGTCGCCCGCAGCGAGCTGCTCGAGCGAGACGGCCTGCGCGAGCTCGAACATGCCCACCCGGGTACGGCGCAGCGCGGTGAGGTGACCAGCCGTCCCGAGGGCCACGCCGAGGTCGCGCGCGAGTGCCCGGATGTACGTGCCCGACGAGCAGTCGACGGCGACCTCGAGGTCGACGAAGCCCGGCGGCTCCCGGCGGCCGAGCACCTCGAAGCGGGCGACGGTCACCGGGCGGGGCGGCAGCTCGACGGTCTCCCCCGCCCGCACGCGGGCGTAGGACCGGACACCGTTGATCTTGACGGCGCTCACCGCGCTGGGCACCTGCTGCAGCGGGCCCGTCAGCCCGGCGACGGCGGCCGCGACGGCTGCCGGGAACGCCTTGGCCGCGACGTCCGGGTCGGGAGGCCCGAGGGGCTCACCCTCGGCGTCGTCGGTCAGCGTGGCCTGCCCCAGCCGGATCGTCCCGAGGTAGGTCTTGTCGGTGCCCACCAGGTGGGTGAGCAGCCGGGTGGCGCGGCCGATGCCGCAGACGAGCAGGCCGGTGGCCGCCGGGTCCAGCGTCCCCGCGTGACCGACGCGCCGCGTGCGGCAGAGCCCGCGCAGCCGGCCCACGACGTCGTGGCTCGTCCAGCCGGCGGGCTTGTCGACCAGCAGCAGTCCGTCGGGGGCGGCCGGACGCCGGGCAGGCCGGCCCTCGGGTGCCGCCGCGGTCACGGGCGGTCGGGCGCGACGGGCTCGACCGGGCCGGGCTCGACCTCGGCGTCCTCCGGCTCCTCGTCGCGCACGCGGGGCACGCGGTACGGGTCCGGGTCGCCGGCCGGCTCCGCGCCGACGCGGACAGCGGCGAGCCCGGCGTCGGCCTCCCGGGCCTTCTCCAGCAGCTCCTCGAGGCGACCGGCGCGCTCGGGGACGACGTCCTCGATGAACGCGATGCTGGGCGTGTAGCGCACGCCGAGTGCCCGGCCGACGGCCGAGCGGACGACGCCGCGCGCGGACTCCAACGCGATGGCGGAGCCCTGGCGGTCCGTGTCGTCACCGAACACCGTGTAGTAGACCGTCGCCTCCCGCAGATCCGGGGTGACGCGCGCGTCGGTCACCGTGACCATCGCCAGGCGCGGGTCCTTCACCTCACGCTCCAGCGTGGCGGCGGTGATCTGCCGGATGCGCACCGCCAGTCGACGGGCTCTCGCGTAGTCGACCATGACCGACTCCCTCGTGTGTTGCCGTGTGTCCCTACCGGCGGCCGCGCCGCCGGGAGCTGTCAGTCATCCGCGTCGCGGTCGTCGAAGACCCGGAGCCGCGCCGACAGCACGACGAGCTCGGGATGGTCCGTCACCGCGTCCTCGCAGGCGCGGAGCACCTCCTCGCACTGCCGCGCGGAGCCGCTCACCACCGCCACGCCCAGCAGGGCGCGTCGGTGCAGGTCGGTGTCCCCGACCTCGGCGGCGCTGACGGCGAACCTGCGCCGCAGCTCGGCGAGCACCGGCCGGACGATCGACCGCTTCTCCTTGAGGCTGTGGACGTCGCCGAGGAGCAGGTCCAGCTCCAGGGTGCCCGCCTTCACGCCTCACCTCACCGCCGCACCGGAGAACGGTCCGGCCCGGGCGCACGGGGCGCCCGGGCCGGACCGACCGGTCAGGTGCGGGGCTTCTCCCGCATCTCGAACGTCTCGACGACGTCCTCGGCCTTGATGTCGTTGAACGACCCGAGGCCGATACCGCACTCGTAGCCCTCGCGGACCTCGGTCGCGTCGTCCTTGAAGCGGCGGAGCGACTCGACCGTGAGGTTGTCGGCCACGACCACGCCGTCCCGCACGAGGCGGGCCTTCGAGTTGCGGACGATGACCCCGGACCGCACCAGCGCACCGGCGATGTTGCCGAACTTGCTGGACCGGAAGACCTCGCGGATCTCGGCGGTGCCGAGCTGCACTTCCTCGAACTCGGGCTTGAGCATGCCCTTGAGTGCGTTCTCGACGTCCTCGATGGCCGCGTAGATCACCGAGTAGTACCGGACGTCGACGTGCTCGCGCTCCGCCAGTGCCCGCGCCTTGCCCTCGGGCCGGACGTTGAAGCCCAGGATGATCGCTTCCGAGGCCGACGCCAGGGTGACGTCGTTCTCGGTGATCGCGCCCACGCCGCGGTGGATGATCCGCAGCGAGACCTCGGCGCCCACGTCGATCTTGAGCAGTGCGTCCTCGACGGCCTCGACCGAGCCGGACACGTCACCCTTGAGGATGAGGTTGAGCTGCTCGACCTTGCCCTGCTCGATACGGGCGAACAGGTCCTCCAGGGTGACCTTGCCGCGGCTCTTGGCGAGCTCGGCATTGCGCTCCCGCGCCTGCCGCTGCTCGGCGATCTGCCGCGCCACGCGGTCGTCCGGAGCGACGAGGAAGTTGTCCCCGGCGCCCGGCACCGACGTGAAGCCCAGCACCTGGACGGGACGGGCGGGACCCGCCTCCTTCAGCTGCGCGCCGTTCTCGTCGAGCATGGCCCGGACGCGACCGAACGAGTCGCCGGCCACCACCGAGTCGCCGATCCGCAGCGTGCCGCGCTGGACCAGCACGGTCGCGACGGGGCCGCGGCCCTTGTCGAGGTGACCCTCGATCGCGACACCCTGGGCCGGCGTGGTCGGGTCGGCCCGCAGGTCCAGCGTGGCGTCGGCCGTCAGGAGCACGGCCTCCAGCAGCTGCTCGATGCCGGTGCCGTTCCGCGCCGACACGTCGACGAAGATCGTCGTGCCGCCGTACTCCTCGGCGACCAGCCCGTACTCGGTGAGCTGCTGGCGCACCTTCGCCGGGTTGGCGCCTTCCTTGTCGACCTTGTTGACCGCCACCACGATCGGCACGTCGGCCGCCTGTACGTGGTTGAGGGCCTCGATGGTCTGCGGCTTCACACCGTCGTCCGCCGCCACCACGAGGATCGCGATGTCGGTGACCTTCGCACCGCGGGCACGCATGGCGGTGAACGCCTCGTGGCCGGGGGTGTCGATGAAGGTGATGAGCCGGTCGGTGTGGGGCTCGCGCACCTGATAGGCGCCGATGTGCTGGGTGATGCCACCCGCCTCGCCGCCGACCACGTCGGTGCGCCGGATGGCGTCCAGCAGGCGCGTCTTGCCGTGGTCGACGTGACCCATGACGGTGACGACCGGAGGCCGCACGGTGAGCGCGTCCTCATCGGCCTCGCCACCGAACTCGAGGTCGAAGCGCGCCAGGATCTCGCGGTCCTCGTCCTCGGGGCTGACGATCTGCACGTCGTAGCCCAGCTGGACACCGAGCAGCTCGAGCGTCTCGTCGGTGCACGACTGGGTCGCCGTCACCATCTCGCCCAGACCGAACAGCACCTGCACGAGCGAACCGGGCTCGATGTTGATGCGGTCGGCGAAGTCCGACAGCGAGGCACCGCGCGGCAGCCGCACGGTCTCGCCGTTGCCCCGGGGGACACCGGACTCCATGCGCGGCGCGGCGAGGTTGTCGAACTCCTGCCTGCGCTGCTTCTTGGACTTGCGACCGCGCGTCGGGCGACCACCGGGGCCACGACCGAACGCACCGGGCGCAGCACCGCGGCCACCACCGGGACGGCCACCACCGCCCGGTCGGCCGGCGAAGCCGCCACCGGGACGGCCACCGCCGCCGGGACCACCGGCGCCGCCGCCAGGGGCACCGCCGGGACGCGCACCGAAGGCCGGACGCGGGCCGGGGGCCGGCCGCCCGGGACGTGCACCCGGACCGCCGGGGCCGCCGGGACCGCCACCGGTCATCGGGCGCGGACCGCCCGCACCGGGGCCGGGACGCGGCGGGAACATGCCGGGGCCGGGACGCGGACCACCCGGGCGCGGGGCGCCGGGAACGCCGCCCTGCGGACGGGGCGGCATGCCCTGCCCGGGGACGGGCCCGCCGGGACGCTGACCCGGCATGCCGGGGGCGCCGGGGCCGGCGGGACGGACCGCACCGGGGGCGGCCGGCCGAGGGCTGTCCGCACGCGGCGAGGTGAAGGGGTTGTTACCGGCCGGGCGGGGACCCGCCGGGCGCGGCGCAGCGGGACGCGGCCCGGGGCGCACGGCACCGGGAGGCGCCGC
>JAOPWU010000184.1 GCA_025965515.1 Mycobacterium sp.
CCGGGCCACGCCGGGGCGCGACGCCGAGGACCCGGCCGCGCCGGACGACGGGTTCCTCGCCGGCGAGGGGGAGCGGCTCGCGGACGCCGCGGCGGCGCTGCGCGGCATGCGGGCCGCGGCGGGGGAGCCGCTACCGCCGGAGCCGGCGGGGGAGACGCCGCCGGGGGACACCGCGCCGGCGGACGCCCCCAAGGTCGGCCGGCTTGGGCAGCGGGCAATGGCCCGGCAGGCCCGGGTGCAGCACGTGACCCGCGAGGAGCGGGAGCGACGGGGCACCGTCGTCGCGTTCGCGAGCGTCACGGCGCTGGCGCCGCTCATCGCCTTCATCCTGGGCTCGGCGGGAATCGCGCTCGTCGTGTTCCTGTTGTGGATCGCGGCGGTCCTGGCCGTCGGACTGCTCCGCTACCGCTAGAACGCGGGGGCCGGTTTGGTCTCCGGCGGGGGCAAGGCTTACACTAGAGCGTCGGCTCTGATCGGCTGTCGTGCCTGGCTTGTCCCAGAGCCGCGTGCCCGGGCGCACTCGTGTGCTGGGTACCAGGTGCAGCAGCGGTCGCGCAGTTGTCGATCATGCACCTCAGTACGAAGCACGACCAGCACGCCAACGAAGCGAACGTACGACACAGCCAGCAGGACAGCGGAGGACATGCCCAAGAAGGACGGCGCCATCGAGATCGAGGGCCGGGTCGTCGAGCCGCTCCCCAACGCGATGTTTCGCGTGGAGCTGCAGAACGGCCACCGGGTTCTCGCCCACATCTCGGGCAAGATGCGACAGCACTACATCCGTATCCTCCCCGAGGACCGGGTGGTCGTGGAGCTCTCGCCCTACGACCTCACCCGCGGTCGCATCGTCTACCGCTACAAGTAGCGGTTCCTCCCCCTGCTCTCACAGGAAGTTCCAGAGTGAAGGTCAAGCCGAGCGTCAAGCCGATCTGCGACAAGTGCAAGGTCATTCGTCGCAACGGCCGGGTCATGGTCATCTGCAGCGTGTCGGCACGGCACAAGCAGCGCCAGGGCTGACCCACACCCACCCGAATACCTGATCTTCAGGGCGGCCGCGTGCCGCCCCACCGCCGGTCGGAGGCCGGCGCCGCGTTCCACGGACGCGGGTGAGGATCGGGCAGACCTCCGCGAAACGACGAGGAGCCGCATCACCGTGGCACGCATCGCCGGCGTCGATCTCCCCCGCGAAAAGCGGTTGGAGATCGCGCTGACCTATATCTACGGAGTGGGCCGCACCCGGTCCAAGGAGACGCTGGCAGCGACCGGCCTCTCCGGGGACGTCCGGGTCCGCGACCTGTCCGACGCCGACGCAGCCCGCCTGCGCGACTTCATCGACGCGACCTACCAGGTGGAGGGCGACCTCCGCCGCGAGGTGGCACAGGACATCCGCCGCAAGATCGAGATCGGCTGCTACCAGGGCATCCGCCACCGTCGCGGTCTCCCGGTCCGCGGCCAGCGCACGCACACCAACGCGCGTACCCGTAAGGGCCCGAAGAAGACCGTTGCCGGCAAGAAGAAGGTCGGCAAGAAGTAGTAGACGCGGAGGGCCCCGGCCCCACCGTCGTCCGACCACCTCGATCAGGAGTCAGTCATGCCACCACGCACACGCCAGCAGGCGGGCGGGGCCAAGAAGGTCCGCCGCCGCGAGAAGAAGAACGTCGCCCACGGGCACGCTCACATCAAGAGCACCTTCAACAACACCATCGTGTCGATCACGGACCCCCTGGGCAACGTGATCAGCTGGGCGTCCGCCGGCCACGTCGGGTTCAAGGGCTCGCGCAAGTCCACCCCCTTCGCCGCGCAGATGGCCGCCGAGAGCGCCGCCCGCAAGGCGCAGGAGCACGGCATGCGGAAGGTCGACGTCTTCGTCAAGGGTCCCGGCTCCGGCCGCGAGACCGCCATCCGCAGCCTGCAGGCGACCGGCCTCGAGGTCGGGACCATCCAGGACGTGACGCCCGTGCCCCACAACGGCTGCCGTCCCCCCAAGCGCCGCCGCGTCTGACACCCGGCCCGAGAAAACGGAAGGAAGAGCATGGCCCGCTATACCGGACCGGACTGCAAGCGCTGCCGCCGCGAGAAGATGAAGTTGTTCCTCAAGGGGAGCAAGTGCGAGACCGCGAAGTGCCCGATCGAGATCCGGCCCTACCCGCCGGGTGAGCACGGCCGCGGTCGCACCAAGGACAGCGAGTACCTGCTCCAGATGCGCGAGAAGCAGAAGTGCGCGCGCATCTACGGCGTCCTCGAGAAGCAGTTCCGCGGCTACTACGAGGAAGCCAACCGCAAGGCCGGTAAGACCGGCGAGAACCTGCTCCGCATCCTGGAGACCCGGCTCGACAACGTCGTCTACCGCGCGGGCTTCGCCCCGAGCCGCGACGCCGCGCGCCAGCTGGTCCGCCACGGTCACCTGACCGTGAACGGCCACAAGGTCGACATCCCCAGCTTCCGGGTCAGCGAGAACGACATCATCGAGGTGCGTGGCAAGAGCCGCGAGCTCACGCCGTTCATCATCGCCCGCGAGACCTTCAGCGGGACGGTGCCGGCCTGGCTCGAGGTCATCTCCGGCGCCAGCCGCATCCTCGTGCACACCCTCCCGGCCCGGCAGATCATCGACACGCCGGTCCAGGAGCAGCTGATCGTCGAGCTCTACAGCAAGTAGTCCCACCAGCACGACCCCGGGAGCGGCAGACCGACGCCGCTCCCGGGCACCCCCGGAGACGTCATATGGCGGACGTCCCGGCATCTGTGGAGGTAATCCCGTGCTCATCGCACAGCGTCCGACCCTCGTCGAGGAACCGGACGAGACCAACCCGTTCCGCTCGCGCTTCATCATCGAGCCGCTCGAGCCCGGTTTCGGCTACACGCTCGGCAACTCGCTGCGGCGCACCCTGCTGTCGTCCATCCCCGGCGCGGCGGTCACCAGCATCCGCATCGAGGGCGTCCTGCACGAGTTCTCGACGGTGCCCGGTGTCAAGGAAGACGTCACCGACCTGATCCTGAACCTGAAGGACCTCGTCGTCTCCAGCGACAACGACGAGCCGACGGTCATGTACCTGCGCACGACCGGCCCCGGCGTGGTCACCGGCGCCGACATCGCGCCGCCCGCGGGCGTCGAGGTGCACAGCCCGGACCTCTACATCGCCACGCTGAACGACAAGGCGAAGCTCGAGATCGAGCTGACGGTCGAGCGCGGCCGCGGCTACGTCTCCGCGGTGCAGAACAAGCAGGCGGGCCAGGAGATCGGCCGCATCCCGGTCGACTCGATCTACTCGCCGGTCCTCAAGGTGACCTACAAGGTCGAGGCCACCCGCGTCGAGCAGCGCACCGACTTCGACAAGCTCGTCGTCGACGTCGAGTCGAAGTCCTCCATCACGCCGCGCGACGCCATGGCCAGCGCCGGCAAGACGCTGGTCGGGCTGTTCGGTCTGGCGCAGGAGCTCAACGCCGAGGCCGAGGGTGTCGACATCGGCCCCTCCCCGGCGGACGCGGCCCTGGCCGCGGACCTGGCGCTGCCCATCGAGGAGATGGAGCTGACCGTCCGGTCGTACAACTGCCTGAAGCGCGAGGGCATCCACTCGATCGGCGAGCTCGTCGGCCGGTCGGAGGCGGACCTGCTCGACATCCGCAACTTCGGTCAGAAGTCGATCGACGAGGTCAAGGTCAAGCTCGCCGGGATGGGCCTGCAGCTCAAGGACAGCCCTCCCGGGTTCGACCCCAGCGGTGTCGTCGACACCTACGGGACCGACACCTACAGCAACTCGGCCTTCGCCGCAGGGTTCTCGGACCCGGCGGACGACGAGGGTCGGGCGCTCGCCGAGGACGAGCGGCTCTAGCCTCTCTTCCGGAGCACCACCCTGTTGTCCACCCCGTCCGTAGAACCAGGCTCGGCGCATCGCGTCGGCCCCGCACTCGAGGAGCACCGCGATGCCCACGCCCACCAAGGGCCCCCGCCTCGGCGGAAGCCCGGCGCACGAGCGGCTGCTGCTGGCGAACCTCGCCACCGCACTGTTCGAGCACGGGCGCATCCAGACCACCGAGGCCAAGGCCAAGCGACTCCGCCCCCTGGCGGAGAAGCTGATCACCTTCGGCAAGCGCGGTGACCTGCACGCCCGGCGCGAGGTCCTCAAGGTGATCCCTCGCCGCAAGGACGTCGTGGATGCGCTGTTCACCGAGATCGGCCCGCGCTTCGCGAACCGTCCGGGTGGCTACACCCGGATCGTCAAGCTCGGCCCGCGCAAGGGCGACAACGCCCCCATGGCGATGATCGAGCTCGTCGAGGCGCTCACGGTCGGCCAGCAGGCCGTCGGTGAGGCCGAGCGCGCCCGGGGCACCCGGTTCGCCGGGGACTCGGCGACCACCGTCCCCGCTGCCGTCGACGTCGACGCCCTGGCTGCCCTGCCGGGCGAGGGCGCCACGGAGGAGACCGCCGAGCCGAGCGCGACCGAGCAGGTTGCGGTCCCCGCCGAGGGCGGCGACACCGAGGTGGCGACCGAGCCGGCGACCGATGCCGCCGACGGCGACACCGCGAGCGGTGCCGGGAACCAGGCGGAGCAGGCCACCCAGGAGAGCCAGGCCGAGGGCGACCGCTGAGCCACACCGAACGCCCCGACGGGCCCGTCTCCCCCTTGCCGGGGAGCGGGCCCGTCGGTGTTCCCCTCTCCCGCCGGGTCCGGCTGGACCTCGCCTACGACGGCACCGATTTCTCCGGCTGGGCCGTGCAGCCGGGCCGGCGCACCGTCCAGGGGGACCTGGAGCGGTCCCTGGGCGTGCTGCTGCGGCTCGACCCACCGCCCCGCGTGACGGTGGCCGGCCGCACCGACGCCGGCGTCCACGCCACCGGGCAGGTGGCGCACGTCGACCTGCCCGCCGGGGTCGCGGAGCCGCCGGACGTGCGGGGGCTCAACGGCCTCCTCGCGCGGGACGTGCGGGTGCGGGCCGCCCGGTGGGCGCCACCCGGCTTCGACGCGCGGTTCTCGCCGCTCTGGCGGGCGTACCGCTACCAGCTGGTGGACGGGACCCCCAACCCGCTGCGGCGCCGGGAGGTCGTGGCCTGGCCGCGGCGGCTCGACACCGCCGCCATGCACGCGGCCGGGCAGCTGCTGCTGGGGCTGGGGGACTTCGCCGCGTTCTGCCGCCGCCGCGAGGGGGCCACCACGGTGCGGACCCTGCTGGAGCTCGCCGTGCACCGCGAAGCGGGGGGCGACATCCGCGTGGACGTCCGGGCCGACGCGTTCTGCCACTCGATGGTCCGCAGCCTCGTCGGTGCGCTGGTGGCCGTGGGGGAGGGGCACCGCCCCGTGGACTGGCCTGCGACCCTGCTGCACAGCAGCGGACGGTCGTCGGACATCCGGGTGGCGGCACCGCACGGACTGACGCTCGTGACCGTGGCGTACCCGCCGGACGAGGAGCTCGCGGCGCGCGCCGCCGAGACGCGGGCGGTCCGGACGCTGCCCGGTACGGCACCGCTGTGACGGCGGTTTCTCCGAACCAGGCGGCATGAGGTATCGTTGTTGGCTGTTGCGCCTACGCCCGTCAGGGGTGGAGGCCGCGCCTGTGTGGGGCGCTGCGCGGGACCGCCGTCGTGGTGCCCCGCCGCAGGACCGTGAGACATTCCCGATCTGAAGGCAGACCTGTGCGTACCTTTACCCCGAAGGCCGGCGACGTTCAGCGTCAGTGGCACGTCATCGACGCCAGCGACGTCGTCCTGGGCCGGCTGGCCACGCAGGCGGCGGCGCTGCTGCGGGGCAAGCACAAGCCGTACTACGCGGCGCACGTGGACACGGGCGACTTCGTGATCATCATCAACGCCGGCAAGGTCGCGATGACCGGCAACAAGCGGGTGCAGTCGCTCTACCGTCGGCACTCGGGCTACCCGGGTGGTCTCAAGGAGACCACCTACGACGAGATGCTGCGCACCCGACCGCAGGTCATCATCGAGAAGGCCATCAAGGGCATGCTGCCGCACACCAAGCTGGGCCGGCAGATGGCAGGCAAGCTGAAGGTCTACGCCGGCCCGACGCACCCGCACACCGCCCAGGCACCCACGCCGTACGAGATCAGCCAGGTCGCGCAGCAGCCGCGGACCGCCTGAAACGTCTGAGGAGAGAAGTTCCGTGGCTATCATCACCGACCCGCAGGGCGCCGTGCGCGCCACCGGCCGCCGCAAGGAGGCCGTCGTCCGCGTGCGGATCCTCCCCGGCACCGGGCAGTGGAAGCTGAACAACAAGACGCTCGAGGAGTACTTCCCGAACAAGGTCCACCAGCAGCTGGTGAACGACCCGTTCGCGACGCTCGAGCGTACCGACGCCTACGACGTCATCGCGCTGCTCCACGGCGGCGGCATCTCCGGGCAGGCCGGCGCGCTGCGCCTGGCCATCGCCCGGGCGCTGCTCGAGGCCGAGCTGGACAGCCGCCCGGCCCTCAAGAAGGCCGGCTTCCTCACCCGCGACGCGCGGGTCAAGGAGCGCAAGAAGTACGGCCTCAAGAAGGCCCGTAAGGCCCCGCAGTACAGCAAGCGCTAGACACCCGCGCCTCGCGCCAGGAGCCGGCTCCCCGTTCCCGGGGGCCGGCTCTCGGCGTTAGAGGGGTGGGGCGCGGCTCAGGAACGCCGCGTGTGCACCGGGTTACCGTCGGGGGACGTCAGCGAGGGCGAGAGTCAGGACCGGGAGGCGAATCGCGACCGTGGGCAGGCTGTTCGGAACGGACGGGGTGCGAGGCGTCGCCAACCGCGACCTCACCCCGGAACTCGCGCTCGCGCTGGCCTCGGCGGCCGCCGACGAGCTGGTGGCCCACCGCCGCGGCGGCGCCCGGCGTCCCCTCGTCGTCGTGGGGCGTGACACCCGGCCGTCCGGCGAGTTCCTCGAGGCGGCCGTCGTGGCCGGCCTGTCGGCCGCCGGCGCGGACGTCGTCGTCCTGGGCGTCGTGCCCACGCCGACGGTGGCCTGCGCCGTCGCGGGCGGCCTGCCGGACTACCCGACTCCTGACCTCGGCGTGATGATCTCCGCCAGCCACAACCCGATGCCCGACAACGGGATCAAGCTGTTCGGCCCGGGCGGCACCAAGCTGGCCGACACGGTCGAGGACGCCATCGAGGAGCGCCTCGAGCACCCCTGGACGCGTCCCACGGGCGACGGCGTCGGCCGGGTCCACCGCCCCACCGGTCCCGCGACCTGGTACCTCGACGCGCTGCTGACCACCCTGCCGCACTCGCTGGCGGGGCTCACCGTCGTCGTCGACTGTGCGCAGGGCGCCGCCTCCGCCTACGCCCCGGAGCTGCTCACCCGCGCCGGCGCCACCGTCATCCCGCTGTTCGACGACCCCGCCCGCTCCGACGGCGGCGTCTCCGCGGCCATCAACGACGGCTGCGGGGCCACGCACCTCGAGGCGTTGCAGGCGGCCGTCCTGGCGCACGGCGCCGACGCCGGCATCGCCCACGACGGCGACGCCGACCGGTGCCTCGCGGTCGACGCCACCGGGGCGGTCGTGGACGGGGACCAGATCCTCGCCATCTGCGCCCTCGCGCTGCAGGAGGAGGGCCGGCTCAAGGCGGACACGGTCGTCGCCACGGTGATGAGCAACCTCGGCTTCACGCTCGCGCTGCGCGCCCGCGGCATCGAGGTCGTCCGCAGCGCCGTCGGCGACCGGTACGTGCTGGAGGCCATGCGCGACGGCGGGTTCGTGCTGGGCGGCGAGCAGAGCGGCCACCTCGTCTTCGCCGAGTGGGCGACCACGGGCGACGGGCTGCTCACCGCCCTGCAGCTGCTCGGCCGCATGGCCGTGAGCGGGCGCTCCCTGGCGGAGCTCGCCGGCGTGGTGCAGCGGCTGCCGCAGGTGCTGGTGAACTGCCGGGTCGTCGACCGGACGGTGGCCGGCCACCCCGACGTCGTTGCGGCCGTCGCCGCCGCCGAGGCCCGGCTGGGCGACACCGGCCGCGTGCTGGTCCGCCCCAGCGGCACCGAGCCGCTGGTGCGCGTGATGGTCGAGGCGCCGGGCGACGCCGAGGCCGCGGCCGTGGCGGAGGAGCTGCGCCGGGTCGTGGCCGCCGCCGACAGTGCGCCGGCGCCGCGGGCCGAGCCGTCGCTCCTGCCGCAGTAGGTGCCGCGGGGCGGTCAGACGGGTAGCCGCCGCCCCTGCACGATGTGCTTCATCACCAGGGTGGAGCGCAGGTGCTGCACGCCGGGCAGGCCGGCCAGCTGCTCGTCGTAGAGCCGCTGGAAGGCCGGCAGGTCGGCGCTCACCACCCGCAGCAGGTAGTCGGGGTCACCGAACAGCCGCTCCGCCTGCAGCACGTTCGGCAGGGTCGCGACGGCCTCCTCGAAGGCGGCGAGCGCGGTCCGGTCCGCCTGTCGCATCGTGACGAAGACGAGCGCCTCGAACGCCAGGCCCACGGCCTCCGGGTCGAGCAGCGCGCGGTAGCCGCGGATCACGCCGCTGCGCTCCAGCTCCCGCAGCCGCCGGTGGCACGGGGACACGCTGAGCCCCACCCGGGCCGCCAGGTCCGTCACCGTGAGGCGGCCGTCCTCCTGCAGTGCGGTAAGGATGCTGCGGTCGACGCGGTCCATCGGTGGATCCTTCCCAAGCCGGGGCCATCCAGGGAAGAACCGGGGAGCACTTTGCCCGGAATCTTCCCTAGTCTCCTCCTCGTCACTATCGAGGAGGACAACAGCTCGTGGCCGCCGGTTCCGTCGTCGCCTTCTGGGTGGTCGCGCTGCTCCTCATCGCCGTGCCGGGCGCGGACTGGGCCTACGCCATCGGCGCGGGCCTCGCGGGACGCTCCGTCCCCCTGGCCATCAGCGGGCTGGTGCTCGGCTACGCGGTGCTGACGGTCATCGTCGCGGTCGGCGTCGGCGCGCTCGTCGCGGGGACGCCCGCGCTGCTCACCACCATCACCCTGGTCGGCGGCGCCTACCTGGTCTGGCAGGGGGCCGCGACCGTGGCCAGGCCCGCGGTGCCCGCCGCCGGGGGAGCGCCTTCCGGCAGCCGCTGGGCCACGCTCGCCCGTGGCGTCGGCGTCAGCGGCCTCAACCCCAAGGGGCTGCTCCTGTTCCTTGCCGTCCTGCCGCAGTTCACGGACCCGCACGGCAGCTGGCCCGTCGCCGGGCAGATCGGGGCGCTCGGCCTGCTGTACATGGCCAGCTGCGGCTCGGTCTACCTGGGCGTCGGGATCCTCGCCCGGACCGTCCTGGCGGCCCGGCCCGCGGTCGCCCGCGTCATCAGCCGGGTCTCCGGCGCCGCCATGGTCGTGATCGGCGCCGTCCTCCTGGGCGAGCGCCTGCTGCCGTAGCCCGGCCCGTCGCTGGGAGACACGCGGGCATCCGCCGTTCGGCGGCGGTCCCGGCGAGCTAGCCTCCTGGGCATGTGCGGCATCGTGGGGTACGTCGGTCAGCAGCAGGCCATCGAGGTGGTTCTCGAGGGGCTCCGCCGGCTGGAGTACCGGGGGTACGACTCGGCGGGCGTCGCGGTCGTCGACGATGCCGGCGCCCTCGCGGTGCACCGCAAGGGCGGCAAGCTCGCGAACCTCGAGAAGCTGCTGGCCGAGGTGGGCCTGCCCGGGGGCGTCACCGGGATGGGGCACACGCGCTGGGCGACGCACGGCGGCCCGACGGACCGCAACGCCCACCCGCACACCGACTGCTCCGGCCGCATCGCCGTCATCCACAACGGCATCATCGAGAACTTCATGCACCTGCGGGCGGCCCTCGAGGACCGCGGCCACGAGCTCAGCAGCGAGACCGACACCGAGATCGTGGCCCACCTCCTGGAGGAGCAGCCGGCCGGCCCGCTGGCCCGCCGCGTGGAGGCCGTCTGCAGGCAGCTCGAGGGCGCGTTCACCCTCGTCGTCATCGACAGCGCCGACCCGGGCGTCGTCGTGGGCGCGCGGCGCAACAGCCCGCTGGTGGTCGGCTGCGGCGAGGGCGAGTTCTTCCTCGCCAGCGACGTCTCGGCCTTCATCGCCTACACCCGCAACGCGGTGGAGCTGGGGCAGGACCAGGTCGTCGCGGTCACCGCCGACGGCTACGAGATCACCTGCTTCGACGGCGCCCCCGGCGAGGGCAAGCCGTTCCACGTCGACTGGGACCTGTCCGCCGCCGAGAAGGGCGGCCACGACACCTTCATGGAGAAGGAGATCGACGAGCAGCCGACCGCGGTCGCGGACACGCTGCGCGGCCACCTCGTCGACGGCCGGATCGTGCTGGACGAGGAGCGGCTCGCCGACCAGGACCTGCGGGACATCGACCGGGTGTTCGTCGTCGGCTGCGGCTCGGCGTACCACTCGGGGCTGATCGCCAAGTACGCCATCGAGCACTGGACGCGGCTGCCGGTCGAGGTGGAGATCGCCTCGGAGTTCCGGTACCGCGACCCGGTGCTCGACCGGGACACCCTCGTCGTCGCCATCAGCCAGTCGGGCGAGACCGCGGACACGCTGGAGGCGGTGCGGCACGCCCGGGCGCAGAAGGCCAAGGTGCTGGCGATCTGCAACACCAACGGCTCGACGATCCCCCGCGAGTCGGACGCCGTGCTCTACACGCACGCCGGCCCGGAGGTCGCCGTCGCCTCCACGAAGGCGGTCCTCACGCAGATCGCCGCCAGCTACCTGGTGGGGCTCGCGCTCGCGCAGGTGCAGGGCAAGAAGTACGAGGACGAGGTCGCGCGCGAGTTCCAGGCGCTCGAGGCGATGCCCGAGCTGATCGCCGCCACCATCGCCGCGATGGACCCGGTGCGGGCCCTCGCCGGCGAGCTGGCCGCCGCGAAGGCGGTGCTCTTCCTGGGCCGGCACGTCGGGTACCCGGTGGCACTGGAGGGCGCGCTGAAGCTCAAGGAGCTCGCGTACATGCACGCGGAGGGGTTCCCCGCCGGCGAACTCAAGCACGGCCCGATCGCGCTCATCGAGCCGGACCTGCCCGTGGTCGTGGTGATGCCGTCGCCGCGCGGCCGGTCGCTGCTGCACAGCAAGCTCGTCAGCAACATCCAGGAGATCCGCGCCCGCGGCGCCCGCACCATCGTGGTCGCGGAGGAGGGGGACAGCGCCGTCCTGCCGTTCGCCTCCGACCTGATCACCGTGCCGCGCACGCCGACGCTGCTGGCGCCGCTGGTGTCGGTGGTGCCGCTGCAGGTGCTGGCCTGCGAGATCGCGAAGGCCCGGGGGCTCGACGTCGACCAGCCACGCAACCTGGCCAAGTCCGTCACCGTCGAGTGATCGTCGGGGTCGGTGTCGACGTCGTCGACGTGGCGCGGTTCGCCCGGTCCCTGGACCGCACGCCCGCCCTGGCGGCCCGGCTGTTCACCGCGGCCGAGCGGGCGGTCACGGCCCCCGAGCGGCTGGCCGCGCGGTTCGCCGCGAAGGAGGCCGTCGCGAAGGTCCTGGGGGCCCCCGCGGGGCTGGCCTGGCACGACTGCGAGGTCCGCACGGGCGAGCGCGGCGCGCCGACGCTCGCGCTGGCCGGCACGGTCGCTGCGGCGGCCGCGGCGGCCGGGGTGGTCCGCTGGCACGTGTCGCTCTCCCACGACGGGGGCATCGCCACGGCCGTGGTCATCGGGGAAGGGGAGGGCGCGTGAGGTGGGCCTGGCCCGTGGCCGAGATCCGGGCCGCGGAGGAGGCCGCGCGCGCCGGGCTCCCCCCCGGGACGCTCATGCAGCGGGCCGCGGCGGCGATGGCGGTCGCGGCCGGCCGGCTGCTCGACGGCCGGGTCTACGGGTCGCAGGTGCTGGTCCTCGCCGGCGGTGGCGACAACGGCGGGGACGCGCTCTGGGTGGGCGCGGGGCTCGCCGCGCGCGGGGCTGTCGTCTCCGCGGTGCTGCTGCGGCCCGACCGGGCCCCCGCCGACGCCGTGGCCGCGCTGCGGGCCGCGGGCGGCCGGGTGCTGCCCGACGCCACGCCCCCGGACGACCTCCGGGCCGACCTGGTGGTCGACGGGCTGGTCGGGATGGGTGGCTCGGGTCCGCTGCGCCCCGACGCCGCCGCGTGGGTCGGGCCGGTGGCCGCCTCCGGTGCGCCGGTGCTGGCGGTCGACCTGCCGAGCGGGGTCGAGGCCGACACCGGGGCCGTGCCCGGTGAAGCGCTGCGGGCGACGCTGACCGTGACGCCCGGCGCCCACAAGCAGGGCCTGCTGGCCGGCCCGGGCGCCGCGTGCGCCGGGCGGGTCGAGCGGGTGGACATCGGGCTGGCCGGCTTCCTGCCCCCCGCCCGGGTGGGCGCGGTCGACGCGGCGGACATCGGCGCGCTGCTGCCCGTGCCGGCGCACGAGTCCAGCAAGTACACGCGCGGGGTGCTGGGGCTGGTGGCCGGCTCGGCGAGCTACGTGGGGGCCGCGGTGCTGAGCTGCGGCGGCGCCCTGCGGGGCGGCGGTGCGGGGTACGTGCGGTTCGTCTCGACGGAACACCCGGCCGACGCGGTGCGCGCCGCCTGGCCGGAGGTGGTCGTCACCGCCGTGGCCCCCGGGGACGGGGACGCCGTCGTCGGCGCGGGTCGGGTCCAGGCCTGGGCGTGCGGGCCCGGCATCGGCACGGACGACGCCGCCGCCGCCGTGGTGCGCGCGGTGCTCGCCGCGGACGTGCCGGTGCTGCTGGACGCCGACGCGCTGACGGTGGTGGCGCAGCGGCCCGAGCTGCTGGCGGGCCGGTCCGCGCCGACGCTGCTGACCCCGCACGAGGGGGAGTTCGCCCGGCTCGCGCCCGGCATCGACGCCGCCGACCTCGCCGCCGACCGCATCGGGTGCGTCCGGCGGGTCGCCGCGCAGCTCGGGGCCACGGTGCTGCTGAAGGGCTCCCGCACCGTGGTCGCCGCCCCGGACGGGCAGGTCCGGATCGCCGACGAGGGAACCGGCTGGCTCGCCACCGCCGGGTCCGGCGACGTGCTCACGGGTGTGGCCGGCTCGCTGCTGGCCGCGGGGCTGCCGCCGCTGGAGGCCGGGGTGGCCGCAGCGTGGCTGCACGGCCGTGCCGCGCGTCGCTGCGTGGGCGGCAGCGGGCCGCTGGTCCCCACCGACCTGCACGCGCAGCTGCCCTACGCGTTCACCGACGCGCTGGCCGCCCGCCGGTGACGGTCGGGCTCGCCGCCGCCCTGCAGGACCGGCTGGACGCGGCGCAGCTGCGCGGCCGGGTGCCGTCCGTCGTCGCCGGGGTGGTGCGCGACGGCGCGCTGCTGTGGTCCGGCGCGGCGGGGTTGCCCCTGCCCGATGCGGACACCCAGTACCGCATCGGCTCGATCACCAAGACGTTCGTGGCGGTGACGGTGCTGCGGCTGCGCGACGAGGGGCGGCTGGCGCTCACCGACAGGGTGGCCGAGCACCTGCCGGAGCTGGCGGACCGCCTACCCGCCGGGGCGACCGTCGCCCACCTGCTGTCGCACACCGCGGGGCTGCCCGCGGAGACGCCCGCGCCGTGGTGGGAGCGCACGCCCGGCGTCCCGTTCGACGTCCTGGCCGGCCGGGCGTTGGGCCGCCGGCTCGGCGAGCCCGGCAGCCGGTTCCACTACAGCAACCTCGGTTTCGCGGTGGCCGGTGAGCTCGTCGCCCGGCACCGCGGGCGGCCGTGGCCCGACGTGGTGACCGTCGAGGTGCTGGCACCGCTGGGGATGGCGCGGACCACGCCGCGGCCGGTCGCGCCGCACGCCTCCGGGACCGCCGTCCACCCCACCGCGCCGCTGCACCTCTCCGAACCCGAGCACGACGCGGGCGCGATGGCCCCCGCCGGGCAGCTGTGGTCCACGCTCGACGACCTCGTCCGCTGGGCGGCCTTCCTCTCGGGTGGCGGGCCCGCCGGGGTGCTGGCGCCGGCCGCCGTCGCCGAGCTGCGGCAGCCGCGGGCGCTCGAGGATGTCGCCGGGGCGCCGTGGGTCTCGGCGTACGGGCTGGGCGTGCAGGTCACCAACGCCGGCGGGCTGCGGACGTTCGGGCACGGCGGCTCCATGCCGGGCTTCCTGGCGCAGCTGCGGATCGCCGAGGAGCCGGACGGGACCCCGGGCGACGGCGCGATCGTGCTGGCGAACACCACGGCCGGCCTGGAGGCCACGCTGGCCACCGACCTGCTGACGCTGGCGGCGGCGTCCCGCCCCCCATCGGCGGCGTCGCCGCGGCCCGCGGACCCGGACGTCGCCGCGCTCGCCGGCCGCTGGTACTGGGGGCCCGCGGCCTACGACCTCGTGGTCCGGGGCACCGACGGGCTGGAGCTGCTGGCCGCGGGTGCGGGGCACCCGCGGGAGTCCCGGTTCGTCGCCGCCGGGCCGGAGCGGTGGCGGGGACTGGACGGCTACTTCGCCGGCGAGGCCCTGACGGTCGTCCGCCGGCCGGACGGCACGGTGGACCACCTGGACCTGGCGTCGTTCGTCTTCACCCGGGAGCCCTACGACCAGGCCTGCGCCGTCCCCGGCGGCGTCGCGGGATGGCGCTGACGCGACCAACACCACCTCCCCGCAGCGCGTCCCGCCGGCCCCCGGCCCGGCACGTACCGTCGCGAGATGGCCACCATCCGCCGGGACGTCCGGGAGCCGCAGCCGTGAGCGTGCTGGAGTCGCTGTACACGGCCCACCTCACGATCGGCGGTCACGCCATCACCTGGCGGGAGATCGTCGGCAACGCGTTCGGCCTCGCCTCCGCGGTCGGCGGACTGCGGCGCCGCGTCTGGGCCTGGCCGGTGGGCGTGCTCGGCAACGCGCTGCTGTTCACCGTGTTCCTCGGGACCGCGCTGTCCAGCGGGCAGGGCGCGCCGCTCTACGGGCAGGCGTCGCGGCAGGTGTTCTTCATCGTCGTCAGCATGTACGGCTGGGTGCGGTGGCGCCGGCAGCAGGGCAGCGGCGCGGCGGGCGGCGACGCGGTCGTGCCGCGGTGGGCCAGCGGCCGGGAACGGGTACTGCTGCTCGGGACGGCGCTCGCCGCCGTCGGCGTGTGCTTCCTGATCTTCCGTGCCGTCGGCGCCGGCTTCCCCGTGCCGTGGTGGTACTTCCTCGCGGACTCCTGGATCTTCGTCGGCTCCATCGCCGCGACGTACGCCATGGCGCGCGGCTGGGTCGAGTTCTGGCTCTGTTGGATCTGCGTCGACGCTGTCGGGATCCCCGAGCTGCTGCACTTCAGCTACTACCCGTCGGCCGTCCTCTACGGCGTCTACGGGGCCTTCGTGCTGTACGGCCTCGTCGCGTGGCGGCGGCTGGTGCGGGAGCAGCCGCTGCCGATCGTGGGCGACCCGGCGCGGGGCGTGGACGTGGCCCCGGTCTGACCGGGTGGCCACGCAGTCCTGACCTTGGTCGACGGCGGCAGGGGCCAGTGGTACGACGGGGCCATGCCCAGCGTCGAGCAGTCCGGGGCCCGCAGGGCCGACCTCGTGCTGGAGGGCGGCGGCGTGCGCGGCATCGGGCTGGTCGGGGCGGCGGGCGTGCTCTCCGAGGCGGGGTACTCGTTCCCGCGGATCGCCGGCACCAGCGCCGGGGCCATCGTGGGCGCTGTCGCCGCGGCCCTGCAGGTCGCGGGCCGCCCGCTGAGCGAGCTCCAGACCCTCATGCGCAGCGTCGACTACCGCCGCTTCAAGGACGAGTCCTTCCTCGAGTCGCACCTCGGCGCGGCGGGCGAGATCGGCGAACTGCTGCTGCACATGGGCATCGCCAAGGGCGACTACCTCGTCGAGTGGCTGGGCGGGGTCCTGGCGGACCTGGGGGTCGAGACCTTCGCCGACCTCGCGATCACCCCGGGGGACGACCCCGGCTCCGGGCTGCCGCCCGACCACCGGTACCGGCTGGTGGTCTGCGTCAGCGACCTGTCCCGGGGGGCGCTCGTCCGGCTGCCGTGGGACGCCGACTACTACGGCATCGACCCGGGGGCGATGCGCGTCGTCGACGCGGTCCGCGCCAGCATGAGCATCCCGTTCTTCTTCCGGCCGGTGCGCGTGAAGACCCCGCAGGGCACCGTGACCTGGGTGGACGGGGGGCTGCTGTCCAACTTCCCCGTGACGATCTTCGACCGGACCGACGGTGGGTCGCCCCGCTGGCCCACCTGGGGCGTGAAGCTGTCGGCGCGTCCCGCATCCGTCCAGGTCGACCACCCGGTCGACAACGACGCGGAGCTCGCGGTGGCCTGCCTGACGACGCTGCTGTCCGGCTGGGACCGGTACCACCTGGACGACGGGCACGTGACCGAGCGGACGATCTTCGTGGACGCCGGCTCCGTGAGTTCGACCGACTTCGGGATCACGCCCGCGCAGCAGGATCAGTTGTTCGTGGCCGGCCGGAACGCCGCCACGAAGTTCCTGGCGGGGCAGACCGCGGCGGGCGCGCGCTGATCAGCCGCCCGCGGACAGGACCACGGTCACGACCAGCGCCACCAGGACGACGACGGCCGCGATCCGGACCCAGCGGCGGCGGTCACCCCCGCGTCGACGGCTGTAGCGCGGCCCGGCGTAGGCAGGGTGCTCCGGGTTCAGCGCGTCGTTCGCCGCGCCGATGCGCTTCGCCCGGCGCACCCGCTCCTCGGCGGTCGCCTCGCGCCTGCGCGCAGCCGCGATGAAGTCCTCGTCGAACACGAGGTCGTTGTCGTCGGAGGGGCCGTCCTGCAGCACGCCTGTCATCGTACGGCGCGCGCCCCCTAGCATCGAGCGGGTGAGCAACGCCGCAGCCCCCGGACCGAGCGCCCGTATCGATCTTGCGGCGATCCGCCACAGCGTCGGCGTCCTGGCCGAGCGGGCCCCCGGCGCAGCGCTGATGGCCGTGGTGAAGGCCGACGGGTACGGGCACGGCATGGCGCAGGCGACGGGTGCGGCCCTGGCCGCCGGTGCGACCTGGCTCGGCGTGGCCACCGCGGCCGAGGCGCTGGAGGTCCGCGCGGCGGGCTTCACCACGCCGCTGCTCGCCTGGCTGTTCACCCCCGGCACCGCCTACGCCCCGCTGCTGGCGGCGGGCGTCGACATCGGGGTCAGCAGCCGGGCGCAGCTCGCGGAGGTCGCGGCGGCCGCGCGGGAGACCGGCCTGCCGGCCCGCGTGCACGTCAAGCTGGACACCGGGCTGTTCCGCAACGGGGTGACCGCCGAGGACCTGCCGGAGTTCCTCGCCGCGCTGGGCCCCCTCGTGGCCGAGCGGGCGGTCGAGCTCGTCGGCGTCATGAGCCACCTGGCCTTCGCCGACGCGCCCGGGCACCCCACCATCGACGCGCAGCGGGACGCGTTCCTCGCGGGTGTCGGCAGCTTCGAGCGCGCCGGGCTGCCGCCGCAGCTGCGGCACCTGGCGAACTCCGCCGCCACGCTGCTGCGGCCGGACCTCCACTTCGACCTGGTCCGGCCGGGCCTCGCGGTCTACGGCCTGACGCCCGTCCCGCAGGTGGGCGGCTTCGGGCTGCGGCCCGCGATGACCCTCCGCAGCCCGCTGGCGCACGTGAAGTCCGCGCCGGCGGGCGTCGGGGTGTCCTACGGCCACACGTACACGACGCCGGCGCCCACGACGCTCGCGCTCGTCCCGCTCGGCTACGGGGACGGCGTCCCGCGGTCGGCCGGCAACTGCGCGCCGGTGGCGGTGGCGGGCCGCAGGTTCCGCATCGCGGGCCGCGTCTGCATGGACCAGTTCGTGCTGGACGTCGGCACCGAGGTCGGCGCGGGGCTGCAGGCCGGTGACGAGGCGGTGTTGTTCGGGCCCGGCGACGACGGCGAGCCGACCGCGCAGGAGTGGGCCGACCTGCTCGACACGATCAGCTACGAGATCGTGACGCGGGTGGGCGCCCGGGTCCCCCGCGAGTACCTCGGGGAGAGCGCGTGAGTCGGCACCGCACGCTGCTCGGCGTCGCGGGGGCGGCCGGAGGCGCCGTGGCCGCCGGTGTCGCCGCGGGCCTGTTCGCCACCCACCAGAGCGTGCAGCGGCAGCTGCGGGCCCCCGACCCGTACCGCGACGAGCCCTTCGGGCGGCTGCCCGCCGACCGGACCCGCATGGTCTGGACCGACGACGGGGTCGGGCTGAACGTCGTCGAGGTGGGGCCGGCCGACGCCCCGCTGACCGTGGTGCTCGTCCACGGCTACACGCTGTCGCTGGACTGCTGGCACTTCCAGCGGCAGGCGCTGGCGGCCCGCCCGGGGGTGCGGGTCGTGCTGTACGACCAGCGGTCCCACGGCCGGTCCGGCCGCAGCCAGGCGGGGCGCTGCACGATCGACCAGCTGGGGGAGGACCTCGCGGCGGTGCTGGCCGCGGTGGCCCCGCAGGGACCGGTGGTCCTGGTCGGCCACAGCATGGGCGGCATGACGATCATGTCGCTGGCCGACCGGCACCCCGAGCTGTTCGGGACCCGCGTGGTCGGCGTGGCGCTGGTGTCGACGAGCGCCGGACGGGTGTCGGAGCTGACGTTCGGGTTGCCGGCCGGCGTCATCGTGGCCGCCCGGCGGCTGCTGCCCGCGGTGACCGTCGGCGCCCGGGGATCGGCCCGGCTGGTCGAGCTGGGCAGGCGGCGGCCGGGCGACATCACCTACGCCGTGACGCGCCGCTTCTCCTTCGGGTCCGAGGCCTCGCCGTCGCTCGTCGCGTTCATGGAGCGGATGGTGGCGAGCACGCCCCTCGACGTGCTCCTCGCCTTCCTGCCGACCTTCCTCGATCACGACAAGCTGGCCGCGCTGGACGTGTTGCGCGGGATCCCGGTGCTCATCGTCGGGGGCGAGAACGACCTGATGACGCCGGTCGTGCACAGCGAGCAGCTGGCCGCCGCGCTGCCCGACGCGGACTTCGTGCGGGTGCCACAGGCGGGGCACATGGCCATCCTCGAGCGATCGGACGTGGTGAACCGGGCGCTGGAGCGGCTGCTCGACCGCGTGGCGGTCGCGGGCGGGGCGCGCGTGTGACGACGGCGGACTGGAACGTGCTGGCCCGGCGGGTGTCCACCTGCACCCGGTGCCCCGAACTGGCCCGCAACCGGACCCAGGTGGTCGTCGGGCAGGCGCCGCCGGGGGCGCGGCTGGTGGTGCTGGGCGAGGCGCCCGGCGCGGCGGAGGATGCCAGCGGCCTGCCGTTCGTCGGCAAGGCGGGGCGCGTCCTCGACGCCGCCCTGGCCGCGGCAGGGTTGCCGCGGTCGACGGTCGCAGTGCTGAACACGCTGAAGTGCCGGCCGCCCGGGAACCGGCGGCCGGCGCCGCTGGAGCTCGCCGCCTGCCGGCCGTGGGCGGAGCTGCAGCTCGACCTGATCGCGCCGCGGCTGGTGGTGACGCTCGGGACCACGGCGACGGCGTGGGCGCTGGGGCGGCGCACGGTGCGGCTCGGGGACGTCCGGGGCACGGTCACGACCACCGCGTCGGGGCTCGCGGTGCTGCCGACCTACCACCCGTCCGGCGCGCTGCGGTGGGGCCCGAACGGGGAGCCCATGCGGCTGCTCCACGCCGACCTGGCGCTGGCCGCGTCGCTGGTGGCGGAGGCGGCGTGACCGGCGGCGTGACGGGCGCAGAACTGCGGCTGCCGACCGCCGCGGACACCCGCGCCTTCGGGCTCTGGCTGGGCCGGGAGCTCGCCGCCGGCGACCTGGTGGTGCTCGCCGGTCCGCTCGGCGCGGGCAAGACGGTGCTGGCGCAGGGCATCGGCGAGGGGCTCGGTGTCGAGGGGCCGGTGGTGTCGCCGACGTTCGTCATCGCGCGGGAGCACCGCCCGCTGGGCGCCGGACCGTGGCTCGTGCACGTGGACGCCTACCGGCTCGGCGGCCCCGCGGGGCGCGCCGAGCTGGAAGACCTCGACCTCGACCTGGACCGCGCGGCCGTGGTCGTCGAGTGGGGCGTCGGCCTGGCCGAGGGGCTGGCGGACAGCCACCTGCTGGTCGAGCTCGAACGCCCGGCCACGGGCGCACCCGGCGACGAGCCGCGGCAGGCGCGGATCAGCGCGGTCGGGGAGCGGTGGGACCCGGTGGTGGCCGAGCTGGCCGAGCGTGCCGGTCAGTCCTCGGCGTAGACGCCCAGGGCCTTCCAGACCCGCTTCGTCACCGGGGTCATGAGGCCCAGCTCGCGGGCCAGCGCCCGGGGCTTGGCCACGGAGTCCCGCAGCAGCTGGTGCGCCTCGGGCGAGGTGTAGGCCTCCTTGCGCACCGGGCGCGGGACGTGGTGGCGTCGCATCACGCCGGGCGTCGGCAGCAGCATCATCCGGGCCATGGTCCCCATGACGATGGGCAGCAGGATCCCGATGAACAGCCGGCCGAGCGGGCCGAGCTTGGGCACGGCCCGCGAGAGGTGCAGCCGGGCGTAGGACAGGTGCCGGGCCTCCTCCGCCACGTGGATCCGCATGATCTGCTCGAGCAGCGGGTGCGCGCCCGTGTCGCGGAGCAGGCGCCGCTGGGCGAAGTCGACGGGGTCCTCGCCGCCGAGGACATTGACGAAGAACGCCGCGGGCGCCCGCCGCGCGAGCGGCACGACGAACAGTGCCGCGAGCGTCGTGCCGGGCCACGGGATGCCATCGGCCTTCACGGGGCAGCGGCGCACGAACTCCTGGAACATCAGGGTGTGCTGGGTCTCCTCGGCGATCTCGTGCTGCACGTAGCGCAGCGACGGGTCGTCGTCGGGGAGGTGGAGGCTGCGGTAGAGCAGCCCGCGCTGCAGCACGTTCTCGAACTGCCAGCCGATCTTCACCATCGACGCGTACCGCGCCAGCGCCAGCGCGTGCTGGTCGCGCGGCGGCAGGGCCTGGTACCAGGCGGTCCGGGCCAGCGGGTCCCAGCTGGGCAGCGTCCAGCCCGGGTCCTCGAGGTCGAAGCGTTTGCCGGCCGAGTCCCAGTCGACGTCGAGGTAGGCGTCGAAGTGGCGGTCCACCGAGGCCTGGCTGAGCCGCTGCAGCGTGGTCGCTGCACTGCGGTCGCCGCGCGCCGTCGCGGTGGCGGGAGCGGGGGTCGTGGGCGCGGTCATGGGATCTCCTGGGAAGTGAGCGCCGCCGGTGTGCGAGCTTCCTGTGACAACACGTCTCAGGTACCGGCTGTAGCGTTCCGGGTGTGGCGACCGGTGTCAACCCCGTGACGCGGCGTCCCGCCCGCCCCTCAGTACGCGGGGGCGACGGCCGGGACCTGCGCTGGGAGTCGCACCGCCGCGAGCGCCGGCAGACCTTCGTCGACGCCGCGATCGGGGCCATCGACACCCACGGGCCCGACGTCAGCGTCAGCGACATCTGCCGGTACGCGGCGGTCCCGCGGGCTGCGCTCTACCGCCACTTCGCCGACCGCGCCGACCTCGACGACGCGGTCGCCAGCCGCATCATCGAGATCGTCGTCGAGATGCTGACGCCGCTCATCGAGATGCCGGACGGGCCGCTGCGGTACGGCGTGGTGCGCGAGCTCGCCGCCCGCGTCGTCGGCTCCTACATCGACCTGGAGTCCGACCACCCGCACCTGTCCGCGTTCGTCCGCGCGCACGCCGGCGGCGCGTCCGTGCAGGACGCCGCGGCGCGGGCGCTGTCCGGGGTGGCGCAGCGGGCGGTGACGACCACCCGGCAGCACGTCCCGGACATCGCCGACGTGCCCGACGCCCAGGCCATGGTGATCGCCTCGGCCGTCGTCGGCATCGTGGACGCCGCGGTCGGCTCCTGGTCCCGGGCGCCCGGCGGGCTGGACCGCGCCACCCTCACCGACACGCTCGCCACGATGATCGCGGCGGCCGTCACGGGGGTGGCCGCCGAGCTGCTGTGATCCCTCGTCACGTGGCGGGCGGGAGGTCGGCGCCACGTCCGGAGCGGATGAGGGACCATGTGGGCATGGCCACTCTCTCGCTCGTCTCCGTCCTGTCGGAGTCCGCCCTGCGGCGGCCGGACAACGTCGCCATCCGCTTCATGGGGACGTCGACCACCTACGCCGAGCTGTGGGAGCAGGTCCGCCGGACCGCCACCGTCCTCGCCGAGCGGGGCGTGGGGGCGGGCGACCGCGTGGCCATGCTGCTGCCGAACGTCCCGGCCTTCCCGGTGACCTACTACGCGGCGCAGTTCCTGGGCGCCGTCGCCGTGCCGGTGCACGCGCTGCTCAAAGCCGAGGAGATCGAGTATGTCCTGCGCGACAGCGGCGCGAAGGTGCTGGTCTGCGCCGCCGTGCTGCTGGGCGAGGGTGCCAAGGGGGCGGAGCTCGCCGGCGTGCCGGTGCTCGGCGTCATGGACGGCGGGGACGCGGAGGTCGACCGGCTCGATCTGCTGGCCGCCGCGGCGGAGCCCGCGTCGCTGCCGGCCCAGCGCGACCCGATGGACGCTGCGGTGATCCTCTACACGTCCGGCACGACGGGGAAGCCGAAGGGCGCGATGCTGGCCCACATCTCGCTGATCATGAACGTCGAGACGGCGATCACCGAGAGCTTCGACATCACCGAGGACGACGTGACCATCGCCTGCCTGCCGCTGTTCCACACGTTCGGGCAGACGGTGGTCATGAACTGCGCCTTCCGCGTCGGCGCGACGATGGTGATCATGCCCCGCTTCGACGGGGCGTCGGCGCTGGACCTCCTCATCCAGGAGAACGTGACGCAGTTCGTCGGCGTGCCGACGATGTACATCGCCCTGCTCGAGGCGGCCAAGAAGGACGAGCGTCGCCCGAACCTGCGCTCCGCGCTCTCCGGCGGCTCGGCGATGCCGCTCGCCGTGCTGGAGAAGTTCGAGGAGGTCTTCCAGGTCCGGGTCCTGGAGGGGTACGGGCTCACCGAGACCTCGCCGGTCGCCACGTTCAACCAGAAGAACTGGCCGACGAAGCCGGGCACCATCGGCCGGCCCATCTGGGGCGTCGACGCGGACATCGCCGCCGCCGAGGTGGAGGGGCGCATCGAGCTCCTGCCGCCCGGGCAGCTCGGCGAGATCGTGGTCCGCGGCCACTGCGTGATGCTGGGGTACCTCAACCGGCCGGAGGACACCGCGGCCGTCATGGTCGACGGCTGGTTCCGCACCGGCGACCTCGGCACCCGCGACGAGGACGGGTACCTGACCATCGTCGACCGCAAGAAGGACATGGTCCTGCGCGGCGGCTACAACGTGTACCCGCGGGAGGTGGAGGAGGTACTGCTGCGCTGCCCGGGGATCGCCCAGGTGGCGGTCATCGGTGTCCCCCACGAGACGCACGGCGAGGAGGTCGCGGCGATCGTCGTCCGCGAGGAGGGGCACGGCGTCACGGCGGACGACATCCGGGCGTACGGCAAGGCGCACCTCGCGGCGTACAAGTACGCGCGCCGCATCGAGTTCGTGGACGCGCTCCCGCTCGGGCCCAGCGGCAAGGTGCTCAAGCGGGAACTCGTCGCGCAGTACGGCAAGGCCTGAGCGCGACTTGTACGTCCTCGCTTTCGACACGGCCACCGAGACGACCTCGGTGGCCGTCGTCGCACTCGAATCCGGGCCCACCCTGCGGATCGTCGCGGCGGCCTCCCACACCGACGCCCGCGCCCACGGCGAGGTGCTGGCGCCCCTGCTGGCGCAGTGCCTGGCGGGGCTGCCCGAGCCGGTGGCGGCCGTCGTCGTCGGTGTCGGCCCCGGTCCGTTCACCGGCCTGCGCGTCGGCCTGGTGACCGCCGCGGTATACGGCCACGCCCGCGGGCTGCCGGTGCACGGCGTCTGTTCCCTCGACGCGCTGGGGCGGCACGGGCCCTGCCTCGCGGTCACCGACGCGCGGCGGCGGGAGATCTACCACGCCGCGTACGACGCGGCGGGCCGGCGGGTCGCGGGGCCTGCGGTCGCGCGCCCCGGCGCCGTGGCCGCGCAGGTCGCCGCCGGGGAGCTGCCGGCGGGTGGTCGGCTGGTGGGCCCGACCGCGTCCCGGTGGGCCGACGAGTTCCCCGGCCTCACGGCGGTGGACACCCCGCTGGACCCGGCGGCGCTGGTCGCCGTCGCCGCCGCGGACCTGCTGGCGGGGCGCGCGCCCGGCCCGCTCGTGCCGCGGTACCTGCGCCACCCCGACGCGGTCCCGCAGCCCGCGGCTGTTCCCCGTGCCTGACGCCGTTCCGCCCCCGGTCGAGCTGCAGCGACTGCGCTGGTGGCACCTGCCGGAGGTGCTGGCCATCGAGCAGGAGGTGTTCGGCCCGGAGTCGTGGACGCCTGCCCTGTACTGGTCGGAGCTGGCGCAGGCCGGCAGCCTGCTGCGGCCCCGTGCCGCGACGCGCTACTACGTGGTCGCGGTTGCGCGGGGGCACGTCCGCGGGTACGCCGGGCTCGCGGTGGGCGGCGACCCGGAGCTGGACGGCGCGGACGTGCAGACCATCGCGGTCGCGCCCGACGCGCAGGGGACCGGGCTCGGGCGGCGGCTGCTGCGCGCCCTGATCGAGGAGGCGGACGCGCGAGGGGCGGGGCGGGTCCACCTGGAGGTCCGGGCGGACGAGCCCGTGGCCCGCGGGCTGTACGAGAGCGAGGGGTTCGTCACGGTGGGACGTCGTCGGGGGTACTACCAGCCGAGCAACGCCGACGCCCTGACGATGGTGCGTCGGCGGGGCGGGGGCGCGGCGTGACCGGCGGGCCGCTGGTGCTGGGGCTGGAGACCAGCTGCGACGAGACCGGCGTCGGCCTCGTACGGCTGACGGCCGACGGGCCGCAGCTGCTGGCCGACGCGCTGGCGAGCAGCGTCGAGGAGCACGCCCGCTTCGGGGGCGTGGTGCCCGAGGTCGCGTCGCGGGCGCACCTCGAGGCGATGCTGCCGACGCTGGACCGCGCGTGCGCCGACGCCGGCGTGCGGTTCTCCGACATCGACGCCGTGGCGGTGACCGCCGGCCCGGGGCTCGCCGGTCCGCTGCTGGTGGGCGTCGCGGCGGCGAAGGCCCTCGCGGTGGCGCTGGGCGTCCCGCTGCACGGGGTGCACCACCTGGCGGCGCACGTCGCCGTGGACACCCTGGAGCACGGTCCGCTGCCGCAGCCCTGCGTCGCGATGCTGGTCTCGGGCGGCCACTCCAGCCTGCTGCGCGTCGCCGACCTCGCGGCGGGCGACCCCGAGCACCTCGGCGCGACGGTCGACGACGCGGCGGGGGAGGCGTTCGACAAGGTCGCCCGGCTGCTGGGGCTCGGCTTCCCCGGCGGCCCGGTCGTCGACCGCCGGGCCCGCGAGGGCGACCCGGCCGCGATCGCGTTCCCCCGCGGGATGACCGGGCCGCAGGACCCGCCCTACTCCTTCTCGTTCTCCGGCCTGAAGACGGCGGTCGCCCGCTGGGTCGAGGCGCGGGAGCGGGCCGGCGAGCCGGTGCCCGTGGCCGACGTCGCGGCGTCGTTCCAGGAGGCCGTGGTCGACGTGCTGACCCGCAAGGCGGTGCGCGCCTGCACCGACAGCGGCATCGACACGCTCGTCATCGGCGGCGGGGTGGCGGCGAACAGCCGGCTCCGGGCGCTGGCGCAGGAGCGGTGCGACGCGGCCGGCGTGCGGCTGCGGGTGCCGCGACCGCCGCTCTGCACCGACAACGGGGCGATGGTCGCGGCGCTGGGGGCGCTGCGCGTGGCGGCGGGGGTCGCGCCCAGCCCGCTGGACCTGGCGGCGAGCAGCAGCCTGCCGCTGTAGCCGCCGCCCCGGTGCCGGCGCGGTAGCCGGGACGTGCCCGTCGGCGCATCATCGTGCTGTGCGTCACAGTTCTCGCGGGCCGGACCCGGAGCCCGGCGCGCTGCCGCGGTTCCTCGCCACCGGCAGCGTGCCGTCGTACGTGCGCACGGTGGTCGCCGCGTCGTGGCTGCGCTCCGCGGCGGCCGGGGTGGACGCGGAGGCCGGCCTGGCGCCGCTGCGCTCGGACCCGCGCCAGCTCGCGGACTACCGCGCCGAGCACCGGCTGGCCCTGGTCTTCCCGCTGCTCTACGACGTGCTGGGCCGCGCGGCCGAGGACTGCGACTGCGTCATGGCCGTCGGCGACGCCAGCGGGCAGCTGCTCTGGGTGTGCGGCTCGCCGGGCGTGCTGCGCCGGGTGGAGGCCATCAACTTCGTCGAGGGCGCCGGGTGGGACGAGCGGGACGCCGGGACGAACGCGCCGGGTACCGCGCTGCGGCTCGACGCGGCCGTGCAGATCCGCTCGGCCGAGCACTTCACGCGGGCCGTGCAGCCGTGGAGCTGTACGGCCGCGCCCATCCACGACCCGGTGGACCGCGCGATCCTCGGGATCGTCGACATCACCGGCGGGGACGACGTGGCCTCGCCGCAGACCCTGGCGATGGTCCGGGCGGCGGCGCGGATGGCCGAGGCGGAGCTCGCGCGGATCGCCGCGGTCGAGGCAGGACGGCGGCCCCGGGCCGCCTCCCTGGTGCCGTCGCCGCGACGGCGGCCCACGCTGCTGCGGGTGCAGGCGCTCGGCCGGCTGGAGGCGGAGGTGCAGCTGCGCGGGCGGCCGCTGCGGCTGAGCCGGCGCCACAGCGAGCTGCTCACCGTGCTGGCGGAGCGGCCGGAGGGCGTCAGCGGGGACGAACTCGCCGTCGAGGTCTACCCCGACGACCTGCCGGCGGTGACGTCCACCGTGCGGGCCGAGCTGGTCCGGCTGCGGGCGCTGCTCGGCACCGAGGTCCTGCAGTCGCGGCCGTACCGGCTCACGGCCGAGGTCCAGGCGGACTGGCAGGGCGTCGCGGCGCACCTCGCGGCCGGCCGGCTGCGCGAGGCGGTTGCCGGGTACGTGGGGCCGCTGCTGCCGAAGTCGGACTCGCCGGGTGTGGTCGACCGCCGCGATCGGCTGCACGCGGAGCTGCGGGCGGCCATCCTCGCGTCCGGCCAGGCCGAGCTCATGGTCGACTGGACCCGCTCGCGGTGGGGCGCGGACGACGCCGTGATGTGGCAGCGGGAGGCCGCCGTGCTGCCGGTGTCCTCGCCGCTGCGCGCCCTCGCGCGGGCCGAGGCCGACCGGCTGGAGCGGGAACTCGGCGGCGGCGACCCGCGCTAGTCCGGTCGCCGCCGCAGTTTGCGCCGAACGCGGGCTCAGGACCGCTCCCGCTGCTGCCGAAGCGGAGGCAAGCAGTCGGACCGGCCCATCGCAGCGCCGCGTCCGGCGCAGCTCAGGAGGTCGTTGTGCCCGTCCCGCCGCGCGCCGTTCGGCCGCGCCCTCGCCGTGGTGCGGCTGTGTCCGCGGCCCCCGGGGCGCGGGCCGGCGGCGAGCGGGGCACGGCCTCGGTCGAGCTGGTGCTGGTGATCCCGCTGCTGTTCGCGGTGCTGGCGGTGGCGCTGGCCCTCGGGTCGGCGTTCGTCACGCAGCTGCGGCTGGAGCGGGCGGCCGCGGAGGCCGCGGGGTTCGCCACCGCGATGCCCGGCACCGCCCGGCCGGGGCTCGACTTCACCCGGTCGAGCTTCACCCAGCGGCCGAATTGCCAGGAGGTCGTGGACGACGCCCGGTCCCGGCTCGCCTCGGCCGGCGTGGCGGCGAAGTCCGCGGTGACCGTCACCGTCTACTTCGACGCCGGGGACGGCACTCTCGCGTCGGCGGCGTGCTCGGCGCCCCCGGGTCCCCCCGGTCCCGGGCACGATGCGGTCGACGGCACGGCCGTGGCCGGCCGGACCGGGCTGCAGGACTGGGGCGCCGGGAGCAGCGCCGTCTGCGACGCCGGCAAGACCCACTGCGCCGGCACCAAGCAGATCTCGCTGGCGGTCGACCATGGCCTCGGCATCTTCCAGTGGCTCGCCGCCGGAGCGGGCCTGCCCCTCCCGTCGACCATGCACCTCACCGGGGCGGCGTCCGACCGCCAGCAGTAGCGGGCCGCGTGCAGCGTGGTTGCAACGTTGCCGCTCCTAGCGTCGGCGTCGGGGCCGGGAACAGGGCCCCGCAGCCGACCCCGGGCGGCCTCCTTCCCCGGGCGACCATCGAAGGAGATGCTCGCGATGCCGGTCTTCGCCCCGCCGGGTTCCCCCGACAGCCCCGTCACCGTCCGCCCCCGGTACGACAACTTCATCGGGGGGGAGTGGGTACCGCCGGCCGACGGCCAGTACTTCGAGAACCCCTCGCCCGTCACCGGCAAGCCGTTCACCGAGGTCGCCCGCAGCACGGCGGCCGACATCGACGCCGCGCTCGACGCCGCGCACGGCGCCGCCGGCACCTGGAACCACTCGACGGCCACCGCGCGGGCGGAGCTGCTCAACACCATCGCCGACCGCATCGACCAGAACCTCGAGGCGCTGGCGGTCGCCGAGACCTGGGACAACGGCAAGCCGATCCGCGAGTGCCTCGCCGCCGACCTGCCGCTCGCCGCCGACCACTTCCGCTACTTCGCCAGCGCCATCCGCGCCCAGGAGGGGAGCCTGACCCAGCTGGACGAGGAGACGGTCGCGTACCACTTCCACGAGCCGCTGGGGGTGGTCGGCCAGATCATCCCGTGGAACTTCCCGATCCTCATGGCGACCTGGAAGCTCGCCCCGGCGCTCGCCGCGGGCAACTGCGTCGTGCTGAAGCCGGCCGAGCAGACGCCCTGGTCGATCCTGAAGCTGATGGAGCTCATCGCGGACGTCGTCCCGCCGGGCGTCCTGAACGTGGTGAACGGCTTCGGCGTCGAGGCCGGCAAGCCGCTGGCGTCGTCCAGCCGGATCTCGAAGATCGCCTTCACCGGCGAGACCACGACCGGGCGGCTGATCATGCAGTACGCCAGCCAGAACCTCATCCCGGTGACGCTGGAGCTCGGCGGCAAGAGCCCGAACATCTTCTTCTCCGATGTCGCCGCGTCGAACGACGCGTTCTACGACAAGGCGCTGGAGGGCTTCACGATGTTCGCCCTCAACCAGGGGGAGGTCTGCACCTGCCCGTCGCGGGCGCTCGTGCAGTCGACGATCTACGACAGCTTCATGGGCGACGCCTTGGCCCGGGTGGAGAAGGTGGTCCAGGGCAACCCGCTGGACACCAGCACGATGATCGGCGCCCAGGCGTCGAACGACCAGCTCGAGAAGATCCTCTCCTACTTCGACATCGGCCGGCAGGAGGGCGCGAAGGTGCTCATCGGCGGGGAGCGCGCCCAGCTCGAGGGCGACCTGGCGGGCGGCTACTACGTCCGGCCCACCGTGTTCGAGGGCAGCAACTCGATGCGCATCTTCCAGGAGGAGATCTTCGGGCCGGTGGTGTCGGTGACCCGGTTCGACGACGAGGCCGACGCGGTGAAGACCGCGAACGACACCCTGTACGGCCTGGGCGCAGGCGTGTGGACCCGCGACGGCGCCCGGGCCTACCGGGTGGGCCGCGGCGTGCAGGCCGGCCGGGTGTGGACGAACTGCTACCACGTCTACCCGGCGGGGGCGGCGTTCGGCGGCTACAAGGCCTCGGGCATCGGGCGCGAGAACCACAAGATGATGCTCGACCACTACCAGCAGACGAAGAACCTGCTGGTGTCGTACTCGCCGAACGCGCTCGGGTTCTTCTAGGCCGATGGCCGAGCCCGTGACGTACACGCGGGTCGACCTGACCGGTGAGGCGGCGGACCTGCTCCGCCGCCTCACCGGGAAACACGGCCCGCTGATGTTCCACCAGTCGGGCGGCTGCTGCGACGGCAGCTCGCCCATGTGCTACCCGGACGGGGAGTTCCTGACGGGGGCCGCGGACGTGCACCTCGGCGACCTGGCCGCCGAGGGCGTCGAGCGGCCGATCCCCTTCTGGATGTCCCGTGCGCAGTACGAGTACTGGAAGCACACCCACCTCACGGTGGACGTGGTGCCGGGCCGGGGGAGCGGCTTCTCCGTGGAGGCCCCCGAGGGGGTCCGGTTCCTCATCCGCTCCCGACTGCTCACCGATGCCGAGGCCGAGGCCTTCGGGCTGCTCTGAGGCCCTCCCGTCGTCCGCCGTCCCGGTCCCCCTCCGGGGCGGCGGGCCCCCGCGGGCCCGCGGGGATCAGAGCAGGTGCAGCCCGTGGTGGACCGTGCCGAGCCACGGCACGACGGTCGCCACCGCCGCGACCCACCGCGCCGCCGGGCTGCGTGCCGTGAGAATCACGGCCGTGCCGAACAGGTGGACGTCGGTGAAGGTGCGCAGCTCGGCAGGGTCGCCGTTCCACACGTCGCTCGACAGCGACAGCACCAGCACGGTGGCGAGCGCCAGTGCGACCAGCACGTACGGCGGCGCGGTCCGGCGGCCGGCGACGACCGCGGTGACCACCACGACGGCCAGGGAGGCGACCCCGAGCAGGCTCAGCGTGTGCCCGGGCAGTGAGGGGGTGCGCACCCAGCCTGCGACGGCGTGCGCGGCGGCCACGAAGGGCCGCCCGGTATTGCCGCTCTCGTCCGTCACGGGGAACGCGCCGTAGGCCAGCTTCACGCAGCATTGCCACGCGAGCCAGACCGCCACCGGCAGCAGCGGCCAGGCGTCCGCCGGGCGCGGCAGCCGGCGCTGCCGCGCGCACCGCCAGGCGGCGCACAGCAGCATGGCAGCGGGCAGGAGCAGCGCCGTCTCCCGGGTGAGCGCGGCGCCGGTCAGGGCCACCGCGGCCGCCAGGGGACGTTCCCGGCGCAGGGCCAGCAGCGCCGCGAGCAGCAGCGCCGCCGTGAGCGGCTCGGACAGGTCGCGGCCGAGCGAGGTGACGAAGCCGCCGAAGCCGGCGACGAGCAGCCCCCACGCCGCCGTGCGCCGGTAGGAGCGGGCAAGCAGACCGCCGAGCCATGCGACCAGCGTCAGGCTGGCGATGTTGACCGCGACGAGGGCGTAGGGCACCAGCCGGGGCCGGCCCAACGAGACGGCCCAGGCGGCGAGGGGGTAGCCGATGCGCTGCTGCCGCAGCCGCCGGCCGAGGTCGATCCCGTGGGCGTCGAGACGCAGGTCGAACGGGTGCAGCGCGAGCCGGTAGTAGAACTCGCCGTCGTAGGGGCCGGCCGTGGGGGGGACGCCGGGGAAGCTGCCCGCCGGTGCGTTCGGATGCGTGCCGAGGACGACGAAGCGGCCGATGCTGCCGTCGGCGACCCAGGCGATGCGCAGCGCCACGAACGTGAGGCACGCCAGCAGGACCAGCAGGGCCCAGACTCCGGCGCTTCTGGTCCACGACGGGACCGGGCGACGCAGCGGCAGCATGGGGCCGCAGCCTAAGGGGCGCTGGCAGTCGTTGTTGACGAGTGCCAGCGAACGTGGCAAGTTGGCACTCGTCGGGTCGGACTGCCAACCATCGGTAGCCCGCCCGGACAGCGCAGCGGTGCGCCTGATCCCCGCGACGGCAGGCCGCCCGCGTGTCCACAGCAGCGTGCAGCTTCCGAGCAGGAGGGGTAGCCCCATGGCGACCGCTACCAAGATCAACATTAAGCCGCTCGAGGACCGGATCGTGATCCAGGTCAACGAGGCCGAGACCACCACCGCCTCGGGCCTGGTCATCCCGGACACGGCCAAGGAGAAGCCCCAGGAGGGCACCGTCCTGGCCGTCGGTCCGGGTCGCTTCGAGGACGGGCAGCGCGTGCCGCTGGACGTCGCCGAGGGTGACGTCGTGATCTTCTCGAAGTACGGCGGGACCGAGGTCCGTTACAACAACGAGGACTACCTGGTGCTCTCCGCCCGCGACGTGCTCGCGGTCATCCAGAAGTAGTTCTCCGCCGGCCCCCGGGCCGGTCCAGTTCTCCGGCCGCCCCGGGTCCAGCCCACACATGGGGCCGGGCCCGGGGCTTCCGTTTGTGAGAGGGCACGCATGTCCAAACTGATCACCTTCGACGAGGACGCACGCCGCGCGCTGCAGCGCGGCGTCGACAAGCTCGCCGACGCAGTCAAGATCACGATCGGCCCGCGCGGCCGCAACGTGGTCATCGACAAGAAGTACGGCGCTCCGACCATCACCAACGACGGCGTGACCATCGCCCGTGAGGTGGAGCTCTCCGACCCGTTCGAGAACGCGGGCGCGCAGCTGGCCAAGGAGGTCGCCACCAAGACGAACGACGTCGCGGGTGACGGGACCACCACGGCCACCGTGCTCGCGCAGGCGCTCGTCCGGGAGGGCATGCGGGCCGTCACGGCCGGCGCGTCGCCGCTCGACGTGAAGGCCGGCATGGAGGCCGCTGCCGTGGCCGTCGGCGAGGGCCTGGCGGAGATCGCCACGGAGATCACCACGCAGCAGGAGATCGCCTTCGTGGCGGCCCTGTCCTCGCAGGACAGCGAGATCGGCCAGCTCATCGCCGAGGCGATGGACAAGGTCGGCAAGGACGGCGTCATCACGGTCGAGGAGAGCCAGACGACCGGCGTCGAGCTCGAGCTGACCGAGGGCATGCAGTTCGACAAGGGCTACATCTCGCCGTACTTCGTCACGGACACCGACGAGATGGCGGCCAGCTTCGACGACGCCCGCGTGCTGATCGTCAACGGCAAGGTCTCGGCCCTGGCCGACCTGCTGCCGCTGCTCGAGAAGGTGCTCGAGGCGGGTCGCCCGCTGCTCATCATCGCCGAGGACGTGGACGGCGAGGCGCTGTCGACCCTGGTGGTGAACAGCATCCGCAAGACCATCCAGGTCGCCGCGGTGAAGGCGCCCGGGTTCGGCGACCGCCGCAAGGCGATGCTGCAGGACATCGCCGTCCTCACCGGTGGCCAGGTCGTCAGCGAGGAGGTCGGCCTCAAGCTGTCCGAGGTCGGGCCGGAGGTGCTGGGGCGGGCGCGGCGCGTCACGGTCACCAAGGACACCACCACGATCGTCGACGGCGGCGGTACCGCCGAGGAGGTCGCGGGCCGGGTCGCGCAGATCCGCCGCGAGATCGAGGCGAGCGACAGCGACTGGGACCGCGAGAAGCTGCAGGAGCGGCTGGCGAAGCTCGCCGGCGGTGTCGCGGTGATCAAGGTCGGGGCGCACACCGAGGTCGAGCTGAAGGAGCGCAAGCACCGGCTCGAGGACGCGGTGTCGGCGACCAAGGCGGCCATCGAGGAGGGCATCGTCCCCGGCGGCGGCAGCGCGCTCGTGCACGTCTCCGCCCGGCTGGCCGACGGCCTCGGCAAGAAGGGCGACGAGCTGGTCGGCGTCCGCGCCGTGCGGCAGGCCGTCGCGGAGCCGCTGCGCTGGATCGCCCGCAACGCGGGCCTCGACGGCGAGGTCGCCGTCGGGCGGGTCCGGGAGCTGCCGGCCGGCAGCGGGCTCAACGCCGCGACCGGCGAGTACGGCGACCTGGTGGCCGCCGGCATCATCGACCCGGTCAAGGTGACCCGGTCCGCGGTGGCGAACGCCGTCTCGATCGCGGCCTTGGTGCTGACGACGCAGACGATGGTCGTCGAGAAGCCGGCCGAGGCGGAGCCCGAGGAGGGCCACAGCCACGGCGGTCACGGGCACAGCCACAGCCACGGGCCCGGCTTCTAGGACCCCGCACCACCGATCCACGCACGACGAGAGCCCGGCCCCCCCACGGTGCCGGGCTCTCGTGCGTGCGGCGCCGGTCAGCCGGTGGTGCTGGGGGCGACGATGTCCAGCTGCGCGACCGCCGTCTCCTGCAGCCGGCGGACCACCACGGCCCGCGGCAGCCCCATGACCAGCGCGGTCCGACGGAAGACGTGCCAGCCGGCCTCGAGGTCGTGCGTGTCCGCCTCGAGGTGCCAGGTCGGTGCGTCGGCGGGACGGCCGCTGGAGGGCCATTCGGTGATCCGGTACGTCGGCATGGTGCGCTCCTCGGGAGTGGTGCAGGCGGTCTCGACCCCGCTGCACACCTTCGCACATACGTTCGAATGCTGTCATCCAGGACGGGGTGGGGCAACCCGGGCGGGGGTGCGCTGCGCGCGTCAGCAGGCCTGCACCCACGGGCCCGGGTGGCGCGTGCGGCCGTAGAGGATGATCTCCCGCTCACCCTCGGAGAGGCCGCCCCAGACGCCGTAGGGCTCATGGCTCGCCAGGGCGTGTGCCCGGCACTCCACGATCACGGGGCAGTCGGCGCAGATCTCCTTGGCGGCCGACTCGCGGCGCGCCCGGCGCGGGCCGCGCTCACCCTCCGGGTGGAAGAACAGGTCACTGTCCTGGCCCCGGCACCGGCCGTGCAGCTGCCACTCCCACTCCTCGCTGACCGGCCCCGGAAGCTTGCTGATGTCGGCCACGACGGCCCCCCTCTCGACGACGCTCGTCCAGCGTACCGCGCCAAACATTGTTCAAAACTAGACGGTGCGGTAGACACGGATGTTCCGGCGACGGACGTCCGGTCCCTCCCAGTGTTCGAGCGCAGGTGCCTCAGCGGTTTGCCCGCGCGGAGATTCGGCACCCAGGAGAGGATGGAGCGGTGAGCACCGATCCCTCGGCCGGCGACGGCGACGCCGTCGGCGGCGGGGAGGCTGCGGGGGACGATGGCGCCGCGCCGCACTACACGGTGGCCTCCGTCGCGCGGCGGCTCGGCATAGCGCCGGCGACCCTGCGGACCTGGGACCGCCGGTACGGGCTCGGTCCCGGCGCGCACGAGGCCGGCCAGCGCCGCCGGTACAGCGAGGCGGACGTCGCCCGGCTGGACCACATGCGCCGGCTGACGCACGACGGCGTCGCCCCGGCGGAGGCGGCCGCGCACGCCCGGGCGCTGGACCACCCCGTCGCGCGCGCCGAACGCCGCGGTGGCGGGCCGGGCGGGCGCGTGCTGGCCCTGCCCGGTGCCTCCCCGCAGACCAGGGGCCTGGCGCGCGCGGCCATCGCGCTCGACCAGCCGGCCGTGGTCTCGCTCGTGCGCAGCAGCGTCCGGGCGTTCGGGATCGTCGGCGCCTGGGATGTGGTCCTCGTCCCCGTGCTGCAGGCCGTCGGGGCGCGCTGGGCCATGACCGGCGAGGGCGTGGACGTCGAGCACCTGCTCTGCGAGGCGATCGTCGGCGTGCTGCGGGAGGCGGGCGGCAGCGGCAGCGAGCCGCGCAACGGCCGGCCCGTCCTGCTCGCCGCGGTCGAGGACGAGAACCACACGCTGCCGCTCCACGCGCTGGCGGCGGCGCTGGCGGAGCGTGGGCTCGCCGTCCGGATGCTCGGCGCCGCGCTGCCCGCCCCCGCGCTCCTGTCGGCGCTGCGCCGCACCGGGGCGGCGGCCCTGGTGTTGTGGGCGCAGGTGCCGGGGCATGCCGACGCGCAGGTGCTGGAGCGCATCCCCGCGACGCGGCCACCCACCGCCGTCTTCGCCGGGGGACCCGGCTGGGACGCCCTCCCGCTGCCGGGACGGACCCGCCACCTCGCGAGCCTGTCGGAGGCCGTCGACGCCGTCTGGGACACCGTCGCCTGAGTGGCGGCGTCCCGGACGGTCGGGGACGTAGCCCGAAAGAGTCAGGGTCACCCGTCCGGGTGACTCATCCCTGGGTCAAGGTTGCCCGAAGGGCTCACCCTTTCGGGGGACGGCGCCGATGCTCACGGAGTGCCAACTGAGATCTCCCTGTCCGCGACCCCCCGGGTCGACCCCGACGTCGAGCGGTGGCTGCTGGCCGCCGAGGCCGACGCCACCGAGGTGGGCAGCGCGCTGCACGACGGGCCGGCGCAGGCGCTCATTGCGCTGCGCTACGTGCTGGAGCTGACGGGGCGCGGCCGCACCGCCGCGGCGGCCCACCCGGCGCTCGCCGCCCTGTCGCCGGAGGACCGCGCGGACCTGCTGGCGTCCC
>JAOPWU010000189.1 GCA_025965515.1 Mycobacterium sp.
CCGCCGCTGCCGGGCGGCCCCGCGGCGCGGCACGCGGCCGCCGCGGGCCGTACCATGGACGGCGGCATCGTCCCCGCTGCGGCCCCGGCCGCGGTGGCCACCCAGCGCCTCCAGAAGGTCAGGTCACGCCCAGCCTCATGCCCGACTCCCCGCGTTCCTCCACCGCACCCGGCGACCTGTCCGACTCCCGCCGGCGGCGGACCGCCGCGGCGGGGGAGTCCGCCACCGCCTCCCGGGCCGTGATCGTCGTCCCGGAGAGCGTCGACATGGTGTCCCTGCTCGGCCAGCGGGATGAGCTGCTCCGCGTCGTCGAGGACGCCCTCGGCGCCGACGTGCACGTCCGCGGCAACGAGATCACCGTCGCCGGGTCGCCGGCCGACGTGGAGCTCGCCGCCACCGTCTTCGGGGAGCTGGTGACCCTCGCCGAGCGCGGGGACGTGCTCTCGCGGGAGTCGGTGCTGCGCAGCGTCGGCATGGTGAAGAGCGGCGCGGAGCGCCCCGCCGAGGTGCTCACCCTCAACATTCTGAGCAACCGCGGCCGCACCATCCGGCCGAAGACCGCGAACCAGAAGCGGTACGTCGACGCCATCGACACCAACACGATCGTCTTCGGCATCGGCCCCGCCGGCACCGGCAAGACGTACCTGGCCATGGCCAAGGCGGTGCAGGCGCTGCAGACCAAGCAGGTCAACCGCATCATCCTGACGCGCCCCGCCGTCGAGGCCGGGGAGCGGCTGGGGTTCCTGCCCGGCACGCTGTACGACAAGATCGACCCGTACCTGCGGCCGCTGTACGACGCGCTGCACGACATGATCGACCCGGACTCGATCCCCCGGCTGATGCAGTCCGGGACGATCGAGGTCGCACCGCTCGCCTACATGCGGGGTCGGACGCTGAACGACGCCTTCATCATCTTGGACGAGGCGCAGAACACCACGCCCGAGCAGATGAAGATGTTCCTCACCCGCCTCGGCTTCGGCTCCCGGATGGTCGTCACCGGCGACGTCACGCAGGTCGACCTACCGGGCCGGCAGGTCTCCGGGCTCCGCGTCGTCGAGGACATCCTCGAGGGCGTGCCGGACGTCCACTTCGCCCTGCTGTCCTCGTCCGACGTGGTGCGGCACCAGCTGGTGAGCGACATCGTCGACGCCTACGCCCGCTACGACGCCGACCAGGCCGACCGCGCCCCGGTCGACCAGGCGCCGCCGCCCCGGGCGCGCCGCCGCAGCTGACCCGGGCCACCCCGCCCGCCGCCGTGCGCGACACTGCGGCCGTCCCGTCCCGCGCCACCCCAGAGAGGGCACCGTGTCCGTCTACGTCGCCAACGAGTCCGACGCCGAGGTCGACGAGCTGGCGCTCTCCCGCCTGGCCCGCTTCGTCCTCGACACCATGGGCGTCGACCCGCTGGCCGAGTTGTCGATCATGCTCGTCGACCACGCCGAGATGGAGCGGCTGCACCTGGCCTACATGGGGGAGCCGGGGCCGACGGACGTGCTCGCCTTCCCGCAGGACGAGCTGTCGTCCGCGGCGGCCCACGACCCGGTCGACGACGAGGCGCCCGAGACGCTGCTCGGCGACGTGGTGCTCTGCCCGTCGGTCGCCGAGACGCAGGCCAAGCAGGCCGGCCACGCCACCGCTGACGAGCTCCACCTGCTGACGACCCACGGCATCCTGCACCTGCTCGGCTACGACCACGCCGAGCCCGAGGAGGAGCGGGAGATGTTCGGCAAGCAGGCCGAACTGCTCGCCGCGTGGCGCACCGCCACCGCCGCCGGTTCCGGCGGGCCGGCGGACGGCGCCACCGGCGCGTGAGGCGGTGCCCGTGCACACCGACGTGATCGTCGCCGCCCTGGCGGTCCTGCTGGTCGTGGTGGCGGCCCTGCTCGCCACCGCCGAGGCGGCCCTCGGCCGCGCCACCCGGGTGCTCGCCGAGGAGCTGCAGCGCCAGGGTCGCCGCGGCGCCGACACCCTCGTGGAGCTCGTCGCCGAGCCGGCCCGCGCCCTCAACCTGTTGCTGCTGCTGCGGGTGATCGCCGAGATGGGTGCGGCAGCCTCCGTGACCGTCCTCGTGGTCGGCCGGGTGGGCGACGGGTTCCGGGCCATCGGCCTCGCGACGGCGGTCATGACGGTCGTGTCCTTCGTCGCCATCGGCGTCGCGGGGCGCACCGTCGGCAAGCAGCAGGCGTCCACCGTGGCGCTGCGCAGCGCCAAGCTCGTCGCCGGCCTCGTGCGCGTCCTCGGGCCCCTCCCGCGGCTGCTGATCCTGCTGGGGAACGCGCTGACCCCGGGCCGCGGCTACCGGGACGGCCCGTTCGCCTCCGAGGCGGAGCTGCGCGACCTGGTCGACCAGGCGCAGGAGCGCGGCCTCATCGAGCGCGAGGAGCGCGACCTCATCTCCGGCGTGTTCAGCATCGGGGACACGCTGGTCCGGGAGGTCATGGTCCCGCGCCCCGACGTGGTCTACGTCGAGGCGGACAAGACGGTGCGGCAGGCGCTGAACCTCGCCCTGCGCAGCGGCTTCTCCCGGCTGCCGGTCGTCGGCGAGAACATCGACGACATCACCGGTGTGGCCTACCTCAAGGACCTCGCCCGCTGGGTGCAGGAGGACCGCCCCGACGCGCTGGTGTCGAGCATGCGGCGTGACGCCGTCTACGTGCCGGACACCAAGCCCGTCGACGCGCTGCTGCGGGAGATGCAGTCCGGCCAGCAGCACCTCGCCGTCGTCATCGACGAGTACGGCGGCACGGCCGGACTGGTGACGATCGAGGACATCCTCGAGGAGATCGTCGGCGAGATCTCCGACGAGTACGACCGGGAGACGCCGCCGTTCGTGGCGCTCGGGGGCGGCGCGGCGCGCGTGACGGCCCGGCTCACCGTCGCGGACTTCGAGGAGGAGTACGACGCGATGCCGGACGTCGACCCCGCGCACCGGCTGGGCACGCAGCTCTCGGAGACGTTCCCCGACGTCGAGACGGTCGGCGGCCTCCTCGCCTCGGTGCTCGGGCGGGTGCCGATCCCGGGCGCGGTGGCGTACGTCGCGGGGCTCTCGCTGCAGGCGGAGAGCACGGCGGGGCGCCGGAACCGGGTCGGCACCGTGCTGGTGCGACCGGTGGAGGACACGATCGATGATGCGGCCGGGGGCGAGGCCGGGCAGGGCGCCGGGCACCGCCTGGCGGCGGAGCTGCCGGCGCGCGGGGCGGTCCCGGACGGTCCGGGGTCGCAGCAGGACGAGCGGGAGCGCGACTCCCGGGTCGCGGGAGGAGCGGGATGACGGGGCAGCCGGGCACGCAACAGGCGGGCGGGGAACTGTCGGGCGAGGACGCGAAGCTGGTCGTGCTGGCGCGGGCGACCCGGCTGCGGGCGCACACCCCCACCGCGGGGCCGGCAGCGGCCGAGGGTGCCGCCGTGCGGGACGAGGACGGCCGCACCTACACCGGCGCGACCGTCGAGTACGCCCGCGGTGACCTGTCGCTGTCGGCGCTCCGGGTGGCGGTCGCGGCCGCCGTGTCCTCGGGGGCCCGCGGGTTCGAGGCCGCCGTCGTGGTGACCGACGCGCCGGGGCTGGCGGACGACGACGTGGCCGCGTTCGGCGCTTTCGGCACCGGGCTGCCGGTGCACCGCGCGGACCCGTCCGGGGCCGTGGTGGAGACGCGGACGAGCTGACGGTCCGCCCCGCCCCCGGATGGGGGACGATGGTGGGGTGAGCACCTCCCCGAGCGCCCCGTCGACCGGCCCCTCGACCGGCGTGCCGGCCTCGTTCCGCAGCGGGTTCGCCTGCTTCGTCGGCCGGCCGAACGCCGGCAAGTCCACCCTGACGAACGCGCTGGTGGGCGAGAAGGTGGCGATCACCTCCAGCCGGCCGCAGACCACGCGGCACGCCATCCGGGGTGTGGTCCACCGCCCCGACGCGCAGCTGGTGCTCGTCGACACCCCGGGCCTGCACCGGCCCCGCACGCTGCTGGGCCAGCGGCTCAACGACCTCGTGCGCGACACCCTCACCGAGGTCGACGTCATCGGCTTCTGCATCCCCGCGGACCAGGCGGTCGGCCCCGGCGACCGGTACATCACGGCGGAGTTGGCGAAGACCCGCACGCCCGTGGTCGCGATCGTCACGAAGACCGACCTGATGAAGCGGGACGCCGTGGGCCAGCAGCTGCTGGCGGTCAGCCGGCTCGCCGACTGGGCCGACGTCGTGCCCTGCAGCGCGGTGGACGGTTTCCAGGTCGCCACCGTCGCCGACGTGCTGACCTCCTACCTGCCGGAGGGCCCGCCGCTGTACCCCGCGGGGGAGCTCACCGACTCCCCGGAGGAGACGATGATCGCGGAGCTCGTCCGTGAGGCCGCCCTGGAGGGCGTCCGCGACGAGCTGCCGCACTCGCTGGCCGTCGTCGTCGACGAGATGGAGCTGCGGGAGGGGCGGCCGGACGACCGGCCGCTGCTCGACATCCGGGCGATCGTCTACGTGGAGCGCCCCAGCCAGAAGGCCATCGTCATCGGGTCGGGCGGCAGCCGGCTCAAGGCGGTCGGGACGGCGGCCCGCGCCCAGATCGAGGCGCTGCTCGGCACGCCGGTGTACCTGGACCTGCACGTCAAGGTGGCCAAGGACTGGCAGCGCGACCCGCGCCAGCTGCGCAAGCTGGGGTTCTGAGGCCCCTGTGGCCGTCTACTCGGACTCAGCGGTGGTGCTCCGCACCGCCAAGCTCGGCGAGGCCGACCGCATCGTCACCCTGCTCACGCGCCGCACCGGGCGGGTCCGGGCCGTGGCCAAGGGGGTGCGGCGGACCCGGTCGAAGTGGGGCGCCCGGCTGGAGCCGTTCAGCATCGTCGACTGCCAGCTGTTCGCCGGCCGCAACCTCGACATCGTCACGCAGGCCGTGACGGTCCGGCCGCTGGGCGAGGCCATCGCCACCGACTACGCCCGCTACACCGCGGGGACCGCGATGCTCGAGGCGGCCGAGCGGCTCACCGCCGAGGAGCGCGAGCCCGCCACCCGGCTCTTCTTCCTGCTCACCGGCGCGCTCTCGGCGCTCGCGGACGGCGAGCACGCCCCCGGGCTGCTGCTCGACGCGTTCCTGCTCCGCTCGCTGGAGGACGCCGGGTACGCCATGGCCCTGCTGGACTGCGCCGGCTGCGGGGAGCCGGGCCCGCACCGGGCGCTGTCGATCCCGCTGGGCGGCGTGGTGTGCCCGGCCTGCCGCCCGCCCGGCGCCGCCTCGCCGGACCCGGCGGCCGTGCGCCTGCTGTGGGCGCTGCTGCACGGCCGGTGGGACATCGCCGACGCCAGCGAGGGGGCCACCCGGCGTGAGGCCGGCGGCCTGGTCACGGCCCACCTGCAGGTGCAGCTGGAGCAGGGACTGCGGTCGCTCGGGCAGGTGGACCGGGCCGCGGGGCCATGATGGCTCCGTGAGCCGTTTCTCCCGCAACGCCGCCCGACCGGCCCGCCGCTCGGTGTCCACGCCGCCCCTCCCGCCGACGCCGCACCCCTCGGGGGCGGTGGCGCCCGTCCTGCCGCCCGACCGGGTGCCGCAGCACGTGGCGCTGGTCATGGACGGCAACGGCCGCTGGGCCCAGCAGCGCGGCCTGCCGCGGACCAAGGGGCACGAGGCCGGCGAGCACGCGCTGTTCGACTGCGTCGAGGGCGCCATCGAGGTCGGCGTGAAGTGGCTGTCGGCCTACGCGTTCTCCACGGAGAACTGGAAGCGCTCGCCCGAGGAGGTGCGTTTCCTCATGGGCTTCAACCAGGACGTGCTGGTCCGGCGGCGCGACGAGATGCACGCCCTCGGCGTGCGGGTCCGCTGGGCCGGCCGCCGGCCGAAGCTCTGGAAGTCGGTGATCCGGCAGCTCGAGGAGGCCGAGGAACTGACCCGGGACAACGAGGTCCTCACGCTGACCATGTGTGTGAACTACGGCGGCCGGGCCGAGCTGGCGGATGCCGCCGCCGCGCTGGCCCGCGACGTCCGGGACGGGCGCGTCGACCCGGACAAGGTGACCGAGCGGACGCTCGCGCGCTACCTCGACGAGCCGGACATGCCCGACGTCGACCTCTTCGTGCGGACGTCGGGGGAGCAGCGGATCTCCAACTTCCTGCTCTGGCAGAGCGCCTACGCGGAGCTCGCGTTCGTCGAGACGCTCTGGCCGGACGTCGACCGCCGGCTGCTGTGGCGGCTCTGCGAGGCCTACGCCTCCCGCGAGCGCCGCTACGGCGGCGTCGTGGATCCCGCCGCGGACGAGCCGCCGGAGCGCGCCCCGAGCGCGCCCCTCGTCGTCCAGTAACCTGACGGCTCGGCTGCCGCCCCTGCGGCCCCCCGACCCGCCGACCGCCAGCCGGATGGAGATCCTGTGCCCGCCGATCGCATCGACACCATCGTCAACCTCGCCAAGCGGCGCGGCATCGTCTTCCCGTCCAGCGAGATCTACGGCGGCCTGCGTTCCGGCTGGGACTACGGCCCCCTCGGCGTCGAGCTGAAGAACAACGTCAAGCGGCAGTGGTGGAAGTCCATGGTCCAGGGCCGCGACGACGTCGTCGGCCTGGACTCCTCGGTCATCCTCGCGACGCAGGTCTGGCAGGCCAGCGGCCACGTCAGCGCGTTCGTCGACCCGCTGACGGAGTGCATGAACTGCCACAAGCGGTTCCGCGCCGACCACCTCGAGGAGGCGTACGAGGCCAAGCACGGGCACCTGCCGGAGCACGGCCTGGACGACATCTCCTGCCCGAACTGCGGGGTGAAGGGGCGGTTCACCGAGCCCCGCATGTTCAACGGGCTGCTGCGCACCCACCTCGGCCCCACCGAGGACGAGTCCGGCCTGGCGTACCTGCGCCCGGAGACGGCGCAGGGCATCTTCATCAACTTCAAGAACGTCGAGGGATCCTCCCGCCGCAAGCCCCCGTTCGGCATCGGCCAGATCGGCAAGAGCTTCCGCAACGAGATCACCCCCGGCAACTTCATCTTCCGGACCCGCGAGTTCGAGCAGATGGAGATGGAGTACTTCGTCAAGCCGGGCGAGGACGAGGCGGCGCACGACTACTGGCTCGAGACCCGCCGGCAGTGGTGGCTGGACCTCGGCATCCACGAGGAGAACCTGCGGCTGTTCGAGCACCCGAAGGAGAAGCTCTCCCACTACTCGAAGCGCACGGTCGACCTCGAGTACCGCTTCCGCTTCGGCGGCAACGAGTGGGGCGAGCTCGAGGGTGTCGCCAACCGCACCGACTACGACCTGCGGGTGCACAGCGAGGCCAGCGGCGTCGACCTGTCCTACTTCGACCAGGCATCGGGCGATCGGTACACGCCATACGTCATCGAGCCCGCGGCGGGCGCCGACCGCGCAACCCTCGCCTTCCTGCTGGACGCGTACAGCGAGGACGAGGCACCGACCGGCAAGGGCGGCGTCGAGAAGCGCACGGTGCTCCGGCTCGACCACCGGCTCGCGCCGGTCAAGATCGCGGTGCTGCCGCTCTCGCGCAACGCCGACCTGTCGCCGGTGGCGCGCGACCTCGCGGCCACGCTGCGCAAGGCCTGGAACGTCGACTTCGACGACGCGCAGGCGATCGGCCGCCGCTACCGCCGCCAGGACGAGGTCGGCACCCCCTACTGCGTGACCGTCGACTTCGAGTCGCTGGAGGACCGGGCGGTGACGGTCCGGTCCCGCGACACGATGACGCAGGAGCGCATCGGGATGGATGCTCTCGAGGGGTACTTCGCGCAGCGTCTCCTGGGCTGCTAGCGGCGGTTTGTCGGCGTCCCACCGCCGCGGACGGCTGAGAGGCGCGTCGCCGGCGACGGGAGTCGCCCGCGGCGCGGCAGGGTATCCCCGCGCTCCCGAGCCGGTACGGTGGCGCGACGAGCCGCTGCCGAGGAGCCTCTTGTGCCCCAGTACGTGTACGACTTCGCCGAGGGCAACCGGTCCATGAAGGACCTGCTGGGCGGTAAGGGCGCGAACCTGGCCGAGATGACCAACCTCGGGCTGCCCGTGCCCCCCGGCTTCACGATCACCACGGAGGCGTGCCAGGCGTTCCTCGCGAGCGGCGAGGACCCGGCCGGGCTGGCCGAGCAGGTGGACACGCACCTCGCGGCGCTCGAGAAGACGATGGGCAAGACGTTGGGCGACCCGGCCGACCCCCTGCTCGTCAGCGTCCGCAGCGGCGCCAAGTTCAGCATGCCGGGGATGATGGACACGGTCCTGAACATCGGGCTGACCGACGCCAGCGTCGCCGGGCTCGCCGCCGTGAGCGGCAGCGAGCGGTTCGCGTGGGACAGCTACCGCCGCCTCATCGCCATGTTCGGCAAGACGGTGCTCGGCGTGGAGGGCTTCGACGAGGCGCTGGACCAGGCGAAGGCCGCCAAGGGGGTCGAGTCCGACACCGAGCTCGACGCCGACGACCTGCGCGCGCTCGTCGACCGGTCCAAGGCGCTGGTCACCGAGGTGACCGGGCGGCCCTTCCCGCAGGAGCCGCGCGAGCAGCTCGACCTGGCGGTCCGGGCCGTGTTCGGGTCGTGGACGGGGGAGCGGGCCCGGCTCTACCGCCGCCAGGAGCGCATCCCGGACGACCTCGGGACCGCGGTCAACATCGTGGCGATGGTCTTCGGGAACCTCGGCGACGACTCCGGCACCGGCGTCGCCTTCACCCGCGACCCCGGCAGCGGCGCCCAGGGCGTCTACGGCGACTACCTGCAGAACGCGCAGGGCGAGGACGTGGTGGCGGGCATCCGCAACACCCTCGCGCTCACCGAGCTGGAGCGCATCGACGCGGCGTCCTACGCGCAGCTGCTCGCGATCATGGCGACGCTCGAGGCGCACTACCGCGACCTGTGCGACATCGAGTTCACCATCGAGCGCGGCACGCTCTGGATGCTGCAGACGCGGGTGGGCAAGCGGACCCCCGGCGCCGCCTTCCGCATCGCGACGCAGCTCGTGGACGAGGGCGTGATCGACCTCGACGAGGCGCTCGACCGCGTGACGGGCGAGCAGCTCGCGCAGCTCATGTTCCCGCGGTTCGACACCACCGCCGGCGCCGAGCCGCTCGCCACCGGCATGAATGCCAGCCCGGGCGCCGCCGTCGGGGTGGTGGTCTTCGACTCGCCGACGGCCGTGCAGCGCACCGCCGGGGGTGAGGACGTGATCCTGGTCCGGCGGGAGACCAACCCCGACGACCTGTCCGGCATGATCGCCGCGAAGGGCGTGCTCACGAGCCGGGGCGGCAAGACCAGCCACGCGGCGGTCGTGGCACGCGGGATGGGCAAGACCTGCGTCTGCGGCGCCGAGGCGCTCGAGGTCGACGCGGCCGAGCGGACCATCACGGTGGGTGACGTGGTCGTCCACGAGGGCGACGTGCTGTCCGTCGACGGCACCTCCGGCAAGGTCTACCGCGGCGAGGTGCCGGTCGTGCCGTCGCCCGTCGTGGAGTACTTCGAGGGGACGCTGGACCCCGAGACCGCGGACGACCCGCTGGTCGCCGCCGTCCACCGGCTGCTCGGACACGCGGACGCGCTGCGGCGGCTGGGCGTGCGGGCCAACGCGGACACCCCGGAGGACGCCGCCCGCGCACGCCGGTTCGGCGCCGAGGGGATCGGCCTGTGCCGGACCGAGCACATGTTCCTGGGGGACCGTCGTCAGCTCGTAGAAGACTTGATTCTCGCCGGCACACCGGAAGAACAGAAGGCCGCGCTCGACGCGCTGCTGCCGCTGCAGCGGGACGACTTCGCGGGCATCCTCGAGGCGATGGACGGGCTGCCGGTCACCGTCCGGCTGATCGACCCGCCGCTGCACGAGTTCCTGCCCGACCTCACCGAGCTGTCCGTGCGGGTGGCCGTGACCGAGGCGCGGGGCGAGCAGGTGGACCCGCACGACCGGCTGCTCGTGGATGCCGTCCGCCGGCTGCACGAGCAGAACCCGATGCTGGGGCTGCGCGGCGTGCGGCTGGGCCTGGTGATCCCGGGTCTGGTGGCGATGCAGGTCCGGGCGCTGGCCGAGGCCGCGGCGGCCCGGCGGGACGCCGGCGGCGACCCGCGCCCCGAGGTGATGATCCCGCTCGTCGCCACGGTGCAGGAGCTCGAGACCGTGCGCGAGCAGGTCGAGCAGGTGCTGGCCGAGGTCGGCGTCGAGGCGCTCGTCGGCACCATGATCGAGACGCCCCGCGCCGCGGTGACGGCCGGGGAGATCGCCGGGGCCGCGGACTTCTTCTCCTTCGGCACCAACGACCTGACGCAGATGACCTGGGGCTTCAGCCGCGACGACGTGGAGGCGAGCTTCTTCAGCCGCTACCTGGAGCTCGGTATCTTCGGCGTCTCGCCGTTCGAGTCGCTCGACGTGGCCGGCGTGGGTGCGCTGGTGCGGCAGGGCGCCGATGACGGGCGGCGGGCGCGGCCCGACCTCAAGCTGGGGGTCTGCGGCGAGCACGGGGGTGACCCGGCGAGCGTGCACTTCTTCCACGCGGTGGGGCTGGACTACGTGTCCTGCTCGCCGTTCCGGATCCCGGTGGCCCGGCTCGAGGCGGGACGGGCCGCGGGCCCGGGCGGGGGTGACGACGCCCGGTGAGTTTCCTCTTCGCCGAAGAGCGGCTGCTGGTCGCCCGGCTCTGGTTCCGCCGCGTCGTGGGCCTGTTCGTCTTCCTCGTCCTGCTCTACGGGCTGAGCGTCGTGCTGCGGATCTGGTACCTGAGCAACGCCGTGCCCACCCAGCAGAGCACCGCCATCGTGGTCATGGGCGGCCCGCTGCAGAAGAACGCGGTGACCCCGGACTACCAGGCCCGGCTGGACACGGCCGTGAAGTACTTCCGCCAGGGCCTGGCGCCGCGGATCCTCACGCTGGGCGACGGCAACCCGACCACCGGTGTCACCCGGGCGGGCGTGGGCCGGGACTACCTCATCGGCGCGGGGATCCCCGCCAGCGCCGTCGTCGCGGAGGCGTCGGGCAGCGACACCCTGAGCTCGCTGCAGGCGGCATCGACCGTGCTGCGGGCGCACGGGTGGGCGTCCATCCTGCTGGTGACCGACCCGTACGGGGAGCTGCGTGCCGAGAAGATGGCGCAGAACCTGGGCCTGCTCGTCGAGGCGGGCCCCCCGCCGAAGCAACCGGTGTACCAGGGGACGTGGCACGCGACCACCAGCATCGCCCGGGAGACCTTCGCCTACCTCCTGTACGTCGTGCTGCACATCAGCTCGCGGATCTCGGACCCCTCGACGGCGACCTGACGCCGCCGGCGGCGGTCAGAACTGTCGGCGCCGCGCCCTAGGCTCTGAGCATGGTCGGGACGACAGCTGCGCAGGGGTCCGGGGAAGCGGTGGGGTGCGCCGCCGGGCTGGCGCGCCGCGTGGCGGAGCGGCCCAGCGCCAGCGGGCGCGGCCCCTTCGAGCGGGACCGGGCCCGCGTGCTGCACAGTGCCGCGCTGCGCCGGCTCGCGGGCAAGACGCAGGTGGTCGGGCCCGACGCCGGCGACTTCCCGCGGACCCGGCTGACCCACTCGCTGGAGTGCGCGCAGATCGGTCGGGAGATCGCCGGGGCGCTGGGCGCCGACGCCGACCTGGTGGACGCCGCCTGCCTGGCGCACGACCTCGGACACCCGCCGTTCGGGCACAACGGGGAGCACGCCCTCGACGTCGCGGCGGCGTCCTGCGGGGGCTTCGAGGGCAACGCACAGAGCCTGCGGCTGCTCACCCGGCTCGAGGTGAAGGTCCTGGACGACGCGGGCGCCTCCGTCGGCCTGAACCTCACCCGCGCCACGCTCGACGCCACCGTCAAGTACCCGTGGCTGCGGCCGGCGGTGGGGGGCAAGTTCGGTGCCTACGCCGACGACGCCGACGTCCTCGCGTGGATCCGGCAGGGTCGCCCCGCGGGCGCCGCCGAGCGCCCGCTCGAGGCCGACATCATGGATTGGGCGGACGATGTCGCGTACTCCGTGCACGACCTGGAGGACGGCATCCACTCGGGACTCGTGGACCTCGACCAGCTAGCCGACCCCGCCATGCGGGACCACCTCTGCGCCATCACGTCCGCGCGCTACTCGGCCTGGTCACCGGGGGCGCTGCGCCCGGTCCTCGACGAGATGCTGGCCCGGGACGAGTTCCTGCGCGACTTCGACGGCTCGGTGGCGGCGCTGGCGGCGCTGAAGCGGACGACGAGCGCCCTCACCGGCCGGTTCTGCCGGGCCGCGCAGCACGCGACGCGGCTGGCGTACGGGGACGGGCCGCTGCGGGGGTACGCGGCCCGCCTGGTCGTCCCGACGCAGGAGGGCGCCGAGTGCGCGTTGCTCAAGGGCGTCACCGCGCACTTCGTCATGGCCCGCGATGGCGCCGCCGCCCAGCAGGCACTGGAGCGGGAGCTGATCGGCGAGCTCGTCGCCCTCCTCGTCGACGCCGGGCCCGCCGCCCTGGACCCGGCCCTGCGGCCGGGGGCGCTGGCCGCGGCCGACGACGCCGCGCTGCTGCGGGTGGTCATCGATCAGGTGGCGTCGCTCACGGACCGCAGCGTGCGCCGACGCCACGCGGAGCTCGCGGGTCGCCCGCGCGCCTACACTGCTGTGGTGGGCCTCGGCGGCGACCAGGCCGCCGCACGCGGGTCCGCGTGCCGGGCGGCCGTCGGCAGCCCTGCCGGTCGGGGCGCCGCGAGCGGGGACGACGCATAGCGACCGACTGATGACGACGGGGGGCAGCCGTGGCCGGCCGGATCCGCGACGCGGACATCGCGACCGTCCGCGACCGCGTCAACGTCGTCGAGGTCGTCGGCTCGGTCGTCACGCTCCGCAACGCGGGCGGCGGGCGCCTGAAGGGGCTCTGCCCGTTCCACGACGAGAAGTCGCCCTCGTTCACCGTGAACCCGGCGCTCGGCTTCTACCACTGCTTCGGCTGCGGCGAGAGCGGCGACGTCATCAGCTTCGTCCGGCAGACGCAGCAGTTGTCGTTCGTGGAGGCCGTGGAGGTCCTCGCGCGGCAGGCGGGCGTCGAGCTCACCTACGAGCAGGGGTCGTCGACCGCCGGCTCCACGGCGGGCCGCCGGGCCCGGCTGCTGTCCGTCATGACGGCCGCGCAGGACTGGTTCGTCGCCCAGCTCGCCACCCCCGAGGCGGCGCCGGCGCGTGCCTTCCTCGCCGAGCGGGGTTTCGACGCGGCCGCCGCCGAGCGGTTCGGCTGCGGCTACGCCCCGAACGGCTGGACCACGCTGCTCGACGAGCTGACCGGCCGCCCCGCCGGCCAGAGCTTCCGGCGCGAGGAGCTGCAGGCGGTGGGGCTCGTGAAGCCGAGCGCCCGCGGCAGCCTCATCGATACGTTCCGCGGCCGGCTGCTCTGGCCCATCCGCGACACCAAGGGCGACGTGGTGGGGTTCAACGCCCGCAAGCTCCGCGAGGACGACCCCGGGCCCAAGTACCTGAACTCGCCCGACACCGAGCTGTTCACGAAGTCGAAGATCCTGCTCGGGCTCGACCTCGCGAAGAAGGAGATCGCCCGGCGGCGGCAGGCGGTCATCGTCGAGGGCGTCACCGACGTCATGGCCTGCCACCTCGCGGGCGTGCCGACGGCCGTCGCCACCTGCGGCACGGCGTTCGGGGCCGACCACATCAAGGCGCTGCGCCTGGTGCTCATGGACTCGGACTCGTTCCAGGGCGAGGTCGTCTTCACGTTCGACGGCGACGAGGCCGGCCGCAAGGCGGCCCTGAAGGCCTTCCGCGACGACCAGCGCTTCGTGACGCAGACCTTCGTCGCCATCGAGCCGACGGGCGCCGACCCCTGTGATCTGCGGTTGCACAAGGGCGACCTGGCGGTCCGGGACCTCGTCGCCTCGCGCATCCCGCTGGTCGAGTTCGTCGTCCGCTCGAAGCTCGCCGAGCACGACCTGGAGACGGCGGAGGGGCGCGTCCGGGCGCTGCACGACGCGGCCCCGCTGGTCGCCGAGATCAAGGACCGGGCGTTGCGGCCGGAGTACGTCCGCCGGCTCGGCGGCTGGCTCGGGATGGAGGAGCGGGTCGTCGCGGAGCAGGTCGCCGCGCACGTCCCGCAGCAGGCCCCCCCGGGCCGCTCCGGGACCGAGCGGCGCCCGGCGGCGCCGGAGCAGCGGGTGGCGCCCCGCGCCGCGGTGGACCCGAGCGTGGACCCCGCCGTCCGTTCCCGGGAGCGGCAGGTGCTGACGCTCGCCGTGCAGCGGCCGCAGCTCGCCGGCCCGGCCTTCGACGTCACCGAGTCCTCCTGGTTCGTGGTGCCGGTGCACCGGGCCGTCCGGGAGGTCATCGCCGAGGCAGGCGGCTGCGCGGCCGCGCCGGGCGGGCAGGAGTGGGTGGCCCGGCTGCTCGCCGCTGCCGAGGCCCAGGAGGCCGTCGAGCAGGTCCGGGCGGCCGTCACCGCGGAGCTGTCGGCACTGACCGTCGAGAGCCTGCCGTATGACGCGGAACCGGACGACCGGTACGTGGCCGACCTGGTGGCGAGTCTGGAACTCTTCGCGGTCGAGCGGCGCGTGCGGGAATTGAGCAGCCGTGTCCAGCGGTTGAATCCGGTGGAACATCCGGACGCATACAACCGGGCGGTGGGCGAGCTCTTCGCCCTGGAGGGGACCCGCCGCCGGCTGCGCGAGCGGGGGATGGAGGGGCTGTGAGGCCGACCGTCACCTCCCCCACGCGCCCGCCGTTGAGCTACGGGACGGGGCGGGGGCAGCCGCCCGCCGACCGGCGGTTGTACGCAGAGCATCCCGGTGTTGGACACTGATGGTCAGCACCGGAACCTTCGGCACCGCCCCCGACGTTCCGAACGCCAGCACGACACCGACGACAGGACACCGTTGCGCATGAGTCCCACAGCACTGCCCCGCGAAGCCCAGGTCGACGAGATCAAGGATCTCATCGCCCGTGGCAAGGAGCAGGGCTTCCTGACGACCGACGAGATCGCGGCCGCGCTCGCGCAGGCCGAGCTCACCGAGGAAGCCATGGAGCCGGTGCTCAAGGTCTTCACGGACGAGGGCATCGAGGTCGTCGACGGCTCCTCCGACGAGGAGGACGCCGCCGAGGCGGCACGGCTGCGCAAGGAGCGTGAGGAGGAGCTCGCCCTCAAGGCGCAGACCTCCGACCCCGTCCGGATGTACCTGAAGGAGATCGGCAAGGTCCCGCTCCTCACCGCCGAGGAGGAGGTCGACCTCGCCAAGCGCATCGAGGCGGGTCTCTTCGCCTCCGAGAAGCTGGCGACCGCCAAGCGCGTCAACGACAAGCTCCGCATCGAACTCGAGTGGATCGAGCGGGACGGCACCATCGCCAAGCGCAAGCTGGTCGAGGCCAACCTCCGGCTCGTCGTCTCCATCGCCAAGCGCTACGTGGGCCGCGGCATGCTGTTCCTGGATCTGATCCAGGAGGGCAACCTCGGTCTGATCCGCGCGGTCGAGAAGTTCGACTACACCAAGGGCTACAAGTTCTCCACGTACGCCACCTGGTGGATCCGGCAGGCCATCACCCGCGCCATCGCCGACCAGGCGCGCACCATCCGCATCCCGGTGCACATGGTCGAGACGATCAACAAGCTCATCCGCATCCAGCGGCAGCTGCTCCAGGACCTGGGCCGCGAGCCCAGCCCGGAGGAGATCGCCAAGGAGATGGACCTCACGCCCGAGAAGGTGCGCGAGATCCTGAAGGTCAGCCAGGAACCCGTCAGCCTCGAGACGCCCATCGGCGAGGAGGAGGACAGCCACCTCGGTGACTTCATCGAGGACTCCGACGCTGTCGTCCCGGTCGACGCGGCCAGCTTCATCCTGCTGCAGGAGCAGCTCGACTCGGTGCTGCACACCCTGTCGGACCGCGAGAAGAAGGTCATCCAGCTGCGCTTCGGCCTCACCGACGGCCACCCCCGCACGCTGGAGGAGGTCGGCCGCGAGTTCGGGGTGACCCGCGAGCGGATCCGCCAGATCGAGAGCAAGACCCTGTCGAAGCTGCGCCACCCGAGCCGCAGCCAGAAGCTGCGCGACTACCTCGAGTAAGCCGGCCCCGACGGCATCCGCGACCCCCGGCCCCTTGGGACCGGGGGTCGCGCCGTGTCCGGGCGCGGTCAGCGCGGCGGGCGGGCCCGCTGGTCGAGCGCACGCAGCAGCGCCGGGAGCTGCAGCGCCAGCAGGGCCGCGGCGATCAGCGCCGGCTTGAGCAGGCTCACCGTCGGGGCGCCGAGCGGCGCCGCCAGCACGGCGGGTTCCGCCGCCACCCGGGCCGCGTCGGGCGCCGTGCCCGGGGCAGGGCGGGGGCTCGACTGGCTCTGGGGCTGCGGCGACGCCGCCCCGCGGGCCGGCAGGGTCGCCGAGTTGCCCGCCGTGACGGCCGCGGTGGCGTCCAGCAGGCCGAACGCCTGGCCGCGCAGCGGCCGCGCCGTGCCGAGGAGCCGGCGGGTCACGTCCTGCCGCGTGGCGCCGCGGGACTCCGCGAGGATCAGCGCCGCCGTCCCGCTCACGTGCGGCGCAGCCATCGACGTGCCCTCGCTGACCGCCAGCTGGTGGCGCAGGTACGTCGAGGAGATGCAGTCCGAGCCGTCCGCGGCGCACGCGGCGCTGCCGGAGCCCGTGTCCCCGCCGGGCGCCGCGATGGTGGCCCCGGCGGTCTGGCTGTAGGACGCGACGCTGCCGCCCGGCCCGGTGGCGGCAACCACCAGCGATGAGGAGCCGTACGACGCGTTCACCGGGTAGGCGCCGTTCCCCGCCGCGAAGACGACGACGGCCCCTGCGGTCGCCGCGTCCACCACCGCGTTCTGGATCACCGCGTCGTTCGGGTCGGCCACCAGCGCGCCCAGGCTGAGGTTGATGACCTGGGCGTGCTGCGCGATCGCGTACCGGATGCCGGCACCGACGGCCGCGGGGGTGCCGACGCAGGCGCCCCGCTCGCCGTCCTCGCTGGTGGCGGTCGGGTCGAACTGCAGCACCCGGACGGGCAGGATCCTGGCCTTGGGCGCGACGCCGTACTCCGCCGCCGCGATGGTGCCGGCGACGTGGGTCCCGTGCCAGCAGGAGTCCGAGCTCTCGGCCGTGATCGGCGTGCAGGTGCCCAGGGTGCAGTCGGCACCCTGCAGCACGCGCCCGCCGAACTGCGGGTGACTGGGGTCCACCCAGGTGTCGACGACCGCCACGGTGATACCGGACCCGTCGTTCCCCGGCCCCTGCGCGCCGTAGAT
>JAOPWU010000222.1 GCA_025965515.1 Mycobacterium sp.
CGCGACAACACCATGCAGTGGGACTTCTGGACGCTCGTGCCGGCGTCGGCGCACCAGGTCACGATCCTGATGAGCGACCGCGGCACCCCGCGCACCTACCGCCACATGAACGGCTACGGCTCCCACACGTTCCTCTGGGAGAACGCCGCGGGCGAGAAGCACTGGATCAAGTACCACTTCAAGACCGACCAGGGGATCCAGAACTTCACCGACGCCGAGGCGAAGGCCATGACCGCCGAGGAGCCGGACTACCACCGCATCGACCTGTGGGACGCCATCGCGGGTGGTCAGGTCCCGTCCTGGACCCTCCACGTCCAGGTCATGCCGTTCGAGGACGCGGCCGGCTACAAGGTCAACCCGTTCGACCTGACCAAGGTGTGGTCCCAGAAGGACTACCCGCTGATCAAGGTCGGCACGATGACGCTGAACCGGAACCCGGACAACTACTTCGCGCAGATCGAGCAGGCGGCCTTCGAGCCCGCGAACTTCGTCCCGGGCATCGGCCCGAGCCCGGACAAGATGCTGCTCGGCCGGCTGTTCAGCTACCCGGACACGCACCGCTACCGCATCGGCCCGAACTACCTGCAGTTGCCGGTCAACGCGCCGATCGTCCCGGTGGACGGCTACAGCTTCGACGGGCCGATGGCCTACCGGCACGCGGGCAGCCAGCCGGTGTACGCGCCGAACAGCTTCGGGGGGCCGCACGCGGACCCGGTGCTGGGCCAGAACGTCACGTGGGACGTCGAGGGCGGCCCCATGGTGCGGGAGCCCTACACGCTGCACCCGGAGGACGACGACTGGACGCAGGCCGGCCGGCTGGTGCGCGAGGTCATGAGCGACACCGACCGGGACCACCTGGTGACCAACATCGTCGGGCACCTGACGAAGGGCGTCCGCCCGGACATCCAGGCCAAGGCGATCGACTACTGGCGCAACGTGGACGCCGAACTCGGCGCCCGCGTGGCCAAGGGCTGCGCCGAGGCCTGAGCCCGTACGGCCCCGAGGCCCGTCCCGCCACCCGGCGGGGCGGGCCTCAGTGCGTCCGGTGCGTCCCGGTGGGCCGGGGCGTCAGCGCTGGGGCGTGGTGGTGGTGGCCCGCGGCCGGCTGGTGGCCGGGCGGGTCGCCACGGCGGTCGGGCGGGTGCTCGGCGGGTGGGTCGCCGTCGCGCTGGGCCCGACTGCCGGGTGGGTGGGCGTGACGAGCGGCAGCACGGTGTCCCGGGCGCCGATGGACACGAAGTCGCGCGCCGAGGCCGTGTTGTAGCGGTCCGGTGACCGCTGCATGTCGGGCGCGAGGTTCGTCGCCGTCGAGATCCCCGTCGGCGACGCGGTGTACCGGACGAACGAGGTCCAGTCCGGGTTGATGTCGAGCTCCATCGCCCGGACCGCGCCCGCGCCGTGGAGGATGTTCGCCAGCGTGGTGACGGTCAGCGCGGCGCCGGCGGCGTAGACGAGGCGGCCGTCGGCCCGGACGCCGATGCCGGACCGCCAGACGGCCTTGGCGTTGCCGATCGTGAAGCCCCAGACCCGCGGGTCCTCGCTCGCGACGTCCGCCGACACCTCGCCGTTGTCGACCAGCAGGACCAGGTTCTGCCGGACCGCCACGATCCCCGGCGGCAGGGCGTCGCCGCCCGCCCAGCGGAGGATGTCCGGGCGGCCGGACTGGTCGAGCGTCAGGCTCGCCTGCCCGTTGACCAGCGGCACGGCGATCCGGCCCTCGTCCGCGAAGCCGCCGCGGGAGTCCTGGATCCGGAAGCCGCCGTTGAAGGCGGCCAGCAGGTGCGGGTCCTTCGGGTCGACGTGGTCCGGCGTGGTCCACGGGCCGCGGCCCGGTTCCACCGTGCCGGGGTGCAGCGTCAGGTCCACCAGGTGCGGGTCCAGCAGGGCGAGGCCGGTGAGGTAGCTGGTGTGCGTGGTGTCGGGCCGCACGAACGCCGTGTAGATGGCCGGCAGGCCCTGCACGGTGGTGACGACGCTCCAGGCGCCCTCGTTGGGGATGGCCGGGGCGCCCACTGCCTGCACGGTGACCGGGGCGGGCGCCGGGAGGACCGCCCGCGCCGGGTCGGCGGTCGGCGTGACCGTGGGGGCCTGCGGGATGGCGGCCGGCTCGCCGCCCTTGCGGGGCGGGTGCAGTGCGTACTGGATGCGCTCGGCGTCCGTGATGACCCAGCCGAGGCCGTGGTCGCGGGACCACTGGGCGACCTTCGCCGGGTAGCGCTCGTCGCCCGGCACGGTCAGGCCGCCGATCGCCGGGACCGCCGCGAGCACCAGCAGGATGGCCGTTCCGACACCGGTCCCCTTCGCCACACGGCGGAGGCGTGAGCGCGGAGGCTTGGCGCGCAGGGGTCCGGTCGGGCGGCGGGGGGTGCGCCACAGCGTGGCGGTGGGCTCGGGCTGGGGCATCCCGAACTCGGGCGCCGGGACGTACGCCGGCCCGGCGGTGGCGGGGGGCTCGGACGGGGGCAGCTCGGCGTGCGGGGGCTCGGGCTGGGTCGGCTCGGGCAGGGCCGGTTCGGGCTGGACCGGCGCTGGCTGGGCGGGCCCGGCGGCCGACGGCTCGGCGGCGGCCTGCTCGGCCGGTGACGCCTGCTCGAGTGCCTCGGGCGTGGCCGCGGCAGCGACGGCCGGCTCCACGGCCTGCTCGAGCGGCGCGGGGCCATGGCCGGGCGGCAGCGCGGCGTCGGCCGCGGGTGCGTCGGCGCGCTCGGCTGGTATGCGCTCCTGCTCGGCCGCGGGCGCCGGGGTGGGCTCCGGCGTGACCGGCGGACCGGCCTCCGGCGCCGCCTGCGCCTCAGCCGGGGTCGGCTGTTCCGCCGCGGCCGGCTGTTCCGCCGGAGCGGTGAGCGCCTGGAGCTTGCGCCCGCGGCCGCCGCGTCGGGCCGGCCCGGTGGGGCGCGGCCGGGCATCGTTGGGGACGGGCGGCTTGGCCATGGCGAGGGCCCGTCGGGCCGCGCGGCCCGCTCGCCCCGAGGCAGTCGTCGTCGCGTCGCCCGACACGTCGAGCGTCCCGTCGTCGGCGGTCATGCGGTGGTGGTATCCCTCTCCAGCGAGCCCGGCCGGCCTCCCCGGGGCTAGTGCAGGGTCCCATGCCCCGGGCCGTGGGGACCATCGAACCATCAGCCAGATGGCCGAAAGGTCCAAGGTGTTCCTCAGACGGTGGGTTCGGCGGCGGTGTCCTCACCCGCCGCGGGCCGGTCCGCCGGACCATGACCAACCAGATCCTTGGTGCGAACCATGACAAGCCCGGCGACACCGCCGACAAAGGCCACGATGGCCCCGATCACCAGGATGTGGTGGAGGCCTGCGACGAAGCTCACCGTGGCGGCGCGCCCCACGGCCGCCTGCAGCGGTCCCGGCAGGTGCGCGATGAGCGGCCCGGCGGCGCCGTTCCGCACCGCGATCGGCAGCCCCCGCAGCGCGGGGACGGCGGCTGCGCCCGGGAGGTGCGCCAGCTGGTCGTGCAGCACGGCGGTGGTGCGGCTCGCGAACAGCGACCCCCACACGGCGATGCCCGTCGCGATGCCGACCTGGCGGAACGTCGAGTTGATACCCGAGGCCATGCCGGCCCGGCGCGGCTCCACCACGCCGACCGCCGTGGACGCGAGCGGCGGGTTGGTCAGCCCGATGCCGAGCCCGCAGACGATGAGCCCCGGGATCATCGCCGTCCAGCTGCGGTCGGCGCTGATGCGCAGGAAGAGCAGCAGGCCCGCCCCGACGAGGATCATCCCGGGGCCGACCAGCCAGCGGATGGGCACGTGGGACGTCAGCCGCCCCGCCGCGGCCGACGTGGCCAGGATGCCGCCCGAGAGCACCAGCAGCCGCAGGCCGGTGCCGAAGGCGCTGAAGTGCAGCACGTCCTGCAGGTAGAGCACCAGGTACAGCTGCAGCGAGAAGATCGACGCGGACAGGGCGAACGCGATGATCGAGCCCCCGACGAAGGTCGGCTTGCGGAAGAGCGTCAGGTCGAACATCGGGTGCGTGCCGTGCACCTCGACCAGCAGGAACGCCGCCAGCAGCACCGCCGCACCCGCGAAGCAGCCGAGCACCGCGGATTCACCGAAGCCCTGCTCCCCCGCCCGGATCAGCGCGTACACCAGCAGGCACAGCGCGCCGGTGAAGGTCACCACGCCGGGGTAGTCGGGTCGGGACGCGCTGGGCATCCGCGACTCGCTCACCCGCAGCACGGTGAGGACGATCGCGATGATGCCGATCGGCAGGTTCACGAAGAAGATCCACCGCCACGACGCCGCGGTCAGCGCGCCGCCGACGACGGGACCGACGGCCACGGCGATGCCGGTGATGGCGCCCCAGACGCCGAACGCCATGCCGCGCTCGCGGCCGCGGAACGCCGACGCCAGCAGCGCCAGCGAGACCGCGAACATGATGGCGCCGCCGATGCCCTGCGCCGCGCGGGCCAGGATCAGCACCAGCGGGCTCTGCGAGACGCCGCACGCCAGGGACGCCAGCGTGAACAGGCCGAGACCCAGGACGTAGAACCGCCGCCGGCCGTAGATGTCCGCCAGCGACCCCGCGGTCAGCAGCAGCGACGCCAGCGTGAGCGCGTACGCGTCGACGATCCACTGCAGGTCGGAGAACGACGCGTGCAGCTCGGCCTGGATGTTCGGCAGCGCCACCACGACGATCGTGATGTCGAGCAGCAGCATGAACGTGCCCAGGCAGACGGCGCCGAGCGTCCACCAGCGGCGGGGGTCGGGGGGCGCGTCCTGCCAGCCTCCCGGCGCGCCGGAGGAGCTCGGGTCTGCGCCGGTCGACGGCGCGGTGGGGGAGGACATGGCCCCATCGTTCCCTGTACGACCGACTTGTGTCGCATCGTGATCAGTCCCACCCACTGATCGCCGGGGAGGGGGTTCCCGCTCCCGGGACGGGTAGGGCGGGGACATGCCTACCGTTCGCTCCGTCACGCACGACCTGCTGCGCGCCCTCGGCATGACCACGGTCTTCGGCAACCCCGGGTCGACCGAACTGCCGTTCCTGACGGACTGGCCGGCGGACTTCACGTACATCCCCGCCCTGCAGGAGGTCAGCGCCACGTCGATGGCGGATGGCTACGCGCAGAGCACCGACCGGCCGGCGCTGGTGAACCTCCACACCGGGCCGGGACTGGGCAACGCCATGGGGGCCATCGAGGCGGCGCACTACAACGCGACGCCGCTCGTCGTCACGGCCGGCCAGCAGGTCCGGGCGATGATCGCGCTGCGGGCGCTGCTCACGAACGACGCCCCGGGCGCCCTCGCGAGCCCGTACGTGAAGAAGACGCTGGAGCCGGCGCGACCCCAGGACGTGCCCGTGCTCCTCCAGCAGGCGTACCACCTGGCGATGACCGCGCCCCGCGGCCCGGTGCTGGTCAGCATCCCGATGGACGACTGGGACGCCGAGTGCGAGCCCGTGGCGCCGCGGCGGGTGATCGGGTACCGCAGCGCGCCCGACCCCGACCTGCTGCGGGAATTCGCGGGGGCGCTGGCCGGCGCCGAGCGGCCGGCGCTCGTGATCGGCGCGGGGGTGGACGCCTCCGGCGGCTGGGACGACGCGGTGGCCGTCGCCGAGCGGCTCGCCGCGACCGTCTACACGGCGCCGAACTCCTCGCGGATCGCCTTCCCGACCGACCACCCGCTCTACGCGGGCGAGCTGGGGCTCGCGCTCGCGCCCGTGGCCGAGAAGCTGGCCCGGCACGACGTCGTGCTCGTCGTCGGCGCGCAGGTCTTCCTGTACTACCCGTACGTGCCCGGCCCGGTGGTGCCGGCGGGGACGCGGCTGCTGCACGTCACGGACGACCCGCTGCAGCTCGCCCGCGCGGCCGACAGCGAGAGCCTGCTCGCCGACCCGGCGCTCACCCTGCGGGCGCTGGTGGGGGAGCTGCCGGAGAGCCCCACGGCAGCGCCACCGGAGCCCGCCCCCCGGCCGAAGCCCGCGACAGCGCCGCTCGGTGACGCGCCGATGACCGCCGACTACCTCTTCAGCTGCCTGGCCGAGGCGATGCCCGCCGGCACGGTGATCGTGGAGGAGAGCACCAGCAACCGCCCGGAGCTGCGGTCCCGGGTGAAGGTGCGCCGGCCGCGCGGCTACCTGACGACCGGGTCGGGCGGCCTGGGGTTCGGCCTGCCCGCGGCCGTGGGGGTCGCGCTGGCGGAGAAGCAGCGCGACGCCGAGGGGTCCCCCGTGTGCTGCGTCATCGGCGACGGCAGCCTGCACTACTCGGTCCAGGCGCTGTACACGGCGAGCCGGTTCGAGATCCCGCTGGTCGTCGTCGTGCCGCGCAATCGCTCGTACACGATCCTCGAGTCCTTCGCGAAGTTCGAGCACGTGGGCGCCTCGGCCGGTCAGGAGCTGCCGGGCCTGGACCTGCCGGACGCCATCGACCACGGCCTCGTGGCCCGCGGCTACGGCTGCGGGGTGGTGGAGATCCCCGCCGGCGACCCCACCGTCGAACAGCTGGGGGCGACGCTGGCGGCCGCCTTCGTCACGGCCCGGCACGAGCGCCGGCCCGTCGTGGTGCTCGCCGACATCGACGCCGCCGTCCCCGAGCTGCTGTAGCCGGTCACCCGCTCGCCCTCCCCCGCACCGGCGGGGGAGGATGCGCGGGTGGCTTTCGGCATCGACGTGGGACCGCTGGTCGCCGCCGCGCTGACCGTCGCCGGCACCGCCGCGGGGATGGCGCGGCTGCGCCGGTCCGGCGGGTTCTGGCGCGCGACCCGCTGGGGGTGGACCGCGGCCGGCGTGGTCGGGCTGCTCGTGTGCGCCGTGGGGCCGGTGCCCGCCGCGGAGCAGCGGCTGGCGTGGGTGCGGGTGAGCGTGCTCTGCGCGCTCCTGCTCGGCGTGCCCCCGTTGCTCGCCGCCGGTCGGCCCGTCAGCCTCTACGCGGCGTCGGGGGC
>JAOPWU010000255.1 GCA_025965515.1 Mycobacterium sp.
CGCAGCGCGTGACGCGAGCGGCAGAGGCCACCGAGACCTACGACGTGATCGTGCTGGGGGGAGGCCCCCCCGGGGAGAACGCCGCGCAGTACGCCGGTGCCGACGGGCTCTCGACGGCGCTGGTCGAACGGGAGCTGGTCGGCGGGGAGTGCAGCTACTGGGCCTGCATGCCCAGCAAGGCGCTGCTGCGGCCGGGCGAGGTGCTCGACACCGCCGCCCACCTGCCGGGCACGCAGCAGGCGGTCTCCGGCCGTCTCGACATCGATGCCGTCCTCGCGCGCCGCGACAGCTTCACCCACAGCCACGACGACAGCTCGCAGGTGCGCTGGGCCGAGGGGCAGGGGATCGCGGTGATCCGGGGGCACGCCCGCCTCGACGGTCCGCGCACGGTCACGGTGACAGCGGCCGACGGGAGCGTCCGGCGGCTCACCGCCCGGCAGGCCGTGGTCGTCGCCACCGGGTCGGACGCCGTGGTGCCGCCCGTGCCCGGGCTGCGCGAGGCGGCACCGTGGACCTCCCGCGACGTCACCAACCTCCACGCGGTCCCGGCCCGGGTCGTCGTCCTCGGCGGCGGCGTCGTCGGCACGGAGGCCACGACGTGGCTGGCCTCGCTCGGCGCGCGGGTGACGATGCTGGTCCGTGGCGACCGGTTGCTCACGGGGTCCGAGCCGTTCGCCGGCGAGATCGTCGCCGACCGGCTGCGGGCCGCGGGGGTGGACCTGCGGCTCGGGGTGAACCTGGAGAAGGTGGAGCGGCCCGAGCCGGTCACCACCGCCGAGGGGCAGCCCCGCGGCACCGAGGTCACGCTGTCGCTGTCGGACGGCAGCACGCTCACCGCCGACGAGCTGGTCGTGGCCGTGGGCCGTCGCCCGAGGAGCGATGACCTCGGCGTGGACACCGTCGGGCTGGAGCCCGGGACGCCGCTGACGACGGACGAGCACCTGACCGTGCGGGGCGTGGCCGGAGAGTGGCTCTACGCCGTCGGCGACGTGTGCGGCCGCGCCCAGCTGACGCACATGGGCAAGTACCAGGCGCGCGTCGCCGGTGACGTGATCGTGGCCCGCGCCGCGGGGCGGCCGCTGGACGGGCCGCGGTACGCCGACCGCGCCGAGCCCCACGCCGTGCCGCAGGTAGTGTTCAGCAACCCGCAGGTGGCGAGCGTCGGCCGCACGGAGCGGCAGGCGCGCGACGACGGTGTCGCGGTGCGCGTCGTCGACTACGACCTGGCGTCCGTCGCGGGGGCGTCGCTGCTGCGCGACGACTACGTCGGCCGGGCCGGGCTGGTCGTGGACACCGCGACCGAGACGCTGGTCGGCGCGACCTTCGTCGGGTACGAGGTCGCGGAGTTGCTGCACAGCGCCACCGTCGCGGTCATCGGGAACGTACCGCTGGAGACGCTCTGGCACGCCGTGCCGTCCTACCCGACGGTCAGCGAGGTCTGGCTGCGGCTGCTGGAGGCCTGGCGCTCGGGGGGCTGACCGTCCCGGTCAGTCGACCGGAACGCTCGTGCACGTGGGCTCCTGCCGGCCGCGCAGCTGCACGTCCGCGTGCCGCTCCCAGCAGCGCTGCTCGTCCGCGTCCGCGGTCTCCACCACGTGGGTCGCAGCGAGCAACCGACCGGGCAGGTCCTTGCCGATCGTGGCGAGCCGCGCCGCCTCGTTCACCGGGTCCCCGATGACGGTGTACTCGAGGCGGCTCAGGGTGCCGAGCTGCCCGGCGAAGACCTTGCCGCCGGAGATGCCGATGCCGCAGTCGAGCTCGCCGCTGCGCACCACGCGGTCGCGGATGGCGCGCCCCGCCCGCAGTGCCGCCCCCGCCGGGTCGTCCATCGGGGCGGGCGCGCCGAAGATGCACAGGGCCGCGTCGCCCTCGAACTTGTTGACGAGGCCGCCCTCCTTCGAGACGGCGTCCACCACGGCCGCGAAGAAGCGGTTCAGCCGCGCCACGAGCTCGTGCGGCTCCAGGCGCTGGGCCAGGCCCGTCGAGTCGACCACATCGACGAACAGGCAGACGACCTCGCGGACCTCACCCTGCAGGCTCGCGCCGACCTCGAGGGCGTGCCGGGCAACCTCGACGCCCACGTGGCGGCCGAAGAGGTCCCGCAGCTGCTCGCGCTCGCGCAGCCCGGCGACCATGCGGTTCACCCCGACCTCGAGCCGCCCCAGCTCGCTGGCGTCCGTCATCTCGACCGTGACGTCGTAGTCGCCCTTCTCGACGGCCTCCAGCGCGCGGCGGACACCCTGCAGCGGCTCGGCGATCGCGCGGGCGGTGAGCGACGTGGTGAGCACGCCGACCAGGATGCCGACGCAGGCGAGCAGGGTGGCCGCGCCGCCGGTGTCGCGCTGGCCGGGGGTCCGCAGCAGCTCGACCACGAGGATGCCGGCGAACGGGGTCCCGCTCGCCAGCACCCAGGCCATCACGAGGCGCGGCAGCACGCCGAGCCCCACGACGCGTTCCGGCGGCCGCACGGCCAGCACCCGGGCGGTGACCGGCCGGGCGAACCGCTCCGTGAGCAGGTAGGTGATCCCCGCCGTGGCGATGCCGCCCAGCAGGATCGCGATGCTGACCCGGAGGGTCTCCCGAGGCGTCGAGGCGAAGGCGTTGGCGAGGCTGATGAGAACGTCACCGAGCAGCCAGAGGCCCCCGCTGACCGCGGTGGTCTGCAGTGGCAGCTGCAGCACGCGCTGCGCCTCGTCGCTGTCGTAGGCGGGGCCGTCGAGCAGCCACCGCAGCGCGCCCCGCTGCAGCGTCAGCGACAGCACCAGGCCGGCGAGCAGGGACACCGCCACGTAGCAGGCGGAGAAGACGAGCAGCCCGACGCGGTGTGGCCCGAGGTCCGCGGGGGAGGCGCCGAGGACCACGACCAGCAGGGCCACGATGGCGGCGCCGACCGCGGAGGCACCCATGATGGTGAGGGCGAGGGCGGTGCCCGTCACCATCAGGAAGGGCGCGCCGTCCTTCTCCCGCCAGACGGCGCCCCGGACCATGGGCGCCATTGTCGCTGCTGGCAGGGTCGGGGCGATAGGCACCGCGCGGGTGGCCCTCAGCCGTCGGAGCGCAGCGTCCGGCGGGTGTCGGCGTCGCGCCGGGTGACCCCGGCGTGGTCCAGGTACTCCAGCAGCGGGATGGCGACGCGGCGGCTCACGCCCAGGGCAGTCTTCGCCTCCGCGACGGTGAACGGCGCCGGGATGGTCGCGAGGCGGTGCCTGGCGGCCTCCGCGGCGTCCGCCCCGACCACGATGTCGCCCGGCAGGCGCAGCACCGCCCCCGCCGCCGCCGCGGCCCCGAGGTCCCGGGGGCCGAGCCCCAGCGTCCGCAACTGGTCCGCGTCCGGCGCGTCGAACGGGTCGGCGACCAGGCGGTCCAGCACCGGCGCCAGCCGGGCCGCGAGCACGGGCGGCAGTTCGACGCCGCGCCCGGCGGGTCGCAGGATCCCCTGCCGCTCCGTGAGCCCGGCCGCGCCGACGAGGACGGGCAGCAGGGCCGGGTCCGGCAGCCCCAGCAACTCCGCGGCCTCGGCCCGGGCGACGCCGCCCGTGGCGCGGCCCGCGGCCGTACCGCCGGCCGCCAGCTCCGTCAGCCGGCGAACCCAGTCGCCCCAGACGGGCGCGGCGACGAACCAGTCGGCGGCGGCCACCGCCCCGGCGGGCGGCGGGTCGGCCGGCACCCCGATGCGCTGGAGCGTCGTCCGCCGCACGGCGCCGCGCCGGGCGACCTCCTCGGCCGCCGATGGCGCCCCGGTGG
>JAOPWU010000265.1 GCA_025965515.1 Mycobacterium sp.
GCGCCGCCGGGGCCGCGACCGCCGCCGCCCGGCGCGCCCGCCGGTACGCCGAGCTGCTGGGGACCGCCGCGGACAGCACCCTGCTCGCCGCCCGGGCGGGCGTGGCCGAGGTCCCGCCGGCCCCCCGGTTCCCCGAGACGCGCGTCCCGGAGCTGCGGCGGCTGGTCTCCGCAGCCGAGCTGCTGCGGGTGCGGGCACGCCTCGCCGACGAGGTCGTCGCCTATCACCAGTCCAGTGCGCAGGCCGCCGGGCAGGGCGTCACCGAGCTGCTGTCCGCGCTGGTGCGCGCGGAGGAGGCCGCCCGCGGGCAGCTGGCGGCGGAGATGCACGACACGGTCGCGCAGTCCCTCCTGGTGGCCCGACGCCACCTGGCGGACCTGCGCGACGCGCCCGACCCGGGCCCGGCCCTCGAGGCGGTGGGGGAGCTCGTCGGCGAGGCCGAGGAGCAGATCCGTGGCCTCATGGCCCGTACCCGGCCGCCCGAGCTGACGCACTCCGACCTCGCGACGGCCGTCGCGCTGCTGCGGGACGACCTCGCGCACCGGTACGGGCTTCAGGTGGAGCTGCGGTGGCCGGCCCAGTCCCATCCGCTGCCGCTCGTGGCCGCGCTGACCGTCTACCGGTTCGTGCAGGAGTCGCTGCTGAACGTGGTGAAGCACGCCGACACCGACGCCGCCTGGGTCAGCCTGGCCGTGACCGACGGCGCCCTGCTGGCCCAGGTGGGGGACGAGGGCCCCGGCTTCGACGTCGCGTCCGTGGGCTCGGTCCCCGGCCGGCAGGTGGGGCTGAAGCTGCTGCGCGACCGCGCCCGGCTGGCCGGTGGGGACCTCACGGTCGCATCCACCGTGGGGGAGGGCACGCTGCTGACGCTGCGGCTGCCGGTGCTCCCGCAGCAGCGGCGCCGGACCGCAGGAGCGGTCAGGACCGCCGGCTGAGCAGCGGGATCGCGGGCGGCACGGCGGCCCCCGCGCGCTGCAGCGGCAGGGCCGGCAGGCCCGCCGCCACCGCCACCAGGTCCGCGAAGGCGGTCAGGTGCCGGGCGAGACCGCCGTCGGCCGACGGCGACCAGGAACAGCGCAGCTCGCCCTCGTGGGCGTCCGGCGGCCCGGCGAGTGCGCCGAACCGGCTGGAGCTCGTCACCGTGACCGTGCCGCCCAGCGCGGTGGCCTCGGCCCAGTGTCCGGCGAGCGACTCCTGCCACCACGACCACAGCACGGCGGGGAAGAGCGGGTCCGCGGCCATCTCCCGGTCCATGGGGGCCCGCAGGAAGCCGACCCAGCGCAGCTCGCCCTGCCAGGCGTCCTGGCCCGCGGGGTCGTGCAGCAGGACCAGCCGCCCGAGCGGCGTGTCGCGCTCGTCGGCGGGCCCGTCCTGGTCCCCGGCGATCGCGGCGTCGGCCAGCGACAGGGTGAACGCGTACGCGTAGGGCGCCAGCCGGGTCGGCGCGGGCGCCGGTTCGGCCACGACGTCGGGGCGCTGGGTCACGTCCCCCTGCCGGTCCGTCACCGTGCCGCCGGCCGCCACAGCACGCAAGTGATCCACGGCTCTGCTGATAGCGGGCGCAAGGACGCCGGGCGACACCACCGGCCGAGCGTAGGTCTGCGGGGGCCCGCTGCGGTGCTGGTGGGGCGGCGTGTCGCGGGCCGGACGGTAGTGTCCGCGCGATGGTCGTCGCCCTGGCCCTGCTGTCGAGCCTGCTGTGGGGGACCGGGGACTTCGTCGCCGGGCGGCTCAGCCGCCGGCTGCCCGTGCTGCTGGTCGTGGGTGGCAGCCAGGCGTGCGCCCTCGTCGCGGTGACCGTCCTCGCGGCCGTCACGGGCGTGGCGTCGCCGGGCCGCTGGCTGCTCTGGGGGGCCGCGGCGGGCGTGGTCGGCCCGATCGCACTCGGCTGCTTCTACCGGGCGCTGGCCGTCGGCCGCATGTCCGTGGTCGCGCCGCTCGCCTCGCTGGGGGTCGTCCTACCGGTCGCGGTGGGCCTCGCGCAGGGCGATGCGCTCACGGCGGCGCAGGCCGTCGGGATCGGCGCGGCAGCGGTGGGCGTGGTGGCCGCCGGCGGACCCGACGGCCGGCTGGCGGGCGGCGGGCGTGCGGTACCGCTGGCCTTGGTGGCGGCGGCCGGCTTCGGGGCGGCCCTGGTGTTCCTGCGGGCCGGAAGCTCGACGGACGTCGTGGGCACCGTGCTGGTGCAGCGGTGGGTCAACGTGCTGCTCGTGTCAGTCGCCACCGCGGCGGTCCCGGCCCTGCGCCGGTCGGTCCGGGGCACGGGCCGCGCGTCCACCGCGGCGCTCCCGCGGCTGGCGGTGGTCGGCCTGCTCGACGTCGGCGCCAACCTGCTCTTCGGGGTGGCGAGCCGGCATGGGACCACGTCGCTCGTGGGTGTCCTGGGATCGGTCTACCCGGTGGCGACGATCGCCCTGGCCGCTGTGCTGCTGCGGGAACGGTTGCGCGCGGTGCAGTGGCTGGGCGTCGCGGGGACGCTCTGCGGCGTGGTGCTGCTGGGCTCCTGATCGGCCGCGTCAGGCGGCGAGGAACGCCGCCGTCGGCCGGGTCTCCGCCGCAGCGAGCTCCGCCAGCTCCGCCTCGAAGCTGAGCACCAGCCACGCGCTGCCGCACTCCGGGCACGCCCGCTCCGCGGCGAGGTGACCGTCCAAGGCCTCGCCCAGGGGATCGAACTGTGCTGCCGGGCCGCAGTTCTCGCAGGTACGTCCGTGGTCCTGCCGGAAGGTCATGCCGGTCCTCCTCGCTCGCGCGTCCTGCTCGCGTTCGAACAGCTGTTCCCAGGTTCCGCCGCGCAGGGCCCCCCGTCACGGGGACACGCCGAGGGACCGCGCCGGGCCGCCCGCGTGCTCGGCAGGAGCCGCGGGACCGCTCGTGGGAGGCTGCTCGCGTGGACGTCCTGCAGGCTGCGGCAACATCCGGATCCCCCGACCGCGCCCCGGCGCGCCATGCGGAGGCGCCGTTCGTGCGTGCCTGCCGCCGCCAGCCGGTGGCGCACCGGCCCGTCTGGTTCATGCGCCAGGCCGGGCGCGCGCTGCCCGAGTACCGGGCCGTGCGCGAGGGGACGGCCATGCTCGACGCGTGCCGCCGTCCGGACCTCGTCGTGGAGATCACCGAGCAGCCCGTCCGCCGGTTCGGCGTCGACGCGGCGATCCTGTTCAGCGACATCGTGGTGCCGCTCGTGGCGGTGGGGGTCGACCTCGACATCGTCCCCGGTGTGGGCCCGGTGGTCGCGCAGCCGATCCGGTCCGCCGCGCAGCTCGACACGCTCCGGCCGCTGGACCCCGGTGACGTCCCCTGGCTGGCCGAGGCCGTCGGCGAGCTGGCCGAGCGGCTGCCGGTGCCGCTCATCGGCTTCGCGGGGGCGCCCTTCACGCTGGCCAGCTACCTGATCGAGGGCGGCCCCAGCCGCACCCACGCCCGCACCAAGGCGCTCATGCACGCCGAGCCGGAGCTGTGGCACCAGCTGCTCGACCGGCTGGCGACCATCACGCTGGGGTTCCTCGAGGTGCAGATCGCCGCGGGGGCCAGCGCGGTGCAGCTGTTCGACTCCTGGGCGGGCACGCTCAGCGAGCGGGACTACCGGCGGTTCGTCATGCCGCACAGCGCGCGGGTGCTGGCCGGCGTCGCCGCCGTGAGCGACGTTCCCCGGCTGCACTTCGGTGTCGGCACGGGCGAGCTGCTGGGTGCGATGGGGGAGGCGGGCGCCGACGTGGTCGGCGTCGACTGGCGGGTGCCCCTCGACGTCGCGGCCCGACGGGTCGGCCCGGGCCGCGCCGTGCAGGGCAACCTCGACCCGACCCTGTTGCTGGCTCCCTACGGCGCCGTACAGGAGGCCGTTGCCGACATGCTCCGGCGCGCCGACGCCGCCGAGGGGCACATCGCCAACCTCGGGCACGGGGTGCTGCCGGAGACGGATCCCGACCAGCTGGCCCGCGTCGTGGAGCAGGTGCACGCGACGCCGCCCCGCCCGGCCGGCTGACCGGCGGGACGGGGCGCGGGGCGTCAGCCGGCGAGCCGTCCCGTGGGCTTGGTGGTCCCGGGGGGCGTCAGGTCGATGCCCGCCGCGCCGGTCTTGAGGGCGTTGACGCCCGAGGACACCTTGGTGCGGACCGCCGACAACGGGGTGGCGATGTCCTCCAGGGACCTGCCCTCCGCCGCCACGCCGAGGAACACCTCCACGAGACCGCCGAGGATCATCACGGCCGCCCCGAGCAGGTAGCCGATGAACAGCGTGGTGCGGTTGCTCCCGTCCCCGATCAGCGCGCCGTAGATCGTGGGTCCGAGGGAGCCGAACCCCTGCGCGATGGCGAAGAAGACCGCGATCGCCTTCGCCCGCACCTCGATCGGGAAGATCTCGCTCACCGTGAGGTAGGCGGCGCTCGCACCCGCGGAGGCGAAGAAGAAGATCACCGACCAGGCGATGGTCTGGGTGATGGCATTGAGGAAGCCCGCCTGGAACATTGCGGCGACGACCACGAGCAACGCGCCCGAGATCAGGTAGGTGCCGGCGATCATCCGCTTGCGGCCGAGGGTGTCGAACAGGTGCCCCAGGGTCAGCGGCCCCAGCAGGTTCCCCGCCGCGAAGGCGATGAAGTAGAAGGGCGTCGCCGAGTCGGAGACGCCGTAGAACTTCTTCAGGACCAGGGCGTACGTGAAGAAGATCGCGTTGTAGAGGAACGACTGCGTGATCATCAGCGAGGCGCCGAGCACCGAACGGGCCGGCATGTCCCGGAAGAGGACCCGCAACAGCGTCAGGTAGCCCATGTCCTTCTCGGGCTTCACCTCGATCGCCCGGCTCTCGTCGACGTCATCGAGGTGCCCGCCCTGCTCCTGGATGTGGCGCTCGATCCGGGCGATCGTCTCTTCGGCCTCCTCGACCCGGCCGTGCATGAGCAGCCAGCGGGGGCTCTCGGGCAGGTTCTTCCGGACGAACAGGATGACGAGGCCCAGCACCGGCCCGATGAGGAATGCGATGCGCCAGCCGACGCTCACCGGGATGGCCCGCGTGATGATGAGCGAGGCCAGCGTCGCCACGAGCGCGCCGCCCCAGTAGGTCCCGTTGACCGCGATGTCGACGCGGCCCCGGAAGCGGGCCGGCATCATCTCGTCGATCGCCGAGTTGATCGCCGCGTACTCCCCGCCGATGCCGATGCCGGCGATGATCCGCGTCAGGTAGAGGTACGCCACCCAGCCCGGCCCGTGGCCGAACGTCAGCGCGGTCAGGCCGCTGCCGAACAGGTAGATGCCCAGCGTCACCATGAACAGCCGCCGGCGGCCGAGCCGGTCGGAGAGCTTGCCGAACACCAGGGCGCCGATGACCTCGCCGATCAGGTACACCGTGGCGATGGCGCCGGCCGCCGTGGAGGTCAGGCCGAGGGTGCTCTTCTCGGTGAGCTGGCCCGTGACCACGCTGGCGATCTGGATCTCCAGGCCGTCCAGGATCCACGCCACCCCGAGCGCGCACACCATGCGGGTGAAGAAGGGCGACCAGGGGAGTCGGTCGATCCGGGCCGGGATCAGGCTCCGTACCGTTGCGCCCTCGGACTCGGCCGCCGCTGCGCTCGTCATCGTGCCTCCTGAGCAGGGCCCGCGGCGTTGCGGGCGGCGAAGATGTACCCACCCGGTCGCCGACGTCACCTGGCGGCCGGTCGCCCCCCGGCGGCGCAGCGGGCGGGCACGCGGATACAGGACGGAGCGCACGTGAGGATCGTCGTGATCGGGGGCGGCATCTCGGGGCTCGCCGCCGCGTGGGAGGCCCGGGCCGCGGGCGCCGAGGTCACGGTGCTCGAGGCGTCGCCCCGCGCGGGCGGGGTCCTCGCCGTCTCCGAGGTTGCCGGCGTCTCCCTGGACTCCGGCGCCGAGTCGTTCCTGGCCCGGGTGCCGGAGGCTGCAGCGCTCGCGGCGGAGCTGGGGCTGCCCGTCGTCCACCCCGCCCGCGTCCCCGCCGCGCTGTGGATCGGGGGCGCGCTGCGGCCGCTGCCCGCCCGGACCGTGATGGGCGTCCCGACCTCGGCGGCGGGCCTGCGCCCGGTCGTCGGCTGGCCGGGGGTGGCCCGGTTCGCGTGGGACGCCGCCCGGGGTCGCCGAGGCGGCCGGCCGCGCGGCGCTGCG
>JAOPWU010000278.1 GCA_025965515.1 Mycobacterium sp.
CCCCGGGACAGCAGGCTGGGCCGCGTCAGGGTGAGATTCATGCGCCGTTCCCCTCGAGCACGCCGAGGGCGAGACCGACACCCACAGCCGCGTGATGCGCGCTGCCGCGCAGGTCGTCGGCGGAGACTCCGCCGGACACGGTCACCGCCGCGTACGGGTCGGCCAGCTCGACCGGCAGCCCGAGGATGTTGGCCAGCGACGAGGCCAGCCCACCGAGGTGCACCGCGCCGCCGGCCAGCCGGACCCGGCTGAGCGGCCGGGCGTCGGTCTGGGCCATGTAGTAGTCGAGCGAGCCGCGGACCTCGTCCACCCACTCGTCGGCCGCCGAGACGGCGACCTCGGTGGTGGCGTCCGCGACGCCACGCTGCCGCGGGATCCCGAGCGAACGCTTCAACTGCTCGGCCGACTCCATGCTGGTGCCGACCCGCTCGGCGAGACGCTGGGTGATCTCCTGGCCGCCCAGGCCGAGGATGCGCACGAACAGCGGCGCGCCCTGCGCGTGCACCACCACGGTGGTGACGGCGGCGCCCGCGTCGATGAGGACCTCTGCGCGGTCGGTGCGTCCCAGCAGCTGGGGGGCGGCGAGCGCGCGCATGAGGGCGAAGGGCGTGAGGTCGACGGCGGCGACCGTGAGGCCGGCGCTGCGGGCCGCGGTCACGCTGGCCCGCACCATCGCAGCGTCCGCCGCGACGAGGAGGCCGCGGATGGCCGGGACGCCGGCGGAGTCGGTGACGTCGACGAGCGGGTGGACGTCGAGGAGTGCCTGGTCCACCGGCATGGGGATGATGTCGGCCACGTGGTAGCCGAGCGTCCGCCGGAGCTCCGCGAGCGGAAGTCGGGGCAGGTCGAGCTGCCGCACGACGACCTTCTGGTTGGCGACCCCGAGGGCCACCTGCGTGCGGGAGAGCTTGGCGTACTTCCACAGGCCGCGGATCGCGTCGGCGACCAGAGCGGTGTCCACGACCTCGCCGTCCATGACGGCCCCTACCGGCAGCGGCGCCTCCGCGAGCTGGACCAGCCGGTAACCCGAGCCCGACGTCGTGACCTCGACGGCACGGATGCCGCACGTGCCGATGTCGAGCCCCACGGCCCGCTTCGCCATCTGCCCGTCCCTCCGGTCGACGCGCTCCCCCGGCGGGGAAGCTCAGCCGTCTCCCTGAGCCTTTCGGCGGGCAGGATGGGGGACTTGATTCCCCCGGACGGCGGACGGCCGGCGGGTCAGACGCCGAACATGGCCCGGACGTAGGCGTCGCTGATGGCCTGGCCCGCGAACACCGCGACGAGGGCGCCGAGGATCATCCAGGGCCCGTACGGGATGTGCTGCCGCAGCCCACCGCGGCGGCGCCAGACCAGCAGCAGACCCCCGATCGCGCCGGCCACGAACCCCCCGACCGTCCCGACGGCCAGCACGCCCCAGCCCAGGTAACCCAGGTACAGCCCCAGGACTCCCGCGAGCTTGACGTCGCCGAAGCCCATGCCGCGGCCGCCGGAGACGAACCAGAGCACGAAGTACAGGGCGTACAGCACCGCCATGCCGAGCAGTCCCCGGACCCAGGCGGACAGGCCCGGTCCCGCCAGCGCCGCCGGCAACAGCAGCAGCGAGCCGACGACGTACGACGGCAGGGTGAGCACGTTGGGCAGCTTGTAGACAGCCAGGTCGATGAGGGCGAGCGCCAGCCCGACGGCCGCGAGGTACAGGTATGCCGGCAGCGCGGCCAGGTCCGTCGTGGCTCGCCCGAACCGGAACGCCAGCACGGCGAACAGCACGGCGCAGGCCAGCTCCACCAGCGGGTAGCGCAGGCTGATCGGCTCGGCGCACTGCCGGCACCGGCCGCGCAGCAGCAGCCACGACAGCACGGGCACGTTGTCCCGGGGCGCGATGGCCGTCTCGCAGCCGGGGCAGCGGGATCGGGGGTGGACGACCGACTCCCCCAGGGGCACGCGGTGCACCACCACGTTGAGGAAGGACCCGATCGCCAGGCCCAGCACGGCGCAGACCGCGGCGACGAGTGCCCGCTGCGTGCCCGTGGTGGCGACGGCCGCCGGGAGCGCGGGGGCGTACGACAGGATCACGGAGTCAGCATCGGCCCGAACGGCCGTCCCGCGAGCGACCACGGGCTGCGGATCCGGGTCGTCACCACAGCTTCGTGCCCGTGGCGTCGTACTTGCGGTTGCTCTCGACCTGGTCGTCCTGCGACCAGCCCGCATTGCCCAGCAACGAGATGTAGGGCGGCTGGATGTGCCGCAGCCGGGCGTCGTACTGGTAGTTCTTGAGGAAGCCGGTGGCGATGCTGGCCTGCCCGGCCTGGTTCTGGGTGCTGGTGCCGACGGCACCGCGGTAGAGCTGCAGCATGCTGCCGGTGATGTTGAGGACGTTGCTGGCGCACCCGGTCCCGTTCTTGTAGTTCTCGGCCGTGATGCTGTGGGACAGCGCCATCAACGAGGCGCTGATCTGGTAGTTGATCTTCGGGCACGTCCCCGCCGCGGTCCCGGTGAGCAGGTCCTTCCCGTTGCTGTCGACCGGGTGGTAGATCTGCACGAAGTTGTTGGCGACGAGCCCCAGCACGTCCGTGCCGGTCGCGCCCGCGTAGGTCAGGTTCCCGACAATGTTGATGTTGTCCGCAGCCACCGTGAGCTGGCCCGACGTGACACCGTCGATGTAGACGTCGCCATAGTTGCAGTGGAAGTAGCCGTAGTTGAGCCCGATGTCGTTCGCCAGCGGGAAGCCGGCGGTCTGCTTGCCCTCCGGGTCGTTCACGTACGGGTAGCTGGAGCAGTTCGGCGCCGTCGAGTAGTTGGCGTCGCCCGTCGACGTCGGGATCGACTGCACGTAGATGACGCCGTTCGCCGGCAGCGGCATGGTGGCCGCCTTGAAACCGACGCTGCCCGTGCCGTTCCGGTAGTTGTCGCAGCCGTAGGTGGACTTGCTGTAGGGGCTGCTGACGACCATGGTCCCGTTGCTCTTCAGCCAGATGCGCGTCGGGCCAGTGAAGAGGCAGCCGGTGGAGGTCGTCGCGTAGCTCTTCAGCTGCAGATTCGTCTGCGGCAACGGCGTGACAGGGACCGACTGGGGATCGCCGGTGTTGGCGAACGTCGCGGTGGCGTTGTTCTTCGCGACGTAGCCCTTCGGGCACGTGCTGCGGGGGCACCCCGTCTCGACGGCGCTCTGGAACGACGCGGGCGACTGCCCCGCCGTGGTGTTGATCCAGAGCGTGTCGTTGGTGTGCACCTTGCCGTTCAGGACGTCGCCGGCGGTGAAGGCGATGCCGTACTGCGAGCAGGTGCTGTAGGTGCTCGGGTTGCCGGACGTCGGCCACTGCCAGGCGTACTTGCTGGTGCAGGCGGCGGGCACGTTCGACGTGCCGGCCCAGGCGTAGCTGTAGGCCGGGTCGGCGATCTCGTGGTCGGTGAACCAGAGGTAATCGGTGAACGGCCGCAGCGCGAGGTGGGCCTGAACCGTTCGCGTGAGGCCGCCGTGAGCCCCGGTCGTCTGCGCGCCGGAGACACCGGTGGCGGT